>RAZJ01000069.1 GCA_003612625.1 bacterium 1XD42-1 | reverse complement strand
TCTTTGGTTCGGAATAGTGTGGTGCTGGCGGTCTATCTCTTGTTTTCGGTTGCTTGCTTCTTTACCGTACATGAGCATTTAATCAAGCAATTCATTCGTCCTGTGGTTAAAGACATTAAGGCTCCCGGAAACATAAAGCTCCAACGCCGCCGCGATACGCGCCGCTTCCGGCTCCGGCTGCTTCAAAAGCTCGTCGTAGAGGTCGCCTAAAATCGGCATTTTCTCCGGGTCGGGGTCTGCAAGGAAAGGGCGGTACACGTTCCTAACGGCGCGGTCAATGACGGTCTTATCGACGGGCTGCAAGCCCTCCTTGCCGCCTATGACAAGCTCGCAGAGGGAGAGGATAAAGTCGGATTTCAGCGCAAGGGGGCTGTCGTCCTCGGAATAGTTGAGGTTAATATCCATATGTGACGCAGTATGAGGACGACTTTATCCAGCGGGCGGCGGAACGGAGCCTGCGGGAGCGTGACAAGGCGCTGGCACAGAAAAAGGCTGTGCTGGCACAGTCTGAAAAGCGCATCGCGGAGTTGGATGTGATCTTCAAGCGGATTTACGAGGACAATATTTCCGGCAAACTGTCCGATGAACGGTTTATCAAGCTATCCCGCGACTATGAACAGGAGCAGGCACAGTTAAAGGCCGTCGTGGAAACCCTGGGGCGGGAAGTGAAGCAACAGGAGCAGAAGAAAACCAACGTCAGGAAGTTCATTTCTGTGGTGAAGAAGTACACGGACATGACCCAGCTTGACGCCACCATCCTGCGTGAGTTCGTGGAACAGATCAGGGTGTCCGAAACCTACACGACCGACGAACAGCAGAAGCGGATGAAAATCCGGGAAATTGAAATCGTCTATAACTTCATTGGTGCGTTTGATTTTGAGGGAGCGCGGGAGCAATCCCAAACTGCCCAAGACAAAAATAATGCGAAAGTCGGCGCAGCTTAACACTACGCCGACCCTCGCTTAGAATGTTTTCTTACGTCACCGCCCCATTGCCGGGGGGTGTTTATTTATTATTCAGCAATCCATTCTGGATCTAACACACCTATAACTTTTCCACGGCAAAACGAACGCTCACTCACTTCAATGTCATTGTATTGCGGATTCAGGCTTTCCAGATAAGAACCGCGATATATTTTTACATATTGCTCCCCATCCACTATAAAAATACCAATTTCGCCAATTTCAACAGATGGCTGGCTACGTACAAGGACACGATCTCCATTCATAAACTTAGGCTCCATGCTGTCACCACTCACGCATAATATAAGTTTTTTCGTTATAGTATACCGCTACTTGTTCCGCCGTGTCATCATCGGCAATCTGGCCTGTACCAGCAGAAGCGGCCTGGAGCGGTTCTGGTAAATAGATGATTTTCTGTTCTTGTAAGGATGTTATGTTATTATCGGTCTTATAGATGTTTCCCTTTCCTTTAACATGTTTTAATTCAACCTCATAACGTTTAATTTCAATATCTGCAGTATTCCGTAGGTGTTTGCGTCCCCAATCATCTATTCTATTGTCAAAATCATATGCCAGCTTCAGTGCCTCATCTGAATAGGATGGTGCTTGTTTAATATTTACACAGTCTTGGAATAAGAAGTGAATATCCTATTCCGGAAAACAAACGAATCATGAAATATAAAGAAAAATGATATGCATAGAAAAACGCCTACACTTCAAAATGAAATGCAGGCATCATCCACACTAAATTTTAGATATTTTTCCTGTCAACTTGACAAGGGGCATATTAAGTCGGGGGGTGTTTATCTTTAAGAGTTTCTGGGTTTTAAAAGTCCTGGATAAGAGGAAGTATCTTTGGATGAAGCCCACCGGGAGCTGCTGGAGCTGGAACGGGAAGCTTCCTCTCTGCTGGAGCTGGTTATGGTTACAGGACGGGTGCGGGAGGAGGAAGGAACTTTTTCGATTTCACTGTCATTATCTTCCTCTTCGCTGCTTTCTCCGGCCTCTCCATCATCTTTCTTAACATAAAGAATAACTTTTTCGCTGCGTGTAATGTCAATCTGATCCCCGGGATTCCGATTGCATCTTACAATGGTATCTGGTTCTGCATCTGCCAGTACCGGAATGACTGCATATGGGATTTTTAATTCGGCTAATTCCATTTCTACTTCTTGGCGGGGCCGGCCTATCACTTCAGGCAGCTCCACTAAATCAGTGCCTTGGGAAACATATAAAGTGACACGGGTTTTATTGCCTTCCACCAAGGACTCCCCGGATTTTGGGCTTTGTTCATAAACAACGCCTTCTTCATATTCGGCGCTGCGCCCTTCTACAATTTTAAATTCATAATGCTTTTCAAGGGAAGTATTCGATTGGATGGATTCTATGGTTGCTCCCACAAAATTTGCAACTTTTCCGTTTTCTTCTTCTGTTTCATCCTGGGAAAATACGACGCCTTGTTGATTTTTTTCCACAGGTTCGCTATTTTGTACCGCATTGATTAAATCTGCCAGATAAGTATTTGCAAACCAATAAACTGCCATGCCCAATAAGGAAGTTGCTACGATAGCAGAAAGAATCAATAAAAGGATAGGATGGGCTTTGCGGCGGTTCTTTTTTTTCTTTTTCTTATTTTCTGCCCGTCGTCTTTCCCGTTCTGCTTTCAGCCGGGAAAGCTCTTCTTCCCGCTGCTTTTCGTCAAAGGCTGGAGCCATTAAATCGTCAAAACGGCTCCGGACAGGGGGTTCTTCTTCCTGGGGCTTGGGAGCTGCGGGGAAAACAGACTGAGGAAGAATCAGATCATCATCTGCCTGCTGGGGGACGCGGCGGGCAACAGGGGCTGTATAAACGGCTGTATTGGAGCCTTCGTTGGCCAGCAGATCCGCAATATACCGTTCTGCTGTTTGTGTACGGTCCTCCACTTCCACAGCCAAAGCCCGGTTGATAGCGGTTATTACAGAATCTGTCATATCTGGAGATACGGTGCGGTCCAGCAAATCATCTCCGTAAACCCGGTCCATGGCAGAAGGTGGATCTGCTCCCATAACAGCACGGTATGTAATGGCGCCTAAGGCATATACATCAGTCCATGTTCCCTGGAATGTGCTTTGGGAATATTGCTCTGGGGCAGCATATCCTTCATAAAGCTGGGCACTGAGTTCACTTTTATTGGTTCTGGCTGCGGCAATGGAAAAGTTGGTCAGCCATAAAGTACCATTTTGATCGATTTCCACCGTTCGGGGAGACAGCCCCCTGTGGATCAAGCCGGCATTATGTACCCCTGCAACAGTATGGAACAAGGGCATTAGTAATTTTTTTGTGTGGCGCCAGGACAACCTGCCGCCGCTGCGCTTTAGGAAGGACTCCAGGGTTATCATCTTAATATAACGATAAATTGCATAAACAGTATTATTGGCACGAACCATATCTAAAATAGGCAGGACTTTCTCTACGGAAGATAACCGGCGGATTGAGGAACATAGATCTTCAAAATCAGACATTAAAGCTTTATACTGGGCCTCGCTGCCCGGCAAAGGCCGTACAATCCCATTGTCATAGTCCCGTACAATAATTGCTTTTGGTGCATATTCCCGTATCCAGACACGGAAATTCTGCTGGCCGTCAAAGCCGACATACCATGCACCTTCCGTATCGCAGGAAGTCATTTTTCCTACCAGATAGCGCCCGCCCAGCACATAGCCTGGTACTAAATAATTGATATTTAATTGGGCTTTAGAGGGATCGTAGCCGCATACAGGGCAAACGCCGTCCTCCGTCAGCAGGGACATACAGCCTAAACAACGGGGGGCTGTGTTTGCTGCCATTTTCTACGCACGCTCCTATCGGAAACCCTATTTTACAAAATTAGGGCTGTTTATTCAAATACCACATCCATTATAAATGGTGTCTGGCATTTGTCAACTGGGGAAATATATAACGAATAGAAAAGGGAATTTTTAAACAGAAGGTGTCATTTGATCCAAAAGCTTGCTGCGCTCTTCCCATAACTTCTTGGACAAGTCCACATAATAACGGTGGGGGTATTCAAACCGTTTGACTTCATCCCATAAATGGCTGACCTGTTCCAGACAATATTTCTGGACTTCTTTCAAAGGCGGGATTTCATAAACTAATTTTCCTTTGGCAAAGATAGGCTCTAACAAAGGTCTGGCTATAAAGTTTGTGACGGTTTTCTTTTTCCAGGTGGCAACCGGATCAAAAATGGTAATCGGCTGGGAATCATCTACCACTTCGCCCCGTATGGTTACATAGTCAGCAATTGCCTGTCCGGTTTCCCGGTTATAGAACCGGTACAGTTCTTTAAAGCAAGGTGTTGTAATTTTTTCCACAGTTTCACTGATTTTAATTTTCGGGATATATTCTCCATCCCGTTCTACGGCGGCCATTTTATAAACCCCGCCAAAAACAGGATCGGATTTACTGGTTATCAGCCGTTCCCCTACGCCGAACTGATCGATACGGGCGCCTTGAATAATTAAATCCCGAATTAAATATTCATCTAAAGAATTGGTTGCCATGATTTTACAATCAGAATACCCGGCTTTATCCAGCATTTCACGGGATTTTTTAGAGAGATACGCAATATCGCCGCTGTCAATCCGGATTGCTTTGGGCCGGTATCCCATGGGAGCAAGAACTTCATCAGCCACACGGATTGCATTAGGCACACCGGATTTTAATACATTATAGGTGTCCACTAAGAAAACACAGTTATTGGGATATAACCGGGCATATTTTTCAAAGGATTCATATTCGCTGTCAAAAAGCTGTACCCAGCTATGGGCCATGGTTCCTACTGCCGGTACGCCGTAATCCCGGTCTGTCATCACACAGGCAGTTGTTGCACATCCCCCGATATAAGCGGCCCTGGCACCTAATACAGCGGCATCAAAGCTTTGAGCCCGGCGGGAACCAAATTCTGCAATAGGCCGCCCTTGGGCAGCACGGACAATGCGGTTGGATTTTGTAGCAATCAGGGACTGATGGTTTAAGGTTAAAAGCACCATCGTTTCTATTAACTGGGCCTGAATAATCGGCCCCCGTACTACAACAATCGGTTCATTGGGGAATACCGGAGTTCCCTCCGGAACAGCCCAAATATCACAGGCAAAATGGAAATCTGCAAGGTAATCTAAAAATTCTTCATTAAAGATGCCTTTTTCCCGTAAATATGCAATATCTTCCGAAGTGAAATGCAAATTTTCCAAATATTCAATTAACTGTTCCAAACCGGCGGCAATGGCGAAACCACCTTCATCCGGTATTTTACGGAAAAACATGTCAAATACAGCAATCTGCTCCCGCATGCCATAAGAAAAATAGCCATTTGACATTGTAATTTCATAAAAGTCGGTAAGCATACTTAAATTCTGTTTTAAATTCATTTCCATGATGAGTTCCCTTCCTTTCCGCAATGTTCTGTTTTTTATTCATTCGTTTTTGGGTTATAATGTATCTTCAAAAATATTTTCTAACCGGATTACAAGATCGCTGAACAGGCTGCATTGAAATTCTGTTGGAATTGCTGCCTGTTCTTCTTCGGTCATTTTTGTAAGCATATAGTCAGGATAGAGGGAGTAAACATTATCAAGATTATATTGCCCGTCTTGAAGCAAATAGACATATACAGCTTTTTCGCTGGGGCTGACAATCCAATATTCCGGAATACCGCATGTTCCATAGACACGCTTTTTATAGCCCCTGTCATTTTTAGCGGTACTAGGGGAAAGGACTTCAATAACCAGATCTGGTGCGCCATATACTCCTTTTGGCTTAATTTTATCACGATTACAGACGATCATTCCATCTGGAACAAATCGATCTTTTGGAGTTAAATAGAGATCTGTGCCATCCCCAAATGGGACACATTTTTTTCCAGATAAATAGGTCTTAAAAATATGATAAATATTTCCGCTTATGATATTATGATTGACAGCAGGTCTGGGAGACATAGCGACGATCTTCCCATCAATCATTTCATCCCATATTTCATCTTCATATTGATAAGCTAAATTGCCAGTCATCAACCAAAAATCCTCCCCTCATAAACCACTATATCTTATATAGTTTACACTATTTTTTGTTTTCACGCAACGCAAATCCAGCCTTTCAGCCATTTTTCATGGGAAGAAAGGCATTTTCCACATTTTTTACGTTTAGAAAAAGGCATGGTTGGGAACGATTGATAAAACAAAGGCGGTATCCCTTTTTTGATATTGGGATACCGCCTGCCGTCTGCCGTATGGTTGTTTAAAAATAGAGAAATTGTCGATTTTCAGACAGCTCCCTATTCCCCAGGAACCATTTGCTCAATGATTTCATAGATTTCCTCCGCAGAAACCCCAGTTACATTTAAAGTGGCAACGACACCATCTGAAAATAATATCCGAAAATTCCCCCGATACTGACTGCCTTCATTTGGATCAAAGACACGTGCTTCCACTAGGGAAAGGGTAATATCTTCCACACGGAAAAGAGGATCGTTTACCTGAGCAGCTAATTCTTCCGGAACAGAATCGGTATAAGGCTGTGGATAAAGGCGCAAATCATAAGTTTCCGGCTGGGAGGGATCAACAGGGACAGGGATCTGCTGGGAAAAATCCCGCAGAGTCAACTGAATCTGACGGCTGTAATCGGAGCTTAAATAAGAAACAGACAGGTTTTCCTGATCTTCAAAGAGTGCGGTTTCCATTAAATCCTCCGGTAAAGCATCCGGTAAATAAGACGCCAATCGGGAAATTTCTTTTGCCTCTGCTACAATGAAAGCTTGTTCTTTCTTAGCCGGAGAATCGGAAGGGCCTTCCGTAGTTTCTGTCCCTCCCGTACCGGCTTCCGATGGGGATTGCAGCATCCTGGGAGCTGCATCCTCTTCTCCAGAAAAAGCTTCCGGCGCTTCTGCCTGGGGCGCGGCAGCAGGTGCAGGTGAGGCGGCAAGTTCCGGAGTCCCCATATCAGGATCTTCTATCAGCAGATCATCTACTTCATCATATGCTGCATTTTCTGGAGCATCTTCTGCGGCTGCTAATGAAGGGGAACCAGATGTATTTTCTAAAGCCGCCAGTTTTTCCCCATTATTCCGGCCTAACTGGTAAGACACCAGGGAAGTCCCTGCTATCACTGCGCAGGCAGCAAGACCTGCTATGGTTTTCCGCGGAAAAGCAATAATTTTTGGCCTGCGGATTTTGGAAGGAACAGAACGGGCGGATTGTTTGTGCATTTCTTCCGCTTCCATTTGTTCCAATTGTTTTTTCAAAATATCTGCCCGAAGGGAATCAGGAATTTTGATTTCATCTGTTAATACCTGAAATTGCTTGCGCATCCATTCCAATGATTCTTCTAATTCTTTTTCTTCATACGGTTCCAAATCCGATCCCCCTCCTTTCCAGCTACTTTTCCAAATCTGCCCGCAGCTTTTTTAAAGTGCGGTGCAGCTTTGAACTTACAGTTCCTTGCGGTGCATTTAAAATTTCTGCTGTTTCCCGGACAGTATATCCTTGTACAACAGCCAGCGCAATAATTTGGCGTTCTTGGGGTGTCAGTTTTTCCAGTGCCGTCAATAAAGCAATTTTTTGAGAAGACCGTTCTTCCACACCTTCCCTGTCATCGGTGAGATCTAAAAAATCATCAATGTCCAATTCATTACGTCCTGTAATATATTGGGAAATACGGCGTTTGCAGCGGATGGATAAAATCCGCATAATCCACGGTTTAAAGCTGTTTTCATCCCGAAGGTTCCGGATGCCTTTATAAGCCTCTATAAACGTTTCACTTACCACATCCTGGGCATCATGGGCATTCCCCAGGGAATAAAGGGCAACCCGATAAAGGTCTTCGGCAATCTGCTGATAGACCTGTGCAAAACTATCCTGATTTCCCTGCCGTGCCTGACGCACAGCTTCAATATCTACAACCATTTTTCCTTACCGCCGTTATTCCGGTTCACATATATAGTGTTCAAAGAAGGCCCTTTTTACTGCATACTGCAAAAAAAGTTCCGGGGCAAAGGAAATCATTTTGATTTCCCTGCCATTCCGGAATCTATTATATCAGGCTTATGCTGGCTGTGCAACCTCTGACGACCAGACGAATAGACGTAGAGGAAAACGCCGAGAAAAACAGGGAAAATGCCCGATTATCTGTCAAAACTCCGACAAAAAATGTAGAAAAAGTGGCCTACTCTGGCACACACCACAAAAAAACCGAATATCGAAACCACAAGCCGCGCAGTAACTGACGAACAATCAGCTACTGTGCGGCTTTTTTGTTTATAGATAACTCTGCCTTGGTGACGTAGATCGCCGGGGCTTTTTTCATTTAGACAGGAGGCTTTGAAAATGCCGGAAACTTTGAATCTGAATTACTACTACGGGAATGAAGCCGACCAGTACAGCTTCTACCGCATCCCGAAAATCCTTTTGACCGACCGCCGCTACAAGGGCGTATCGCTGGAAGCAAAGGTGCTGTATGGCCTGCTGCTTGACCGCATGGGGCTGTCTGCCCGCAATGGCTGGCT
>RAZJ01000068.1 GCA_003612625.1 bacterium 1XD42-1 | reverse complement strand
GCAAAACGATCCAGCTTGTACACAATCACAAATTGAAATACCTTTTTCCGGGAATCAGAAATCATACGCTGGAAATCCGGTCTATCATCTGTTTTGCCTGATATGGCCCGGTCAATGTATTCTCCTATAATAATATAGCCCTCACGCTGGGCATATTCGTGACACACGCGCAGTTGCCCTTCTATGCTTTGTTCTGTTTGATTGTGGGAGGAATAGCGGGCATAAATTACGGCATTGCGGCTATCAATTTTTTCTTTTTTCATAAAAAAATCCCTCTTTCTTTTGGCATAAAGGTATGCTAAAATAGAGGGGCAGTAAGTATGGTACAAAATTTTACTGCCCCCTATTAAAACCGCTTTCGGTGTTCCAGCACCGAAGGCGTTTTTTATTTTATAAATTTTGAATTTGCTCTACTGTCAAGCCTGTTATATCCGCAATTTCATTCAATGAAAAACTTTTTGCAAGAAGTTTTTTTGCAACACCAACGACACCTTCTGTCCAGCCTTCTGTCCGGCCCTTTTCCACACCTTCCTTCAGACCTCTTTCATGCGCTTCTAGCATATATTGATTATGGTCACGAATCGCTCTTTGTCGCGCTTCATATTCCATCCGCTTATTCTCATCCTGGCTGATAGTTTGCAAATGACTATAAGCCGCTTTAAAATATTCATCCCTGCCAGCCAACTCTTCAAACTCCTCCCTGCGTTCAGCATTGATAAACTTAGCCCATGCCAGAATGTTATCGCCTTCTTTCAATTTTTCCGGTAGCTTAGGCAGCTCTATAACATGAAATTCCATCTTGTCAGTATACAAAAAATGCCTGTTATCTTCTCTGATATGGAAACAGGAATAAAAATCCGGTTCATTCTCAAAAAGTCTAAAATCAAGTATACTGATACTGACACACTTTTTCAATTTTACATAAGAATCGCCAGGCTTAATTTGTTCCGTATACATTTTCGCCAGATAAAATAGAGAACGATTAGCCCACACATCTAATTTTGTAAGGTTGATTTCCACATCAATTTCAGTATCACTATTTAAAGCAACCCTTACATCAAGGATTCCCTGTTTATCGTCCTCATGCTCCCGCCGCAAATTCGTATTGAGCAGAGAAGTTTCTTTTATATCATCTGGATTTAATTTTAAGAAAGCAGCCAGAAAGCCTTTTCGCACCATTTCATCTGTCATAAGCTCTTTAAAAGCAAAATCAACTTTGGGCTTCATAATAAAATCATCCATAGCAATCCTCCTTCACTCTGTCCAGCAAAGATAAAATCTTTGCCGGACTTTTTTATTATATTATCCAATCCATCCATACCATGGATTTAGGCCATATCTGACTCTTTCACATACAAGGCTTATGCTTCCCGTTTCTTTTCTAATTTAAACTGTTCCCGCATAAGTTCAACGCCTCTCGCTATAAACTTTTCTTCTTCCTCATCTCGATCTACTACTCGGATAGTAGAAGGATCAGGCGCAACCTCTTTTGCGATTTCTGCATCTGTATTTTTATTAGAGGAATTAGCTGAAAAAAGGCTCCGATCCGCCAATCTCTTTTTAAAATGTTCTACTACCTGTTCCCGTATATCAGGATCTAATTCAAAATACGTTTTTAAAATATCTAGCTCTAATTCAGACGCCCCCTTGCTTTTAACAAATTCATCAAGACTAAATGTTTCAGGCTCTATAAACATTGGCTCAATTCCATTTAATAGCCATTCTTCACTGACATTAAATTCTTTACACATGAGTTTAATTAGCGAAAGTTTTTGCTCGGGACGGGCAAGTACATTCGATTCAATATTATTGATAACAGAACGACTAACTCCTAATTTTTCTCCAAAGGCGGTTTGCGATAGTTTAAGATATTTTTTTCTTAATTCACGTATTCTTTCGTGCATTTCCATATAACTCCCCCTTTTCCCAATTTAACATCTGTAATTAAGTATACAAGATTAAAATGAATTAGTCAAGTCAAAATATAAAAATTAAAACAAAAAAAGACTTGACAAATTCAAAACTTTTTAATATAATGACTTTATCAAGTCATAAAAAGCAACAAAATGTATCAGGCCCTCGTTGAGGGCGGTCTTGAAAGCCTTGATATTACTGCATTTTCAGCGGGTACTTTTTCTACACATCAGCCCGGTTTTTCTTTGCCCAGGCCCGCTTGCTCCGTTTGGCCCGTTCTGCGGCACAGGTAGAGCAGTAGAGCGTGTTGTACTTGGACGAGGCGAACATCTTCCCGCACTCCCGGCACCGCCGCCGTCTGACAGAGGGGGGCGGGAACAATGCGGCATACAGGCCAGCATCCAGCGGAAGGACGGCGGCGCGGAACCATTTGCAGATTAGGGAATAGGTGATGCTTTGCGGGCAGATACATTCCTTGCCATCATCCAGGAGCAGGCAGTTTCCGCAATCATAGTTGCAGCACTCCCGCACCAGTCTCCGGGCCGCGCGGCACTGCTGATAGGTCATGTGGGGGATTTCGGGTGCTGTCATTTCACGCGCTCCCATGGCAAAATCCTAAAAGCGTCAGATTTGTGTTTTTAGCGTGAGCGCCAATCTGGCGTTGACGATACCTGACCCGCAGGAACGGAACAGCCGGGTCGCGGGTGTTCCGTTCCTGCGGGTGTGCAAGGGGTTTGGGGAGTGCAGCTCCCCATCGCGTCCGAAGGACGCAACGCCCCCGGCAGGGCGCACGACACCGGAACGGTGTATAAGTGCGCCGTTGGAAACGGACGCACTCTTGCTGAAGCTGAATTATCGCTGACATTCTGGCCTCCTTGACATAGGAGGGACAAGCCGCCGGAGCAACTTGTCCCTCCCGGTAATGGGGCGATTGCCCCTCACCTGGTAGCCATCATGCTGGGGTGATCGTCAGGGCGGTCAGCGGAAAAATTTGAAAAACTTTTTCCGAACACCCTCAATGCTGTCATGGACTGCGGCCTTGGAACAGCCGCACCGCCGCCCGATCTCCGCATAGCTGTAATCGTACAGCGCATAGAGCAGAAACCGCTCCCGCTGGGTTTTGGTGCAGAGGGCCAGCACCGCCAGAATTTCATCCAGCGTTTCCTGCTGGCAGACCAATTCCTCCGGGGTAGCGCAGTAGGGCAAAAGACCCTGGGCGGCGATTATGTACTCGTCACATTCGCGTCCGTCCCAATGCCGCCGCTGCTCGCGGTCAAGGCTCCGTTCGGTACGTTTGGCCAGCTCCCAAAACTCGTCAAGGGTGGCGGCGTCCTCATAGGTCATTTTGCGGCTGTATCTCTTGATGGTGATCTCCATCGTGTTATCCTCCTGTTCAGATTTGGTGAAGTGCGAAATCTGAACAGGAAGGGCGGACCGCGACACCGGGGCCGGATGGGACAGCCCTCCGCAAAAGCAAAAATGCCCGAACAGCACAAGGCTGTTCGGGCGTTGGGGTTGGCGATATGGGCAGACAAAAAACGACTATTTTCGCAAACCTGGGTAGGGGATGCCGCTGTGAGAATTAGGCTTTTTTTGATATGTACCTATCTATTTGCAATCGCATGGTGGCATCCTCCTGTTGCCGCCCAAGCGCAAAAGAGCGGCGGCTCTGATTTCTCAAAGCCGCCGCTCCGGGCGTGATTATACTCCTGCTTGTACGACGGCTTTTTTTATTTTGCCGTCGTGCGGCAAGGTAATCTTTTATATTGGTTTATCGCAGTAAAGCCATATTACCGGTCAGCTTATTGACCTTTTTCTTCGGGCCACAGATGGCAACGCCAAAATATTGCAGGGTACTTTCTGGAACATGGCCCATCTTCTCAATAAATTCGTCATACGTCTTGCAGCCCTGGGCCAGATCGGAGAAGTCCACCACCGTCAAATCTTGAAAATCAGGCTGGTAGAGTTTTTCCCGTATCTGCTTGATAATTTCCGGCGAACCCCGCAGGATCGGCACAGGAAATTCGATGATACCAAGATGCTCGTTGCCACTTTGGTCGGTAACGTCAGCCCCTACCACCTCCGGCATTTTCTTTCCCAGAGTGATCCCCATGATTGCCGCCGTATTTGCGATAATACCCAGCGGTAGGCTCTCGTCAATGACCATGACGCACTTTTCATTTTGCCAGTCCATTTTGCTTTGCCTCTTTTCTCAAAAATAGTTTGCTCTCCGACAGGAACAGACCCACCAACGTCAGAACTGTCCCGACAGCGGCCAGGGCGGTGATTTTCTCATGGAGAATTGCCACGGAAGTCACTACCGTAATCACGGGAACCATGTAGATATAAACGCTCGTCTCGACCGCTCCCAGTGTCTTGACCGCAAAATTCCAGGTGACAAAGCACAGGGCCGATGCGCCCAATCCCAAAAAGAGAATGTTGAACAGATATACAGGATTTGCAAACCTTGTCAATTCCAGCTTGAAATCGAACAGGAATAGTGTCGGGAGCATGAACAGGATACCGTAGCAAAACACCCGCCGGGTGGTGAGAATGATGTGGTAGCCGTAACCGCTGATTTTCTTTGTCAGCACAGAATAACAGGCCCAAATTAGTGCGGCCAGCAGCGCCAGCAAGTCCCCGGCGGGGTTCAGCTCCAGCTTGGAACCATTGAAGCTAATAAGGGCAATTCCGGCCATTGCGACTATAAAGCCAATGAAAAAGCTGGCCTGGGGTTTTTCCTCTTTCAGAAACAGGTGGGACAGGATGGCCGTGAAAAACGGAGCTACGGAGATAATCACCCCGACATTGGAGGCCATTGTGTAGGTGAGTGCGATGTTTTCCAGCAAGTAGTAAAGGCATATCCCACACAGCCCCGCTGCGGCAAAGGTCAATTCCTGCTGGCAGTTCGTCCCCTTCAAGCGCCAGGGATAAACAATCAACAGGGCCAGTAGCCCCATGACGAAGCGGAAGAACAATATTTCTACCGGCTGGAAGTCCACCAGCAGAATTTTGGTGGAGATAAAAGTCGTTCCCCAAATGATGATCGTGAGCAGGGCGGAGAGATGGCCCGCTGTTCCGTTACCCTTCATGCGGCATTTCCTCCGTATCCTTGAAGATGTCCCGATAGATACCGGGGGCCAGTCCAATAAATCGGTTGAAATAATTGGTGAAATGGCTCTGATCGGAAAAGCCGGTTTGCAGTGCCGCCTCAACGGGGGGAACGCCTTGTTCCAACAGCTTTTTGGCCTTACCAATGCGAATGTTTTCCAGATAGCTATACGGTGTGACGCCTTTTGAGAGAGCAAAGGCCCGGAGCAGGGTGGATTTGCTCAATCCGGCGCATTGGCAAATCTGTTCCAGATAAATCCGCTCGGAATAATGTTGTTCCATAAAGGAGCAGGCTTTTTCAATTTCCTCCCGGCACTCCGGGATGCAGCTTTCAAAAGGTTGGCCGTATTGCTGTATCAGCAGAGAGGTCAGGAGCAGCAGAGTTTCCTCTTTCCCAAACTCGTTGGAGCCTTTCATTACCAGCTCATGAAGGGGGCGCAGATAGCAGGTGACTTCTTCATCAGAGATTACATTGCGAGAAAATCCGGGCAGTTCCCGCTTGCCGGTAACTTCCTCCGCTAAATCCAACATAACCTCCTTGGTGATGTTGAAGCCCCGATAATCCAGCGTACCTCCGTCATTCTGAACACAGGCATGATTGTCCCCTGGATTGAATAGGAGAACGTCACCTCTTTTGATGGTGTACTCCTGATTTTTGCAGGATAAAACACGTTCCCCGTCCTCCATAAATCCAATCACATAGTATTCATGAAAATGGTTTGGGAAAGGCTGTACGATGCCCTCGAAGCGGTAAGCCTCAATGTGTAGTTCATCATCGTAGACCACCGTTCGTACTTCTTTTTTCATGCGGCTTTCCTCCTTGATGATGCCTATTATACCAGATAAAATTTTTACTGGCTTGTAAAATATCTTCATTTTCTTCCTGATGCTAAAATGATAAAAGTGCGCCACAGGAAATGTTTTCCCTGGCGCACTTTTGATTTGTCAGCAACTCCGCATGGTTTTGTGGTCTTGTCCAAATCAGTGAGATTTATTTCCCGGAGCGCCATGTACGCTACATTGCCCTGAACGATGGCGTTGACACGCTGAACCAGACCAGCAGCATGGATATTACGCCGTTCAAGCACATCTGGATTGTCTAAAAGGCTTTCAATAGTTGGCGGTGTCATATACGCCCCATGCTTACGGATAGAGGGAATAACTTCATCAGCAATAAAAGCCTGGAAGCGTTCAGCGGTGTCATTTTTGGCTTTCATAGCTAGACGGTAAAATACATTTTCCGGGATAAAACCGTCATGCCCACAAGTGGGCACGGCTCCAATTTCCGAAAGATATTTTTCTACACGCTCCCAACGGACGACCTCATTTCCGCTATCTGCAATTCTGGTAAATCCCAGCCCACGAGCTACGGTGTCCAATTTGAGATATGCGGTACCATCTTTTTCATATGTTCTTGTGTCATGATCATAGGTTTTTCTCCTTTCTTTGTGTTTATACTGCTATTATAAGCAGTTAAATCACAAAAGTCAAGTTATTTTTTGTGATTTAACTGCATTTTTTCTTGACTGCTGCATATAAATGTGATATTATCAGCACTAGGAGGTGACGTTATTGAATGAGCGAATCAAAAAAATACGTAAATTTTTTAATCTTACTCAACAAGAATTTTCAGACAGATTAAAAATAAAACGTGGCACTATCGCAAGCTATGAAATAGGTCGTAATGAACCTATTGATGCAGTTATCTCTTTAATTTGTCGGGAATTTAATGTTAATGAAGCATGGCTTCGTACAGGGGAAGGCAATATGTTTAACAAGACAGAATCTTCTGCTGTTGAGCGGCTATGTACGGAATTGAAAGCCAGTGAACTGGAAAGACAGATTATAAGTGCCTATTTTAAAATAGAGCCTAATATTAGAGATTCATTTGTAAGGCGTTTAATTCATGAAGTTGAGGCTAAACGAAATAATGATATGGAAACTACGTCGGAGCTTACGCCTTCTATGCCAGACGTAACACAAGATGTTATGTCAGAACTAGCAGAGATAAAACGTCAGAATCAGGAGATGGCCCAGCAAAATCGGGAAGTTGTCAGGCAGAATAAAGAGCTGTTGACGCGGCTGGAAGTCTTGGAAAAAGAAGAGGACGAATGGCAGAGGGAACAGATGAAACCAAGTATACCCCCGACTCGTTTTCATACTTGATCATCCTTGCATGGAGAAATGGAGAAGATCCACCTCAAAAATAAAAAGGCCGCCCAAAACATGGGCGGCGTAAAGAAAGGACTAATTATATGGATGATTTTATTATGAAGCCCAAAATTGATTTTGCTTTTAAAGAACTTATGACAGATGAAATGGTTCGGAAAGGCTTTCTGGCTGCTTTTTTAAAATTAAATCCAGAAGATATAAAAGAAACTTCTCTGCTTAATACAAACTTGCGGAGAGAACATGAGGATGATAAACAGGGAATCCTTGACGTAAGAGTTGCTTTAAATGGCGATACTGAAATTGACGTGGAAATCAACCTTGCAAAATTAGATGTGTGGGCCAATCGTTCTTTATTTTACCTAGCAAAAATGTATACAGAACAAATCAAGCCCGGAGATCTCTATATAAAATTGAAAAAGTGCGTTGGTATCAGCATACTTGATTTTAAGCTTTTTGAGAATGAACCGGATTTTTATTCCTGTTTCCATATCAGAGAGGATAACAGACATTTTCTGTATACCGATAAGATGGAATTTCATGTTATAGAACTGCCCAAACTGCCGGAAGAATTAAAAGAGGGCGATAATATTCTAGCATGGGCTAAGTTTATCAATGCTGAACACAGAGAGGAGTTTGAAAAGTTGGCTGACAGAGATAAGTATTTTAAAGCGGCTTATAGTCATTTGCAAAATATTAGCCAGGATAAAGAAAAACGTTTAGAGTATGAAGCGCGACAAAGAGCAATCAGTGATCATAATCAATATATGCTTGAAGCGCATGAAAGAGGCCGGGAAGAAGGCGTTGTTGGTGTTGCAAAAAAACTTCTTGCAAGAAGTTTTCCATTAAATGAAATTGCTGATATAACAGGCTTAACAGTAGAACAAATTCAACATTTATAGAAAATTTCTATCTATTGGCAAGTTAAATTTTATCTAATAAAAAATCCGTCCCAGTGTTACCAGCACCAGAACGGATTTCTATAAGGGGCAGTAAAATTTGAAACAGCCTTACTGCCCCTCTATTTTAGCATACCTTTATGTTAAAAGAAAGAGGGATTTTTTTTATGAAAAAAGAAAAAGTTGATAGCCGCAATGCCGTAATTTATGCCCGCTATTCCTCCCACAATCAAACAGAACAAAGCATAGAAGGGCAACTGCGCGTGTGTCACGAATATGCCCAGCGTGAGGGCTATATTATTATAGGAGAATACATTGACCGGGCCATATCAGGCAAAACAGATGATAGACCGGATTTCCAGCGTATGATTTCTGATTCCCGGAAAAAGGTATTTCAATTTGTGATTGTGTACAAGCTGGATCGTTTTGC
>RAZJ01000067.1 GCA_003612625.1 bacterium 1XD42-1 | reverse complement strand
CTCCATTTGCACCCATTTTCCACTACGTATAGCACTGCATTCAATACGTCCAGGTTGCTGATTTTGGCTGGTTTCCGCTGTTTGGGAAAGCACTCTTTGATTTGCTCGTATTGCTCTTTCTTTATTTCCATTCTTTAATTATATCACAATCCAACTTATGTGAACACTACCTAACATGACGTGATTTGATAGATAAGCTCTAAGCTGATGGTGAACCTTCATTGGTATCATACTCGGATTCCTTTAACGTAGCTTGTTTCAGAGGGAAGTCAGAGAACAGGTTGACGGTACAATCACAGCGTAACAATCTAGCCCGGCCTACGGCTTGCTCAAGCTCTGATTCAATCATGTAGAACTGGATAGCTCTCAGCGTTGCATCGGCGTATGTCATGAATCGGAAGCGGAACCCATTATGAACAACGACAGTGTTAGGCTTCAAACTATCATCAACATCATATCCCAGCGAGTAGGCAAATAGCTTGTATATCCACTCTGGCTGATGTGGTGTTCCAATAACATCTATATTCTTACCCTTCAACGTGTCACATCCTGCACAGTTCCCGAAGTGTAGCTCTCCCTCATAGTATTTGTGAAACTCCTTGAAAGAGATTGTATAATCAAAACCTGTCCACTGCTTGATGCGTTTGATAATAGATGGGTCTTTGCGAATCGAGCTACGGCCCATAGGCTTGTCTCCATATTGATGAAGGCCTGTGATTGTAGCTTCTTTACAGTCATAGAACCGTACATTCTCTTCACCGAAGTAGTATTTGCAAATGTCTTCATCCGCTGTGGCTGAGAGCATGATATACTTATCACCAGGAAACTTAACAGGTTTGATAAAGGTGATGCTATCCTCCGTCAAGTCACTCTCCTGCTTTGAAGCGGCACGGTAGCAGAAATACTCTATCAAGCGGATTGATTACTGTGTCAACTTTGCTCTGAATGAACTCGCTCCTGGATGCACTGCTGAAAAAATGATAAGACTAATTAAAAGAGCAGATATTCCCCCATCCTATAAAGAGTGGATGAAATACGATGACACAGCCCATCGAATAAAGAGTAGGCCAAGCAGTTTCTATCTGGTGAATAATTCTGTTCATATCAACTGCTATAGCAAATACATGAAGTTGAAAGAACAAAATCAAAAAAATATGCAGAACGGATACCCAACTGTATCATTAAGAACGCAAATATTTTCCGAACCCTTTTCCATATCTGAAATAACAGAATCCGGTGCCTCTTTCGTGGCGTCAAGCATGTCAATATAAGAAACCTGCTTGCCACCACGAATATTGTAAAATATTATAATTCGGTCATCATACAAAAAAATAGAATTTATAAAGGTATCTATAATACGCCGCCTAAAATCCATGTCAAAGAGATCGCCCTTACAGAATAATTTTAGCCATGCAGTTACTTCCTTTTCTGTATAACGGATTTTATTTGCGACACGCAGCTTGGCTAAATCAATTTCAATATCATTTTTTTGCATAGTGGCAGTTTCTATCTTTTGCCCTATGCTGGCCCATGAGGATTTTGGCAATTCAAGCAAAGATTCCGTATATTTGTTAATATCCTGTTCCAGTTTTGCGGCTTGTCTTTCAAGCTGCTTTATTTTATTATCATTAAATTCATTTTCATATTCCGCAACAACAGATTTAGCAATAAGTTCCATACGGCCCGGAGTTAAGACATAGTTGACAGTCTGTTCCACAATATACCATTCTAAAAAATCTTTTTTCTCATAGAGCTTTTTGCAGCCTTTTTTGCTTCTCCGATTCGAGCAATTATAATAATGATGGGTCGTTCCATTTTTTCTAAGAGTTGATGAGCCTGACATAGTAGACCCGCAATAGCCACAGAATATCTTGCCTGTTAAAAGATATTCTATTTTAGCTTTTCTTTTTCCAGCCTGTTGCTTGTTTATTATGATGCGTTCCTGAACTTTATCAAAAGTTTCCTTGTCAATTAAAGCAGGACAGGCATTTTCAACAGAAATCCCATTCCAATCAAGAGTACCTATATATTTTTTGTTCTGGAAAGCATTTTGCAGGGCTGTATGGGAAAAAAGATTTCCATTGCGATTCCGCAAGCCTGCTGCGCTTAATTCCGTTATAATTTGTATTTTCGGTATTCCTGCAGCATACTGCTCAAAAGCTTTTTTAATATAAGGAGCTTTTACTTCATCCAAAATAAGGTTTCCGTCTACGCATTTATAGCCAATAGGCGCGGCGGCGCCGCAAAACTTTCCCTTTAAAGCATTTTCTTTCAGGCCGCGTTTTATCTTTTGAGCCAGCTCCAAACTGTAATATTCAGCGCTGGCTTCCAATACGGCTTCTAAAATAATGCCTTCCGGGTTATCCCCTATATTTTCCATTGCAGAAAGCAGCTTTACGCCGTTTTGCTTTAGCCTGTATTTATATATGGCGCTGTCGTAGCGGTTCCGGGCAAAACGATCCAGCTTGTACACAATCACAAATTGAAATACCTTTTTCCGGGAATCAGAAATCATACGCTGAAAATCCGGTCTGTCGTCTGTTTTGCCTGATATAGCCCGGTCAATGTATTCCCCTATAACAATATATCCCTCACGCTGGGCGTATTCGTGACATACGCGCAGTTGCCCTTCTATGCTTTGCTCTGTTTGATTGTGTGAGGAATAGCGGGCATAAATTACGGCGTTGCGGCTATCAATTTTTTCTTTTTTCATAAAAAAATCCCTCTTTCTTTTAACATAAAGGTATGCTAAAATAGAGGGGCAGTAAGGATAGCTGAAATTTTACTGCCCCTTATAGAAATCCGTTCTGGTGCTGGTAACACCGGGACGGATTTTTTTATTTTTTAAAATCTAACATAAATAATATTTCCTATGCGTTCCTTAATTCTTCTTCGATGGAATACTTCTCGCTCTTGAGCATGTGTTTCATCTCTCCTCGAATTTCTCCCTGATCATCGGAATCTAACTGAACATACATAGAGAACGCCTCGCACGTCGTTTTTCCATATTGTTCCTTAATCATATCTACGATAGCTTTTCTACCAGAAACTTGAGAATGTCTTTCTCCATTCCAGTTATTCGACAATAAAGAACCACCAAGAATCAAATAGTCTGGAGAAACATCAAAAAAATTTGCAAGGGCAATAATAGTATCTATCGTTACTTTTCTAGTACCTAACTCATATCCAGAATATGTGCTTTGAACAGTATTTAATTTAGCAGCAACTTCGGATTGTGTCAATTTTTGAGCTTTTCGCAATTCAGCAAGTCTTTTCCCAAATTCTTTATATATATTGTTCATTAAAAACCTCCTCAACTAAATAATACTACTTAATAACGCAATTTGCAATACTTTTTTCAAAAAACACATTGACAATATCTATATTTGCGTTATAATATAATAAAAACGCAATTTGCGTTATAAAGGAGGCGACGATATGTTAAATAGGCAAGCTTATATTTATCCTAATATAGTTTACCTTATGACGATGAACGGTGATACATTAAAAAGTCTATCAAAAGAATTAGGGATGGGCTATCAAGCGTTGTCAGCTAGAATGAAGGGAACTAAGGCATTTGAATTACCGGAAATTTATAAGCTTATGAATAAATACAACAGCACATTTGAACATCTGTTTTCCTTAACAGCCAGCTAAATAAAAAAGCCGCCCTGCGGCGGCGGAAAGGAGGGAAATAAAATGATTGCAGTATTCCTTGCAGGAACTACGGCCATATGTGGGGCCGGATGGCTGATTTGTTGGGTCGCATCTGCTGCATTAGCAAAATATATGACAGATAAAGGCTATAAACTGCCATCTAACAACGAGATGAAAAATTGCTGTAACTATGTATGGGAACACTTATTTCACATTAAATAAAAGGAAGTATATTGCTCTTTTTAAGTTGTGCTCTGATAATTTCGATAACAACGTTAGATGCGATTTGCGTTACAGATTCTAAGGATTTTGACCCTACCTTTGTCGCTATTGCCTTTACTCCGTCCCAAATAGTTTTTTCTCGGATATTTTCGAGAAAATCGTGTCCTTTTGGAGTGAGATCGGCAATTAAAATTTTATATCCCGTTGAAGAATTGATTTGTGATAACAGATCAGCCTTAACGCAATAATTTATATGATAAATCAATTCCTCAACGGAACCATTCTCCATTAATTTTTTCTGGTAATCAGGCGCATCTAAAACCTCAAAACCTCCTCGATGATTGAAATCATCTAAAGTAGAATCAACAAAATAACAATACTTTCTTACACCTGTATTTTCTTCGACACAAAGAAGAATATCACGAACACAATCAAGGTTTAATTTCACGTTAACCGCCTCCTTTTTTCTGATTTTACCATACAGTCAAAAAAAGAGCAAGATAGAGCAGCTAAATAAAAAAGCCGTCCTGTGGCGGCGGAAAGGAAGAAAAACATGACGATGGATGAATTTATGTTATTAGTGGAAAAATACGAGGCAAAATGCCCTATTGAAAATACTTTGCGCCATTTTGGATACCCGGAAGACATCAAAACAACACTTTACAGGCAGTGGGACAAATCACAATATCTTAAAAAACTTTCGTTTTTGCCGGAATATATTGATTTTGCACTGCAAGATAAGCCGTTCAAATTGGTGTTTGATTACGACCCTGATTATCCTGATACGCTGATACAGATTTTTTTAAAAGATGAAGCTTAGGTAATTAGAACATGCAATAAAAATATTATAGACTTTCTCCGGATTTGTACCCGCGCGCGGTATTTTTTAACATCTGCGGGGTTGTAGTTGGAAAAGCCGGGTTACGGTTCCGCAGGGAATGCCTGGTATTAGCGCAAATTGACCACACCCCTGTTACCGAATGGCTCAATATACCTTTATGGGAATTGGGTCAATGGATAGAAGCGCACAATATGGTCATAGAAGAAAGGGAGAAAGCTGCTCATGGCAAATAGAAAAGAATATGAAATGCTGTTTGCGCTGAACGCGCAGATGAGCGGCGGCTTTCACAGTACCTTTACCAAAGCCCAGGCGCGATTCGCAGAATTAGACAATGAAATCCGGAACCTGCAAAAAACACAGGCAAACATATCCGCATACCAAAAACAAGAAAGCGCCATTGCCGCTACAAGCTCCAAGCTGGACAACCTGAAACAACAGCATGCTTTGCTCCAAAAACAGATCAAGGAAACCAAAGGCTCCACAGCCAGCCTGGAACGGGAAAATTTAAAGCTGGAGCAGCGCATTAAGGATACGGAAGCTACCCTGAGCAACCAGAAGCATAAACTGGACGCTACAACAGCCGCGTTGGAAAAGGCCCAGGTCAGTACAGCGGCCCTGGAAGAAGCGGACGCTTCACTGGCGGCCCAAATAGCCGACCTCACCGCCCAACAGGAAGAAGCGGCCCGGGGCGCACTGACCATGGGCGAAAAAACAGCCCAGTCCTTTGGGGCTATTCAAAGCGCCATTACTGCCGCAGGTACCGCCGCTGCCTTAAAAGAAATCGGCACGGCTTATATGGACTGCATTGTAACCGCAGGGGATTTTCAGGAGTCCATGTCCACGGTGGAAGCCCTGTCCGGGGCGGCAGGCAATGAAATGGAAATCCTGACCGCCAAGGCAAAGGAAATGGGCGCGACAACAAAATTTACCGCTCAGGAAGCGTCCCAGGCTATGCAGTACATGAGCATGGCAGGCTGGGACGCTTCCGCTATGACTGCAGGTCTTGGCGGCGTTATGCAGCTGGCAGCAGCCTCCGGGGAAGAACTGGGTACCGTATCCGATATTGTAACCGACGCGCTGACGGCTTTCGGGATGACGGCCAAGGATACCAACCAATTTGTAGATATTCTGGCGGCCACGGCCACAAAATCCAATACCAATGTTTCCATGCTGGGGGAATCCTTTAAGTATGCAGCGCCTTTATGCGGGACGTTAGGTTATTCGGCCCAGGATGCGGCGGTTGCTTTAGGGCTCATGGCCAACAGCGGCATTAAAAGCAGCCAGGCAGGCACAACCTTAAAAACAGCGCTGGCCAACCTGTCGGCCCCCACAGAGAAACAAGCTGCCGTTATGGACGATCTGAATATCTCCATGACCAATACGGACGGCACCATGAAAACCATGATGGATCTGACCAAAAACCTGCGGTCAGCTTTTTCCGGCCTCAGCGAAGCGGAACAAGCGTCCGCGGCCAGTACCATCTTCGGAAAAGAAGCCATGTCCGGGATGCTGGCCATTATCAATGCCAGCCAGGCGGATTTTGACAGCCTAACCCAAAGCATTTACGGCAGCGCCGGCGCGGCCCAGCGGATGGCGGAAATCAAGCTGGACAATATGAACGGCCAGCTTACCTTGATGCAATCTGCTTCAGACGCCTTAAAAACATCTATTGGTGAACAATTTACCCCTGCCATGCGTGAATTATTTGCCGTGGGAACGGACGTCTTTACAGGCATGGATGAATTTGTCAGAAAATCCCCGGAGGCCGTAGGCGCAATTACCGGCGTTGTGGGGGCGGTTGCCCTTCTGACAACGGGAATGACCGCATATACGGCAGTTACCAAAGCAGCCAAAGCGTTAGACCTTGCGGCCATGTTTACCGGTCCCGGGGCCATTATTTTAGGCGTAGGGGCCGCTGTTGCGGGATTAGGCGGCGCAATCTACGGCATGTACCAAAAAGCCCACGAAGGCGTCCCGGAAGTGGAGGAGCTGACCCGTGCGGCCAGCGATTTGGGCGAGACGGCAGAGCAGGCAGGCCATGCTTTAAGCGGTGTAACCTCCGACACCCAGGCCAGCATTGATGTGGCCGGAACCTACATAGCCCGGTTAAAGGAAATTGAAGCCGCCACAAACGGCAATGTAATAGGCAATGAGGATTATCATAATACATTAACCCTGTTATCACAGGTTATGCCGGATTTAGCCGGGCAAATTGACCTGGCCACAAACTCCATTGAGGGCGGTACCGCAGCTTTAGAAGAATCCGTAGCGGCCATCCAGAAAAACGCAGAGGAGCAGGCCAAGGCCGATAAAATGGCGGAGCTGCTGTCCAAGCAGGCTGCAGCGGAACAGGAGCTTGCTAAAAATAAGCTGGACCGGACAGCGGCGGAAATACGCCTGACAGAAATTGAAAAAGAACGGGCGGAAGTCCGGCAGCGCTTAACCAAATTAAGCGCCCAGGGATTTGATATGTCGTCCCCGGAGCAGCTGGCCCTGGTGAAACAGGTAAACGAGCTGGATCTGGAATATAAGCGGACCGAAAACACCATTAAAAATTACAATGCCGCCATTGAAGAAGGAGAAGCGGCGGCACTGTCCGCCAAAGACGCTATTGGGGACTATAATGCGGCTTTAGCGGAGCAAAGCGGCGTATCACAGGAAACAGCCCAGCAGATCAGCGCTTTAGAAAATGTGATTGGCGGAACGGTCAGCCAAGTAGAAAGCCTCGTGGCTGCTTATGGCGAAGCCTATTCCGCAGCCCATGAATCCATTTCCGGACAGTACGCCTTGTGGGACCAGGCAGCGCAGGTTGCGGCTGTCAGTGCCGGCAGCGTTAATACTTCCATGGAGAGCCAGATTGCTTATTGGGAAGCCTATAACCAGAATTTAGAATCCCTGCGGGACAGAGCCTCCGATATTGAAGGTTTAGGCAGCGTTATTGCCAGCTTTGCAGACGGAAGCGCCAACAGCGTCAATATGATTGCCGGCATGGTCAGCGCCAATGACGCAGATTTAAAGGCCATGGTACAAAACTGGGAGGAACTGCAAAAGGCCCAGGACGACGCGGCACAAAGTGTAGCTGATTTAAAAACCGATTTCAGCAGCCAGATGGACGAATTGCAGCAGGCTTTGGCGGAAGATATTGCCGCTATGGATTTAAGCAATGAAGCCCTGGAAAGCGGACAGGCAACCATTCAGGGATTCATTAACGCAGCGGAAGATATGCTGCCGGATGTCCAGAGGGCCTATAACCGGCTGGGTGTAGCTGCTGCAAGCGCTTTATCTTCTGTTGGCGGCGGAAGCGTCTCCCTTGACCTTTTAGGCAGCCCGACGCCGCACTACGCATCCGGCACCAATAGCGCGGAACCGGGCTTTGCCCTGGTAGGCGAGGAAGGGCCGGAACTGGTCTATTTTAACGGTGGGGAAAAAGTTATAAACGCTTCCGAAACCGCCTCTATGAGGACTTCTCCAGGAATTTCCGCTATGGCAACCCCTTATGGCAGCGGGGACTCTCCCGTCACCATCCAACTTTCCATTAACATTCAGGGAAACGCTACTCCGGAAACAGTAGAAGCTTTACAGGCCCAGAGTGAAGATATTGCCCGGCTGGTACAGGAAGCCATGTTGAATATGATGGCTGACCAAAAAAGGAGGGCTATGGCTTGAAAACCTACATAACGGTACAAGGGGATATGTGGGACAGCATTGCCCACCGTGAGATGGGCAGTACGGATTATACGGATATTCTCATGAACGCCAACCCTACACAGAGCAAGCTGGAAACCTATCTTTTTTCAGCAGGGGTTATGCTGACTATTCCGGATGTCCCGCAGAAAATCAG
>RAZJ01000066.1 GCA_003612625.1 bacterium 1XD42-1 | reverse complement strand
TTGACGGGCAGGAAAAGAGAAAATTTTTATGAACAGCATAGCAGTGAAATCACGGCCTGTCAAGCGGCGAAACGGTACTTCAATTCACTCGGTTTGAAAAAGCTGCCCTCCATGCAATCACTGAAACAGGAGTATGCCGTGTTGCAGGCTGAGAAGAAAAAACGGTATCCAGAGTACAGGCAGGCGAAGGAAAAAATGATAGAACTGCTCACGGCCAAAAACAATGTGGAGCGGATTTTGGGCCTGACGGAGAAAGAGAAAAATCGTGACCGCCAGCAGAGGGCGCGGTGATGATTTTTCCTTTCCCTGCGGGCAACAGCAGACGCCGAAGGCGGCTTAAAAGGACCGGCGCAACTGCGCCGGTCCTTACGGGGGCTTGGGGGCGTCAGCCACCAACAAGCGAGTGCCGGTATATACCGGCGCATTGCTTGCCACTACCACTACGCCACTACCACTACGATCAATTTTACACTAACTTTACAATACTTGTCTTTTGACTTTTACACAGCGGCAGTATTCTTCTCTCGTACCCAAAAGTCGAAAGGAGATATTTGAACATGAAAAAATTCGCAACTTTTATACTGACCACTGCACTGGCCCTGTCAATTATAGCCGGATGCGCCCAGAAAACGTCCGGCACCGTCACCACCGACGGCTCCACCTCCATGGAAAAGGTAATCGGCGCGTTAGGCGAGGCATTCGAGGCGCAGAACAAAAATGTGACTTTTACCTACAACCCCACTGGCTCCGGCTCCGGCATCCAGGCGGTTTTGGAGGGGCGCTGCGACATCGGCCTCAGCAGCCGCGACCTGAAAACGGATGAATCCGCCCAGGGCCTGACCGGGACTGTGCTGGCCTATGACGGCATTGCGGTAATCGTCAACCCCGACAATCCCGTTTCTGATCTCGATGTAGATACCATCGCCAAAATATATACCGGCGAGATCACCAACTGGAAAGACGCGGGCGGACACGATGCTGAGATCGTCCTGATTGGCCGGGAAGCGGGCAGCGGCACCAGGGACGGCTTTGAATCCATCACCGGCACATCGGACAACTGCCAATACCGCCAGGAGCTGACCTCTACCGGCGATGTGATCACCGCCGTGTCCCAAAACCCGGACGCCATCGGCTACGCCTCCCTGGCCTCCGTCAAGGACACCGTGCGGGCCGTCACAGTAAGCGGTGTAGCGCCCACGGAGGATACGGTGAGGGACGGCAGCTATGTCATCCAGCGGCCCTTTGTCCTGGTCACAAAGACGGACACGTCCCTTTCCGCACCGGCGCAGAAGTTTTTCGACTTCGTTACCTCTCCTGATGCCGTGGAACTGATTTCCAATGCGGGCGCTGTGGCGGCAGGGTGAATATGGGTCGTAAAAGACAGCTGGCGGAAAACGCCGTCCACGGGATATTTCTGATGCTGGGGCAGGTCACAGTAGGCTGTGTCCTGCTGATTACGGTCTATCTGGTGGCTTCCGGCATTCCTGCCATCCGGCAGATCGGGCTTGTGCCCTTTCTGCTGGGTAACACCTGGGAATCCACCGCCGCACAGCCCTCATACGGCATCCTTCCATTCATTCTCACAAGCATTTACGGCACAGCCGGAGCCATTCTATTCGGCGTTCCCGTGGGGTTTTTCGCGGCGGTTTATCTGGCGAAAATGGCCCCTGCAAATGTGAAAGCCGTTGCGGAATCCGCCGTCAGCCTCCTGGCGGGTATCCCCTCGGTGGTCTATGGCCTGGTGGGGATGCTGGTGCTTGTACCGGGTATCCGGGCGCTGTTCCATGTGCCGGACGGTGCCAGCCTGCTGGCGGCAATCATTGTCCTGTCAATCATGATCCTGCCCTCCATCATCAAAGTATCCATTACCGCGCTGGAGGCAGTACCGAAGGAGTACGAGGACGCATCTCTGGCCCTCGGCGCGACCCCGATAGAAACCTATTTTCGGGTATCTGTCCCTGCGGCGCGAAGCGGCATCGCGGCGGCGGTAGTGCTGGGGGTAGGCCGGGCCATTGGGGAGGCTATGGCGGTAATGATGGTGTCCGGCAACGCAGCGAATATGCCCTCACTGTTTGAAAGCGTCCGATTTCTTACCACGGCTGTATCCAGCGAAATGTCCTATTCCAGCGGCCTCCAGAGGCAGGCGCTGTTTTCCATCGCCCTGGTACTGTTCCTTTTTATCATGTTGATTAATGCCGCGCTGAATTTCTTCCTCAAAGGACAAAAGGAGGGCTGATTATGCTGGACAGACCGATCTCCCCATCCCGGAGGGCCTATATTGGCGCAATGGGGCTGCTGTGCGCCCTGTCGGTGCTGCTGGTGTGCACTCTGGCGCTGTCCCTCATAGGCTATGTGCTGGCGGCGGGGCTCCCCAACCTGACCTGGGAGCTGCTGACCACCAAGCCCAGCTACTTGTCAGATACCATCGGCATCCTGCCAGACATTCTGAACACCGTCTACATCATCCTTGCCGCCCTGTTGATCGTCCTGCCTTTGGGGGCGGGGGCGGCGGTCTACCTGAACGAGTACGCCGCAAATAAGCGTCTGGTGTCTGTCATCGAATATACGGCAGAAACCCTCTCTGGCATTCCCTCTATCATTTACGGCCTTGTTGGGATGCTGGTATTTACCGGAGTGTTCGGGACTTCCCTGCTGGCCGGTGCGCTGACCCTGGTGATGATGAACCTGCCAACTGTCATGAGAACGACCCAAGAGAGTTTGAGGACGGTTCCGCAAAGTTACCGGGAGGGGGCCTTTGGCCTGGGGGCCGGGAAGTGGCGGGTCATCCGCACGGTGGTACTGCCCGGATGTGCGGACGGCATCATCACCGGCTGCATCCTGTCGGTGGGGCGCATTTTGGGTGAATCGGCGGCGCTGCTGTTTACAGCGGGCTTCGCCCATGCGCTGAACGGCTTTTTTACCGGCCTGACCAGTCCGGGGGCTACCCTCACCGTGGCGCTGTATGTCTACGCGAAGGAGCAGGGGGAGTTCGGTGTGGCTTTTGCCATTGCCGCGATTCTGATGCTCCTGACACTGGCGGTCAATCTGACCGCCGCCCTGGCGGGCCGCTGCTTCAAGAAAAGGAGGGCGTTATGAATCACGCGATCACCGCAAAAAATCTATGCCTGTGGTATGGCAGTACCCAGGCGTTGAAAAATATCAATATCCAAATCCCAGAAAAAAACATCACCGCCCTGATCGGCCCTTCCGGCTGCGGAAAGTCAACCTTTCTGAAAACGCTGAACCGCATGAATGATCTGATCCCCGGCGTCAGGATTACCGGGGAGGTGCAGTATCAGGATACGGACATTTTTGCCCCCGGCCTGGATGTAAGCACTCTGCGCAAGGAGATCGGCATGGTGTTCCAGAAACCCAACCCTTTCCCCATGAGCATCTATGACAACATCGCCTACGGCCCCCGCACCCATGGCATCAAAGGCAAAGCCAAGCTGGACGATATTGTGGAGCAGTCCCTCCGCGGCGCGGCGATTTGGGACGAGGTGAAAGACCGGCTGAAAAGGAACGCCCTGGGACTGTCCGGGGGCCAGCAGCAGCGGCTTTGCATCGCCCGCGCCCTGGCCGTGGAGCCGAAGGTGCTGCTGATGGACGAACCCACCAGCGCCCTGGACCCTATTTCCACCTCTAAAATTGAGGAGCTTGCAATGCAGCTGAAAGAGCGGTACACTATTGTTATCGTGACCCACAACATGCAGCAGGCGGTGCGTATTTCAGACCGCACGGCGTTCTTCCTCTTGGGAGAGCTGATCGAGTATGACGAAACGGAAAAGCTGTTCTCTCAACCGGAGGATCAGCGGACCGAGGACTATATCACAGGGAGGTTTGGGTGATGCGGAGCAGATTTGACAGCCAGCTCGCCCTTCTGAATACGGAGCTGATCCAGATGGGCGCGCTGTGCGAGGAGGCCATCTCCAAGGCGGCGAAGGCGTTGGAGAATGGTGACAGCACGTTGGCGGAACAGGTCAAGCCATTGGAGGGCGGGATCGACCAGATGGAGCGGGATATTGAAACGCTGTGTCTGAAACTGCTGCTCCAGCAGCAGCCGGTGGCCCGCGACCTGCGGCAAATCTCCGCCGCCATGAAGATCATCACAGATATGGAGCGCATCGGAGATCAGGCCGCCGACATCGCGGAGATCATCCTGGCGATGCTGGCCCAGGGATATGTGCCGGAGGATGTGGGCCATATTCGGGAAATGGCGGCGGAGGTCATCAGGATGGTTACGGAAAGCGTGGATTCCTACGTCCAGAAGGATACGGTCCGGGCCAGGCTGGTGATTGCCCACGACGACATTGTGGATCAATGCTTTGACCGGGTAAAACAGGTGCTGATTGGGAATATCGCGGCAAATCCCGCCTGCGGCGGACAAGCCCTTGATCTGCTGATGATCGACAAGTATCTGGAGCGCATTGGAGATCACGCGGTCAACATTGCAGAATGGGTGATTTTTGCCGTGACGGGCGAACATAAAGGAGAAACGTTATGATCTGGTGTGTAGAGGACGATGCCAGCATCCGGGAGATTGAGCTTTACACCCTGCGATCCACCGGCTTCGAGGCCAGGGGCTTTGAGGACGGCGGAGCGTTTCTGGCGGCACTGGAAACAGAGAGGCCGGAGCTTGTCATTCTGGATGTTATGCTGCCGGGAATGGACGGCGTGGAGCTGCTGCGGCGAATGAAAGCGGCGGCGCATCTTGCGAATATCCCAATCATCATGGCCACCGCCAAGGGCGCGGAGTACGACAAAATTCAAAGCCTGGATTTGGGTGCGGACGATTATCTGGTGAAACCCTTCGGCATGATGGAAATGGTATCGAGAGTAAAAGCCGTCCTGCGCCGCTGCCGTCCCACCCCCGCAGCAAAGCAGCTGACAGCCGGTGGTCTGACGGTCGATCTGGAAGAACGGACAGTTACCGCAGACGGAGCGCGTATCCCGCTTACCTACAAAGAATTTGAACTGCTCCGGCTGTTCCTTTCCCGCCCCGGTGTTGCGTTCACCAGAGAACAGCTTTTGTCCGATATTTGGGGCGTGGATTATGCCGGGGAAACGCGGACGGTGGATATGCACATCAAAACGCTCCGGCAGAAGCTGGGGGACTATGGCAGGATGATTGAAACGGTGCGGCATATCGGCTACCGGTTGGAGGCAAAGGCATGACAAAGAAAATCTTCCGTTCGATCCTGCTGGCGGCGGTTTCCGTTCTCCTGGCAAGCCTGGTGATCATCATGGGCTGTCTGTATGACTATTACAGAAACGTCCAGGAGAAACAACTGCGGGATGAACTCCGTCTGGCCTCCTATGGAGTAGAGGCGGACGGCTTGGATTACCTGGAGCAGTTGGCTTCCCCCTATCGATTCCCATCCACAGCAGATTTTCGTCTGACCTGGATCGCCGCTGACGGCGAAGTGCTGTTTGATACCCACGTCCCGGCGGCGGAGATGGAAAACCACGCGGGCCGGGCGGAGGTAAAAGAGGCCCTGGCCGAAGGTGAAAGCGGCGGGGTCCGCTACTCGGAGACACTGACTGAACGGACGCTGTATTATGCACAGCGGCTGACGGACGGAACCATCCTGCGCATTTCCATCAGCCAGCTGACGGTGTTTGCTCTGGCAATGGGGATGCTTCAGCCGATTTTGCTGACTGCGATCCTGGCGGTCATTCTCTCCGCGCTGCTGGCCCGCCGGATGGCAAAGCGCATTGTTGCACCGCTGAACCGTCTGGATTTGGATAAGCCTTTGGAAAACGACGCCTACGAGGAATTATCCCCCCTCCTGGGGCGTATCCACCAGCAGCACCGGCAGATCGAGGCGCAGCTCCGGGAGTTGAGAAGAAAAACCGAAGAATTTGAACAGATCACAGAAAACATGAGCGAGGGGCTTGTCCTTCTGGACAGAAAGGGTGTGATTTTAAGCATCAACCCCGCTGCGAGGGAGATCTTCCATGCAAGCAGCGCCTGCGTTGGGCAGGACTTCCTTGTGGTAGACCGTGACCATGAGATCAACCTCGCCATTCAGACCGCGCTGGAAGGAGGACACAGCGAAGTCCGCGCGATGCGAAACGACCGGGAGGTTCAGTTTGACATTAGCCGGATCACGGCGGACGGTGCTGCGGCAGGAACGGTGTTGCTGGCCTTTGACGTGACAGAACAGGCCGTCGCGGAGCGCAGCCGCCGGGAGTTTACCGCCAACGTGTCCCACGAATTGAAAACCCCCCTGCAATCCATCATGGGCAGCGCCGAGCTGTTGGAGAACGGCCTTGTCAAGCAAGAGGATCTTCCGCAGTTCGTGGGCGTGATCCGCACAGAGGCGGCGCGGCTGGTAACGCTGGTGGAGGACATCATCCACCTGTCGCAGCTGGACGAGGGAATCGCACCGGCAAAGGAAGAGGTAAACCTTCTGGAGCTTGCGGACAGCGCGGCCTCCGCTCTGCGGGAGCAGGCGGAGAAACGACATATTTCCCTGTCCGCGACTGGCGAAAGCGCCAAGATAAGCGGAGTGCGGGGCTTCTTGTATGAAATGCTCTATAATCTGATTGATAATGCCATCAAATACAATATAGACGGCGGAAAGGTAGAGGTTGCTGTTTCAGCAGGCGATACCGCCATAACTGTTTCCGTAAAAGATACTGGGATTGGAATTCCACCGGAGTATCAGGCCAGGGTGTTTGAGCGGTTTTTCCGGGTGGACAAAAGCCGCTCCAAGGCCTCCGGCGGCACCGGTTTGGGGCTGTCGATTGTCAAGCATATTGCGCAGTACCATCATGCGGAAATCAGACTGCAAAGCGGAATTGGAAGAAGCGGAACCAATATTGAAGTCTTATTTGGCTTGAGTAAAGTGGGAGATTCTTGAAACTTTCCCTTGACAAAAGCTCTCTGAGGACAATATTTCCGGCAAACTGTCCGATGAACGGTTTATCAAGCTGTCCCGTGACTATGAACAGGAGCAGGAACAGTTAAAGGCCGTCGTGGAAACCCTGGGGCGAGAAGTGAAACAGCAGGAGCAAAAGAAAACCAACGTCAGGAAGTTCATTTCTGTGGTGAAGAAGTACACGGACATGACCCAGCTTGATGCCACCATCCTGCGTGAGTTCGTGGAACAGATCAGGGTGTCCGAAACCTACACGACCGACGAACAGCAGAAGCGGATGAAAATCCGGGAAATTGAAATCGTCTATAACTTCATTGGTGCGTTTGATTTTGAGGGAGCGCGGGAGCAATCCCAAACTGCCCAAGACAAAAATAATGCGAAAGTCGGCGCAGCTTGACGCTACGCCGACCCTCGCTTAAAATGTTTTCTTACGTCACCGCCCCATTCTGCGGCACTTTTTACTTATGTTCCCCCGAGGCTCTCGGGGTTAGACATTCTTTATGATATATCATTGAAAAATGGAGGAATATCTTACAGGATTCTTTAACATCCTAATCAATATGGATCTGTGTAGACAAAAAGCAAATTTAATAGTAGAATAAATACATAAGAATCTATATTTTTTAAAGGTGATGTCTATGGGGATAGATGTAAAAAATACTGTAATAGCTGCCAATCAAGAGGCTCAATACGATGAAAAAGCAAAACATTTATTAGGAAACAAAATCATTCTTGCCCATATATTAGCAAAAACCGTTGACGCCTTTAAAGGAATGAATCCCAAAGATATTGTCCCTTTTATTGAGGGTGAGCCTTTCATTGGCACTGTTCCTGTGGAGCCGGGACTGACTAATATAGCAGAAAACCAAAATAGGCAAAAAGTAATTGGCTTTAATTCAGAAAATAGTGAGATTAATGAAGGATTAATCAAATTTGATATTGTATTTTATGTACATATGAAAGATGGATTATCCCAAATTATAGTAAATGTCGAATCACAAAAAGAGGATCCCAATATTTATGATATTTTGAACAGGGCCGTCTTCTATGTCTGCCGGTTGATATCATCTCAAAAAGGCCGTGATTTTGAGAAAACAAATTATAATGACATAAGGCGTGTCTATTCTATTTGGATATGTTTAAATACAAGCCAAAATAGTATGAACCATGTACATCTTACAAATGATGCTGTAATCGGTTCTTATCATTGGAAGGGCAAAATAGATTTACTAAATATCGTTTTGCTGGGATTAACGAATGATTTGCCAGAATATACTGAAACATATGAACTGCATCGCTTGTTAAGCACATTATTGTCAAAAAATTTATCTATTAATGAAAGATTAAATATTCTTGAAATGGAATATGAGATTCCAACAAATAAGAGTATAAAGGAGGATATCAGTGTTATGTGTAATTTAAGTCAAGCCATAAAAGAAGATGGCATTTCTATTGGCAGAAAAGAAGGCATTTCTATTGGAATCAAAGACGGTATTGCTATTGGAAAATCTGAATTTATTATTAATATGCACAAAAAAGGTTATACATTAGAACAGATATCTGATATAGCTGATAAAGATATTCAAGAAATAAAAGATATTATTGAAAAAACAAAACTATAAATGAGCAAATTCAGGAATTGACGAAAGCAGACCGGCAGCGGTGAAGGCCGGTGAGGAAGGGCACA
>RAZJ01000065.1 GCA_003612625.1 bacterium 1XD42-1 | reverse complement strand
TGTGCATTCTCCTTGAACAAATTTTACAAGAAAGGCGGCCGCTTGTCTGCACACTTTCATCTCTATTTGTGTGGACGCATAGCGGCCGAATGGTTGATTGATATGAACGCTCAGGTGGGGGAGGCGATTGTGGAGGCGGGCAAGGAGGCCGCAGTCCTGCGGTATTTTGTTGCGCCGGAACAGAGACAGGCTATTTCCGCCGAAGTGCAGGCCACATTGCAAATGCTGGTGGACACCGACCTGAAGCTGTACGGCGAGGTAACGGGAGATACCTTGGAGGCGATACAGACACAGGGCTTTCTTTTGCGGGACGGCGCTTTGATAAAAGCGGACCCGGTACAGATTGGAGAGGTCCAGAGTGGACGGGAGCCTGCCGCAATATCTGATTCGGTAAAGCCCTCTCTGCGCGGCCAGCTCCACGAAAAAATGCGGGAAGCGGGTCAGCGCCCGCCCCCGTCAGAACATCCCAAGGGCGGCGAGGCTCGCTGACCCCGCCCGCCGCCGCTTGCAGGAAGGAGGCAGATCACTATGCAGGACGAAGTGCGGGATAAATCCGTTGCCCTGGCAATCAAGGTGGGCAAGACCGGCGGCAGACTGACCGCCGATCTGCTCAAATGGGCGATACGGAAGTATCTGGCGCAGCCCCAAAACCCGAAAATCCACCATGGCAAACAGAGTGTGAAGCAGCTTGTAGGCCAGGGCGCTGGCGTTAAAAATATTGAGATCAATGAGAAGAACATCAAGAGCTTTGAGAACGTGGCAAAAAAATACGGCGTGGATTTTGCTCTGAAAAAGAACCCGGATAAGGGCGAATACTACGTTTTTTTCAAAGCGCGGGATGACGACGCTATGCAAGCTGCCTTTGCCGAATACGCCGCTAAAACCATGAAACGCAAAGCTCCGGAGAAGCCGTCTGTGCGGCAGGCGCTCTCCCACTTCAAGGAGGTTGCACGGAGTATGAACCAGGATACCGTCAAGGACCGGGACAGAGGGGAGCGTGGACTGTGAAATTTGACTTAAAAAAGTTTCTGATTCTCAACTTCCCCTATGCGCTCATGTTCTGGTTCTTCAACCGTGTGGGCGAGGGCTACCGGCTGGCCGCTGGCGCAGATATGGTGGCAAAGGGTATGGGGGCAATTTCCAGCCTGGGGGCAATCATTTCCAGCAATCCCCTCCCCAGCTTCCACCCCAGGACCTTCTTGTGGGGCTGATCGGCGCGGCCTGTATCCGGGCGGCAGTCTACATCAAGGCCAAAAATGCCAAGAAATACCGCCACGGGGTCGAGTACGGTAGTGCGCGTTGGGGCAATGCCCAAGATATAGCCCCTTTCATTAACCCTAAGTTTGACCAGAACATTCTCCTGACGCAGACGGAGCGTATCATGGTGGGGCGGAATAAGATTCCTATCCTTATCTGCCCAACTGGGCCAACCGGAATGGAAGAAAAGACTAGAGAAACTAAAAGTTGGGCAATGTGTTGTTTCAGGATATTTTCCAATTTGCGGTAAGCTAAAATATGGAAATGTCCTGGTGAATGTTTTGTAAAAATAGGGCCGATAAATTATATATTATTCATTTGTACACATACTGATAAATCTTTTACATCCCTTTCGATGAAAAAGATTTATCAGTTTATTTTGCCTAATTTTATAAAATTAGGGCAAAAATAGTACTGAAGAAAGGGGAATCCATTCTATGGAAGTTAATTTGGATCAAGAAAATAAAATTGTAGAAATTTGGCTAACCCACAGTGAAAGCCAAGATGAAGAACTACGGCAAATTTTAAAGCCCCAAATAGCAGAGTATCATCAAAAGAAGTTCCTTGTAGTTGTTTATGAATCTGGAAAAGCAGATCTGTTTGAAACAACTAGGGACTTGTTACAGCATAATTTACATTTGTCCGCTTCCAAAGCTGCGAAAGAAGGAATCATCGCATAATACAAAACGAAATAGGAAATATATTCCTCGTTTTTATATCAGTTATATCTTTTTATTTTCTTTAACTTAATTGATCATCAATTACAATATATTAAATGAGAAAACTACCATACAACAAGAGTTCAATTCCTTATTGGAGGTCAGGGACAATTATCCAAAGATTGAAAAGTTTTTCCCGTGGAAATTACGAAGGCATCCCAGCAGCCAGGATTGGGGACTGGCTGCTGGGCAAAAATTAAGTTTTTTCATTTTGGGCTATGTTTTTTTATTTAATAGCAGGAATGGACGATATGCTTTTTCTGGATCTGTACTGCTCATTCGGGAGCTTCTGGTGTAATTTAATCAGAGGTTCCTATAATTTTCTGGCATAAGGAGTACCTCTTTTTTTGTAAATTTGATTATATCTTATTCGCCACTCTTGTTACAACTTTATTTTATTATATATTTTGTTGCGCGTGCAGATCCTATTTTAAGGATTTTCCCCTCTTTTAACAGTCTGGTCAATGCTTTGTTTGCCGGAAATGAGGAACAGCCTAAAAACGCCTCCACCTCTTTACGAGTCACAGAGCCATTCTCTGCTATCATTTGGAGAATATTTTCCTCTCTGCTCAAACCCGGATCAGGGGAGGCAATTTCTACGGTGTTTCGATTCGGAAGGCTGACAACAAATGATGCCGGAGCCGGAGCAAACTTTGGTTCTATGCCACAGCCTGCATAGCTTTCGATCATCTTTTGGATCCCAGTTCCGTAGCTTTCGATCAACTCCAGACGATAGAATATATTAGCGATTACCATATTGCGAGGCTGGGATACCCCTCCTTTGATGTCAGCCAGTGTAAGTCCCTTCACCAATCCACCCAGAGAGATAAACTCCATTCGATCTTTATAAATATTGATAATGATGCTGCCGGAATAGTCATAGTCCCGGTGTACTACTGCGTTCAGCAGTGCCTCACGCATAGCTTCCTCCGGGTAGTCAGAATAGTCAATTCGCCGCAGTCCATCAAAGGTGGCACGAAGATTGTTATTTAGGGATAGAAAGGAAAAAGTGTCATCTAATTGTTTCAGGAGCGATCCGGAAAACTCCTTGCGGGTCTTAAAGCTGCTTTTTCCAGTTCCCTCATACACGGCACATCGGATAATATGTCCGCACTGATCAGAAAGAAGCAGAGCTGCATTCGTATAGTAGCCATCCATATCGATCAATCCCAGTGTTTTCTGCTGGGATTTGTCAAAAGCAATATGGCTCACCTGAAAGGTATTCTTGGCATATTCAAAAGTCAATTCTTGATTGACGGAACGCATTTTATCAAAAGCCATTCCATCACTCTCTTTCAGCATCTGACGAATTACTTCATCTGTCGCGGGAACAGATGACACTCCGTGGCGAACAAAGACACCGGTAGGCTTCAGCCCTTTATCCGTTAGGTGATAAGGACGCTTCAGCCCTCTGGATACAGATACGCAAATCAACGTTTTTCCACAGTCCTCGATACACTCTATGGAGGTATATGCGGTTAAGTCCGGCTTGATCCCATCCCGAATCATGTTGCCGATTTTCTCCATCTCTGCCTCCGGGTTTTCTATACCGGTAATAGAACCATCCCTGGCTACGCCAACAAATATTTCTCCACCGTCTGTATTGGCAAAAGCAATAATTTCTTTCTTAAATTCTGCATTGATCTGTTCTTTCAGCTCCAGTTTTGGGCTTTCTTCATACTTCATAAGTTGCCTCTCATTAAAATCTATATTATTTATATTATCTGTATAATATCATGATTCTAATCCGAATGCAAGATAAAAGATATTCCTATCCATTATAGAGATAGTCTTTCTGTCTGGCAAACTGGGGACAGAAGCAATATTTATGGCAACTCTTGTTGAATCCATGGGATTTTTTTATCTGCCATTCTAAATTTTTTAAAAAATAATAACCTAAACCTTCCAAACTATATGATTATAGAGTGGACAGTTTTGAAGATGAAATGATAAAATAAATAAAGTATCAGGATAATTCCCTTAAAATTTATAAAAAATTTACAGAAAAGAGGTTGCAATCCTATGCTTTATGCGTTATACTTTAAGCAAGCAAGCAAGCAAGCAAGCAAGCAAGCAAGCAAGCAAGCAAGCAAGCAAGCAAGCAAGCAAGCAAGGTATAATTGCGCTTTTTTTTGCAAAATTGAAAAGATGATTGATAAGCCACCTGGATAGCATCTGCGCTGTCCAGGTGTTTTTTGCGTTAATAAAACCTTTTGAAGGAGAAGATACCATGAACCGAAAAAATTTAAGCCTTCTGACCGCTCTGCTACTATGCCTGAACTTTTTTCCCATCCAAATGCTGGCATCAGGAGAAGCCCCAGCTATGGGAACCGCCCAAGTAGTAGATAGCGGAAATCCGGAAGAAACACTAACTATAGAAACCGTCCGGGTGGTCGACAGTGGAAAGCCTAAGGAAGACACTCAGGATCCGAATACCGGCATATGTGCCCATCATACCGCTCATACTGCGGATTGCGGCTATACCGCAGCGGAGGATGGCAAGGCAGGAACACCCTGCACTTTTGACTGTGTGATCTGTAATATCCAGGCGCTGATCGATGCATTGCCTGATGAAGTTACTGAGGAAAACAAGGAGGATGTGCGTACACGGCTGGATGAAATCCTTGCCTTGTTCGGAGAACTCACCGAAGAGGAGCAGGAACTGGTAGATCTGGCCCGGTGCCTGACGCTGCAAGCCGCTTTGGATCCGGATAATATGGCTGCTTTTGCAGAAAGCCCCATTACGACTCCGCTGGATTTTACCAATGTTGGCAGCAGTGCTGGACAAACGCCAACTCAAGGGGCAGGTTATAAATGGTCCGGCGATTCTGTCAGCGGCTATCTGCTGGAACTGGATAATTTTCAAATGGATTTAACAGGGTATTCCGGTTCTAACTCTATCGCAGGGGCCATTAAAGTTCCCCTTGATGGAGATTTGACACTGAGAATTGTTGGTCAGAACCAGTGTAATACTGGTTCCATATCCGCCATGCTTTGGGTAAACGACAGCAATGGTGGTCGTGCGCTTACGGTGGAAGGATCTGGTATAGAGTCCAGCTCGTTGGAGGTCACATCAGACGGATCTCCATTCCTTGTAGGACAGGATCTGCATATCAAGAATGTGGCTATAACGGCAAATACTAACCAGGCTGGTATCATTTCCAAGTTTGGCGATATCGTCTTGGAATCTGTCAATCTTAAAATTAATTCAGAGGGATATGCCGCTGCTTGCATCGGAACAGACCACGGGAATGTGACCATAAAAAACAGTGATTTGGAACTGCATACCGGCAATGATGGTATGTTTGTGGAAGGGGATATATCGATAATCAACAGCAATATAAATATTTCTGCCCAGTTGAATGCCGGTATCATTGCTGGATATTTCATAGATGGAAGCTATGAGCCTGGCGCTGGGCGAACTGTCGCTATTTCCGGGGATTCAAACATTTCTATCGAAGGTATGGCCTCAGCTTTTGGAATCTATGTACAGGGAAAGTTAATCGTTGAAGCTCCGGCTCAGGTGACGGCAGGAAGCGAAACTAGAGGGTCATTTGCGCTTTTTGAAGGAATCGAATTAAAAGATACGGCGATTACAAGTCCTGCGGATGGTGTGAGCGCCCTGCCTACTGGAACACTTAAATATCATACCATCCAAAGCGGAGGGGCTATTGCGTCCTCTGCTAAGATTGCACCTGTTGAGCTAACCGCCAACGTCAGTCAGACGTCTTTTCCGTACGGCAGCAGCGCAAAGGTCACCATTACCGCAAATCCTGCTTTGATAGGCACTGTTTCCATTTACTATGGGGAAAAACGGATTGGAACAGGAAATCTGGGCAGCTCGATTTTCTTTGATACTGACCAGCTACAGTCGGGTGATTGCACTTTGACGGCAAAGCTCTCTGAAAACAAGGGGGAAATTTCCAAGAATTTCATCCTCACAATTGAGCAAGCTACCCCTTTGGTTTCTAGTTTGCCAACCGCGGTTCTTCAGTATGGGAAAAAGTTATCTGATTCTGTTCTGACCGGCGGCGAAGTAATCGACTCTGTCAGTAACAAGCGCATAAAAGGAACATGGAGTTGGAAAGATGGATCCATTGTCTCGCCGGTGGATAACAACGGTTATACTGCCGTATTTACCCCAACAGATACAGCTAATTATAACTCCATAGAACAGGTTGTAAAGCCTATCATAACACCGAAGCCTCTTACCGTCACCGCCGCAGTCGCTATGGACAGAACCTATAATGGTACAAATCAGGTACAAATTACCAGTGTAACCCTAGATGGAAAAGTGGGCAGTGATGATGTTTCCGTCAATATTACTGGCTTGACGGGTACTGTTAATGGCACTGACACTGGCAAATATACCGCTGTTACCTTGCCAGATTTAACTCTTGCTGGTACAGCAGCAGGGAACTATATCCTGGCCCAGCCCACAGCAGCAATAAATACAAATGTAACAATCTCTAAGGCTCCAGCGCTGACACCCAAATCCGGCGATCTGGCTGTAAACAACAGGCAGTCGAATACCTATACCTATGGCCTGGAGGCTTTGCTGCCGGATGTCCCGAAGGGAATGAGTCTGGGCAACGCTGCTGTCACCTACGATTTGGGAGCCGTCAACCTGGATCGTTATTATACCAGTGGTGCTGTAATTGATGGCCAGATATTAACTTTACCCATTGAAAAAGTTGACAGTCAGGATGCCAAAGAGATCGGGACCGTTACCGTTATCATCCATTCCGGCAATTTTGAGGATATGCCTGCAACGATCCATGTTCAGAGTGTCAACAAAATTCTACCCGAGGGCAAACCTATCCTTAGTGCTGCTTCTATTACCTATGGCCAGCAGATCGGCAGTATCATCCTATCCGGCGTTATGCGGGATAATGTAAACAATAAGGATGTTCCCGGCACTTTTGTTTGGAGCAATCCCCATAACCGACCAGCCGTCCAGGAAAAGTATGATGCGGCATGGACATTTACCCCGAAAGACAACGAAAACTATGCCATTGTTACTGGAACAGTTTCCATTCAGGTACTTCCCGCCCCTGTCACCAATGCAGTGATCGAGCTGGAACCCACCACTTTCTGTGATGATGGTAAACCTCATAGTCCGACCATTACCAGTGTGAAGCTGGACAATACCTTGCTGACAACAGATATAGATTATACCTTCCACATTCCCCAGGAAAGCAAACCAGGAACTTACACCGTTACGATTACAGGTAAGGGCAATTATACCGGAACAGCAATGACCACTTTTACCATCAACGAGGTAAAAACACAAGAAATTCCATCGTTGCCAACCTTGCCGGAAGGCACTCAAGTGCAGCTTAGGGTGGAAGTCGGACTAAGTTCTGTTCCTGGCGAGTTGAAAAATACGTCTTTCAAGACTCTTCCCGCCATTGAAAAAGAGCTGCGAATGAAGGTAACGGAAGCTCCTAACGGCGCAAACGACGAAATTGCAATTTATGATGTGCGCCTACAATATAAGGAAGACGGTGTATGGAAAGATGTTGAGCCGGATAAATTCCCAAAAGGGGGTGTGACTGTCGTACTTTCCTATCCCAACGGCACAAATGGAACCGATTACATATTTACGGTTCAGCATATGATCTCCCACGGGACCAAAGCTGGAGATGTGGAAACTCTGGATTACACCACCCTTTCGGAGGGTTTGCAGTGCCGATTCACCAGCCTGTCTCCAGTTGCGGTGGGATATAAGAAGATAGAAAAGAAGCCTTCCGGCGGGGGAAGCAGCTCCAGCGGTGGGAAAGGCTATTCCAGCAGCGGCAACGGCAGTTCCAGCGGCGGAAGCTCCAGCAGCCGGAATGACCAATACGATTTTTGGCAGCAGGTCCGCCAAAAAATTAGCAAAGCGAAACCAGGCGATACCGTAAAGGTAAATGCCCGTGGTTACGACAAAATGCCCCGGATAGTTATGGATGCCCTAAAAAAGAGTGAGCAAGTTACCCTTATGATCCGTTGGAGCGGCGGAAAAGATATTACGATTTCTTCTGATGAGGCACTCAGCGAGGCCCTGCGAATTTACTATCCCTTGGCCTACCTGACGGATTATGATTTTGGCACGGATGTTATGATTTCCGCTGTCAATCCCGTAGCGGAACCATACGAATCTACGGAATCCCTTTCCGATTCAGATGACTATGATTTCGGCACCGCAGCAAATCCAAGAATGCCCGGCAAGCAGAATCCGGAAACCGGTGGGATATGGGAGATCAACGCCCCCATCACGGCAGAATCTTCCCGTACTGCTGCAGGAATACCGATCATTACCAATGCCCAGCGAGGTTTGGCAGAAACGCCGGAGCTTGCCAGCCAAGGCGTGGAAAAAGCAATCTCTGGCGTTTATGAACCGGTAGAACTTGTTACGGCAGAGGTTCCCGTCCAAAGTGACACAAGCAGCCCCGCACTCCTTGCACTTTTGCTGGCAGCAGCCTGCGGCAGCATTTGGGTATGGAAAAGTAAATTTAGAAATCCGAAAAATTCCAAGTAAATAGGTACTGAAAAGAACAACCTCAATTCCAGCGCGTTTTGTCAAGGATATTTTTCAAATAAATGCAAAAAACCGGACACAGCAAATCGTTCACTGTGTCCGGTTTCGTTTATTTTTAGTGATTATAGATCATCGGCATCTTGGACCGGAACTTCCATTGGATTTTCTGGGACCCCTGTCCAG
>RAZJ01000064.1 GCA_003612625.1 bacterium 1XD42-1 | reverse complement strand
ACTTGATGTCATCTTTTTGACTTTTGTCTATTTTGCTCTTGCTGTGGATGCTCTTATGTGAACACGTCCTAACAAGACACCTGGAAGAAGCAAAAATGCCCGCCAGCGGCAGGCATTTTCAGAAAAGAGTGCAAAAAAACAGGAGCCGCTTCGCTCTCGCAAAACGGCCCCTATTCTTCCAGTTTGATTGCTCCGTCAATGGTAGCCTCGACGATGGGCAGATACTTTTCCGGGCATAGCTTCAATTTGTGACTGACACGCTGACGCTCGGCGCTGTCCTCCCCAATAAGATCAGGGCTAAAATAGCGTTCTATCGGCAGACGGCAAATCCGCACCAACCGCAGCATGACAGGGATGCTTGGAATGGTCGGCTTCAATTCGATTTCCGAAAGATACCGTGGGTCAACATACACCTGTTCCGCCAGCGCCTTAATCGTAAGTCCCAGGGCCTCCCGTGCGGCCCGTACATCCTCGCCAAAGGTTTCAAAGCCGGGACAGTCCTCGACTTTCGCCATATCACATCACCCTATAACAGTATATAGTTCATAGGGTATCCTTTGGAATGATATGATATGCGTTTATTCGCGGTTTATAGTTCATACAAAATGTGGGGGCTTTAAGAACATGGCTTTTGAAGTGTCAAAATCGTCTTATATCCACTCTGCGGCGCGCTTTCAATTTTCATTGTTCCACCATGCGCCTCCACGATCTGCCTCACCAACAATAGCCCCAGCCCATGCCGCAAGTCCAGCCGTTCATCGGTGCTTTCCATGTAATGCGGTTTTTCTTCCAATTCCCGCAATTTTTCAGCGGACATACCTACACCATTGTCCGCAACTATGATAGAAACTTTTTCCGATAAACAATCAAGGGACAGGAAAATATCGCACCCCTGCGGATTGTGGTTGATGCTGTTCTGCACCAAGTTACTGATAGCCCGCGAAATCAACCGGGCGTCGCAGTCTATAACTGCGGTTTCCGCTTTGGAAGAAATTTCAACCTCGACCGAATGTTTCTCACTGATACCTGCATTGAGCAAATCCGCCGCATAGGAGCGCAGTAATTTGGACAGGTGTACCGGCTCTTTATGGAGCGGCTGCATTTCATATTCTAACTGCGATACCAAATTCAAGTCCTGCACCAAGTCTTTGATTTTTGCGCTCTGCGCCCGGATGATTTCTGCCTCCTGCTGAATATTCTCACTGGCTCCATGATCTCCGGCAATCCGTTGGGCATATCCCATAATCATAGAGAGTGGTGTGCGTATATCATGGGAAACGCCGCTAATCCAGTTGGCGCGGGCCTGGTTTTGTCTGCTCAACACCTGGGACGCTTGATTGACGCTATCCGCAATTTCCGACAACTCGCCTCGAATGGACAAATCAACAGGTTTTCCCGTGGATAGTGTTTTGATAGAAGCCATAATCGGCTCTGTATTTTTGGAGATTTTTCTTTTAGAGAGATAGTAGACCAAAAACAGAAGCACGATGTCTATTGCCAAAATGCCGGTTATAAAGAGCGGGAAAATCCTAATCGCCCGTATTGGGAAGTAGTTTCCTGTCAACTTCATAAAGCTGTCTTTTGGGTAGCCCAACACCAACAGACCATTATCTGTGTTCCGCACAAAAACAGGGTAGTCTTGCAGATAGCCTTTCGAGAACACGGCCACATCCTGAATGGTGTACTGTGTTGGTATTTCCTCTGGCAAAGATGCCTCCCAAATACAGTGTCCGCTTGCATCCAATAGCATAGCCCAAATCTGATTGCGGTTTAACTCTTGCAGCCTTTCTTCTGATATGCCGGATGCTGACAGATCAGCGGCCACGGCCTCTAACATATTTGCCGGTGATGCCGAACCGTATTCCCTGAATACGATACCCCCGAACGTCAAGGCAAACGCAAGAATATTGATAAGCAGGAGAACCAGCGCAAAGGCAAAAAAGGAGAGAAGATACTTTGATATATATTTTCCAAATGCTTTCATCGGTTATTTCACCCCTTTGCTTGTCAATCTGCCGTAAGCTCTACTAATACGATTTCAGGCCGATTATTGAAACGAAGCGGTATGATACTGTTTCCAAGGCCACGGCTGACAACCATATTTGTGCCGCCGTCTGAATATAGGCCAGCATCGTACTTTGGGAAAAATCCCTGATTGGGAGCAACCAGCCCGCCGATCAGTGGCAACCGAAATTGCCCGCCGTGTGCATGACCGCTTAAAACTAAATCGACGCCGCAGCTTACATAGGTATCAAACAATTCCGGCCTGTGTGAAAGCAAAATCGTATAGCCAGCCTTATTTTCCATCAGTTCATTCAACTTGGTGCTTATCATAGCGGGGACTTCATCGAAGATATTACTTTTGATTGTAAAATTAGGGTCTGAAAGTCCCATCAAAGTGACAATACCGCCGTTGTGTTCAAGCTGTATTGCTTTGTCCTCAAGAACGATCACGCCAGCGGCTTCAAGTCCTGTTTTAAGCTCACTGTACTGTGACAGGCTGGCTTCGTGATTGCCCGTCACATAATAGACCGGCGCAATTTGAACCGCCTTTTCAGCAAAAGAAAGAGCAGCATCTATATTCGTATGCTGTGCATCTACCAGATCGCCCGTTATTGCAATCATATCCGGCTTGCTCTCGGAAAGGCTGTTTAATAAAAGCGAGTTTTCTTCTCCAAATTCAGCGTTATGCAAATCAGAAACCTGTGCAATTCTAAACCCGGAAAACTCCGAGGGTATCTGATTGCCGGAAAGAGTAATTGAATTTGCCATTAGCGCTGTATTTCCCCAAATCGTCCATACGATCAAGGCAAGCAGCATTGTTATCAGGACATAGAAAAGCAAATGTGTTTTGAAATGGCTTTTTTTCATGGCCCTTGTTTATCTCCCACGCATTATTTCCTTGCCAGTAGCTTATAGCCCAGCCCTTTGACTGTCAGCAGGGAGACTGGCTTGGACGGGTCTGCCTCGATTTTCTCCCGGATGCGCCGCACATGGGCGTTCAAGCTGTTTTCATAGCCAAAAGGATTGTCGCCCCATAGAGCCTCGCAAAGCGTGTCCACGGTCACAATGCGGCCCTCATTCTTCGCCAGAGTTTCCAGCAGCCTATGCTCCATCGCTGTCAAAGGGAGTATCTGACCGCTCTTGTCCACTTCTGCCCGGCTGAAATCCACTGTACAGCCATCCAGTTTCAAAAGGGGGGCATCCTCCTTGTAGCACCGGCGCAGAACCGCATAGACCCGCAGTAAAAATTCTTGGGGCAGAAAGGGTTTTGCGATATAATCATCCGCACCAAGACCAAGCCCAGCCAACTTGTCCGCAGCCTCGTCACGGGCCGTCAGAAAAATCACGGGAATATCCGTCCATGTGCGTATCTGCTCCATCAGGGAGAAGCCGTCGCCGTCTGGGAGCATCACATCCAAAATCGCCAGATCAGGTTTTTCCGCTTTAGCGGCGGCAATTCCCTCTTTCATATTGTCGGCGGTCACAAGGCGCTGAAAGCCCTCGTCCGCTAAAATAGCTGATACCATTTTCAAAAGCTCCGGCTCGTCATCGACCAGCAGGAGCTTTTTGCTGTGTAAAAAAGAATTGTCCATCGTAGTGTCTCCCCAATAAACGGAAAATTGACATCATTTCTCACGCATGATAACACTTTTCTTTCCGCTATTTTCACTCGTTTCTTAATCATATTCCGCACAGATAAATTTGAAATCCTCCGTCTTGTGTAACGCTTCCAAAGCATATTTCTCAATATGCTGCGACATGATTTCTATGGCATACCGAAAATTTTCTGACGGATGCCCCTCGGCACAGCGAACCATCGTAATCAGCATCCTATCGTCGCCTTCCATATATTCAGACGAGTAGTTGCCGGAATAGTCGCAGGAATCCTCATAAAGCCCTTTCTGTCTTACCTCCTCCATTTGCGCCGCAGTGCCAACCACTGCATGGTAATCCATGTTATCGCTGTCACAGTAGTAGTCGATAAAAAGCCTTGCTATAGCATCTGTGCATTGTTGAATCTGCTCGATTATGACATCTGCATTTCGGATAGCAAATTTCCGAATTTTCTCCTTAGCATCCTCCTCGCTTTCATAGCGGATGTATAAAAGTGTTTCGCAGCCCTCAAGCACAGCTGTGATCTTCTGAAGTGTTCCATCCTTGTCATAGACGGCACGCAGCGTCCGAATGAATTCATCCTCCGGTACGCTGTACAGAGTCATCTCACGCCGCCCTTTCCCAACAGGAATGTCATATTCAAGCATTTGATACTGTGTGTCATAGTCAAAGGAGATAACGCCATCTCTGTCAATGTCCTTACTAAAATCAATCACACGGTACGTACCTTCTCTGTAGGTGAGTGGTATATTGTACAATTCCAGCATTTCAGTCTCCTCCTTATTATTAACTCCGATTTGTCAACTTGCAACTTGATTATAACACGGCCCACCCGCTTTGTGAACGCCATTATGAAAAAGTAAGGTAAAAGTAAGGACAAGAGAATGTAGAAGTCAGGTTGATACTGTACCATAGGGGCAGAAAGGAGATGTGTCTATGGACTATATCATCGCCACAGAGCAGTTGACGAAGAAATACAAAAATTTTACCTCCGTCAACAATGTGTCTATTCACGTCCGCAGGGGTAGTATTTACGGCTTTCTCGGCCCCAATGGAGCGGGCAAATCCACCACCATGAAGATGCTCCTAGGACTGACCGCCCCCACAAAGGGCAGCTTCACCATTGATGGAAAACACTTTCCAAATGACCGGCTGAAAATCTTGCGGGAGATTGGCTCTTTCATTGAGGCCCCCTCGTTCTATGCCAACCTGACGGGCCGGGAAAACCTGGATGTGATACGCCGGATTTTGGGCCTGGGTCAAAACACCGTGGAGGACGCCCTGGAGCTGGTGGGGCTGTCCGAATTTGGAGATCGCCTCGCAAAGAAGTATTCCCTGGGTATGAAACAGCGGCTTGGTCTCGCCGGGGCGCTGCTGGGCCGTCCGCCTATCCTCATTCTGGATGAACCGACCAACGGCCTTGACCCCTCTGGCATCCATGAAATTCGCAATCTGGTAAAATCCCTGCCTGATCTGTACGATTGCACCATCCTCATTTCCTCTCATATGCTGTCGGAAATTGAGCTGATGGCGGACGACATCGGCATCCTCAATCATGGACGGCTGCTGTTTGAGGGCAGCTTGGATGATCTGCGGCACAGCGCAAGGCAGGCGGGAATGTCCGCTGACAATTTGGAAGATGTGTTCCTCTCCATCGTGGAGCAGGACAACGCCGCCAGAAAGCAGAGGGCAAAGCTATGAGGGCGCTTGTGATCGAACTTCGGAAAGAGAAGCGGACAGGGGTGATCCCGGTGCTGCTGGCTGTCGGTATTTTAGGCGCGGCCTATGCCTTTGTCAACTTCCTTGTCCGAAAAGATACGCTGCTCAATCTTCCGCTGGCCCCGATGGACGTACTGCTGACCCAGCTTTACGGCATGATTATGATACTGAACCTGTTTGGTATCGTTGTCGCCTCCTGCATGGTCTACAACATGGAGTTTAAGGGCAGCGCAATCAAAAAGATGTATATGCTTCCCATGAGCGTACCGGGGATGTATCTCTGCAAATTCCTGATCTTGACCGTCATACTCTTTGTGGCGGTGGCTCTGGAAAATCTGGCGCTCATGAAAATCGGAATGAGCGATCTGCCCCAAGGGACATTTGAAATGGGAACGCTGCTCCGCTTTACGGCCTATTCGTTCATCACATCCATGCCGGTGCTGTCCTTTATGGTACTGATCTCCTCCCGCTTTGAAAATATGTGGGTTCCCCTTGGCGTGGGAGTGGCCGGTTTTTTAAGCGGGATGGCCCTGGCATCGTCGGCTGTGGCGGTCTTGATGGTGCATCCGTTCATTGTGATGTTCAAACCTGCGGTGGCTATGAGCGCACAGCCCGATATGCTGGTGGTGCTGTTTGCTCTGGTCGAAACGCTCCTTTTCCTTGGCCTTGGGCTGTGGATGGCAAAAAGTAAGCGCTATGAGTAAAGGAGGAGCCGCATGAACTTTTTCAATTTGCTCGGCATTGAGTTTATGAAAGTGAAACGCTCAAAGATCGTTCCGCTGATTTTTATTGCCCCGCTGCTGATAGTGGCCTCCGGGGTGGCGGCGTTAAGCCGGTACTTCACGCCGGAGTACACCAACGCATGGCCCGCTATGTTCATTCAAAGCGCCCTGGTCTACGCTTACTATCTGCTGCCGTTCAGCATGATCGTGGTATGCGTGATGATTGCGGGGCGGGAAACACAGAACAATGGCATCCTGAAAATGCTGGCCCTGCCGGTGAGCCGGAAAGTTCTTTCCCTGGCAAAGTTTTGTGTCCTGATGTTTTATCTGTTCATGGAAATGGTTGTCTTTCTGGCAGTGTTCGTAGTTGCCGGTATGCTGGCTACTTCCACAATGGGTATTACGGAAACATTGCCCGTTCTCTATCTTCTGAAATGGTGCGTGGGGCTGTTTCTGACGATGCTCCCATGTTTGGCGGCAATGTGGGCAATCACGGTGTTATTTGAAAAGCCGCTGCTTTCCGTGGGGCTGAACCTGCTGCTGGTGATCCCCGGTATTCTGGTCGCCAACACGCCGCTCTGGATTGCTTATCCCTACTGTTACAGCGGTTATCTGGTGTCCTGTTCTCTACACGATTTTACGGCGGAAACCTCTGATGCCGCATTTGCGTTGATGCCTTTCCTGCCCTGTGCAATCGCTGTATTTGCTGTCCTGCTTGCCCTGTCAATTACACAATTTGGAAAAAAGGAAATGAGGTAATCGTATGGAAGTCACAAAAAAACTTCAAAAGCTCAGTCTGGCGGCGTTGATCGTCAGTCTGCTGCCGCTGGCAACCCTTGTCCCGGTATTTCTGAAAATCACCCTGCCGGATGGAGTACGCATGATTTGGGCAATCTGCAACATTGCCTTTGCGCTGACGGGCCTCCTGCTCTCCGTGATCTGCGTAAAGAGCGAGGAAAGCCGGAGCGCCGTCAATATCATGTCCACAGTAATCAGCGTGGCGCTGGTGCTGATGATGCTGGGGATTGTCGCCCTTGCCTTGGTTCTCAACTTTTTGCAGTAATAACAGATCGGGAAACTGCCATATAGCCAATATTTGAAAAACTGCCGCACGACGGCAAAAGAAAAAAAGCCGTCGTGCAGCAGCCTATAATCACGCTCATTTGCGAACGACGGCTTACAAATCAAAGCCGCCGTTCTTTTATCCCCCAAAAGAATGACGCGGTAACGCTGACAGATACGGCGGCTGATAGGAGGCAGCCGCCATGAGGCGCATATCTATTCGACAAAACCCGACGAGGCTTGACCCGTCAAAAAAAGCCCGTCCTCCGCCTTGGGACACTCCGGTCATGAATATGAACTATACACAGCTATAAAATGCAATTCTGTTCCAATTCCCCGCCCGGTAGGTCTGCGACCTGCCGGGCGATTTTTGTCGTTTCCTACGGTCTGCGCCGATCAGGAAAAATTATTTTCGCAAAGGGGGCTTTTAGCGGGTAGCAGACGGCGTTGCCGGTGTCATGTTAGCGGAAAGGGAGAGAACCACCACCATCCCCAACGAAAGGGGGTGAGAAGATGGATGCTATCCCCCGCAACTATGATGAGTGCTGGTTTGATGCCTTTTGCAAGTCGGTACTGCGGAATGAGGCCCATAACTACCGGCGCGGCTTAAAGCGACAGCGTGACCGGCAGGTGTCGATCAGCGCCTTGTCGCAGGCAGATATGGACAAGCTCTCTACGGTAGATCACTACCCCAGCGACAGCTACACTTTTTCGTCGCATGGGTATGACCTGCATATCAACAACGAGCTTGTGGCTGATGCCTTTGCCAGCCTGTCCGCACAGACGCAAAGCATTTTGATTTTGCGTTTCGTGCTGGATTTGGGCGACGCCGGGATCGGCAGTCTTGTGGGTATGTCCCGCAGCGCCGTCCAGCGGCACAGGAAGAAAACGCTGGATGAACTGCGGAACAAATTGACGGCGTTGATGCCAAAGGGAGGTTGAGCGCGGATGATGAACCCCAGCTACAAGGGCCGGGCGCTTCTCCCCATGCCGGTGATCGAAGCCGCCCGCGCCGGGGACGCCGAGGCCGTGGAGCGTGTCTTGCGGTACTACGAGGGCTACATAAACAAGCTCTGTACCCGGACGCTGTATGACGAGTACGGCAACCCCTATGTCTGCCTGGACAAGTGGATGAAGCACCACCTGGAAAACAAGCTCATTCAGGCTATCGTCGGTTTAGACTGACGGCAACCGGCCCGGCAGGGCAGGCGGAACACCTTACCCTTTCCATGTTCCCCCGCCTCCGGCCCGGCGCTGCACCTTGACAAAGAAAGCCCGCAAGATAACGGCGGCGCAGCATAGGGCAACGGACACATTCTGTATGCGCCGCGTCGGTGGGCGCGCCATGACCCCGCATCCTGCGGGAGAGCGAGAACCGCCTACACCGAAAAGCTGGCAGCTTATAATCAGCGGCGCATACGCTAACGATACTCCCTTACAGCCACAGTCCGAGCGTTCAAAGCGTCGCAGGCAATGGGTAGGACCGCGTGAGAACCACGCGGGGGTGAAAGTCCCGTGGTGCTGGTCGCCGCCAGCCGTCCGATTTATGCCCCTTTTTAACATGAACCTTTTGTTTCGTGAAAGGGGAAAAGTCTTGAAAAACAGCAACTTGATTAGGGCCTATTTGAAAAATAAAAGTTGCACAAAGTGAAGAGATGTGCAAGAATATATACATGAAACGATATGAACTAGGACGTGTTCACATAAGAGCATCCACAGCAAGAGCAAAATAGACAAAAGTCAAAAAGATGACATCAAGT
>RAZJ01000063.1 GCA_003612625.1 bacterium 1XD42-1 | reverse complement strand
AATGATTTTCATTAGTACCAGTTCGGATTCAGAAATCTGCTGTGCCATGTTGTCCTCCTTTTATCTTAACACTTTGTAGGTACGTAAACATCTTAACATTTTGTAGGTGATAATGCAATACCCTAAAGGAAATTTAAGAATTTATAAAAAGATATGAAAGATAGTGGGGGATTCCATAGTAGTCGGCACTGTGCGTAATGTGCATAACTTGCTGTCTTATGGAGTTGTGGGAAAGTCTGTTTGCAGAATGTGGGAAAGCTGCCCTTTAGCTTTTCCATGTTCTGTGAACGGACTTTTCCATGACGGAATAGCAAGTTATACACATTTCCACGGTGCTTGTCTTTTGGTCTTTGGTTTCTTTGGTTCGGAATAGTGTGGTGCTGGCGGTCTATCTCTTGTTTTCGGTTGCTTGCTTCTTTACCGTACATGAGCATTGGAACCGGGGTTGTCCGAGCCGTAGCCCTCCAGCAGGTTGACAACGCCCCAAACGCCGAGGCCCGCGCCCAGCGCGATAACGAGGGTCTGCAAGGTGGTGATAGCGGATGCGAAAAATGCCATATAGTCCTCCATTTCTCCGGGATATTCCCGGCTACAAGAAAAGCCGCCCGGTGTAGGCGGCAGGTGACTCCTTGGGACAAATTGTCCCAAAGCTATACAAAGGCGTCCGGGTCGTCCAAATCGTCATAGTTGAGGATGTCCTCGTCCTCGTCTATGGGCGTTTCGTCCGGCACAGCCGCCTCGTACACGGTGTACTGCTCGTTGGGATTGAGCTTTTTTATGCGGCGGCAGATAAGCCGCTCCAGCGAAAAGGCGTTTTTCTTCTTGTCCGCCTCCGCCGTGTATCGGTAGTTGGGGTGCTGTTTCAAATCGTACTTTTTGGAATAGAACGGCGGCAGGCCCCGCAGTTGCAGGATGCACCTGTCGCCGGGCATGGTGGCAAGCTCGGCGGGGGTCATAAGCTCCCGGCCCAGCCGTTGCGTGTTCTGGTTGTAGCTTTCCGACTGCCCACGGGAGCGGCCTTCGGTCTGCATGGAGATGGTGGCCTTGCCCAGCCAGTTCTCGGAAATTTCCTTGATGGTGCTGGCCTCCCGGCCCCCGAGGAATACCACGCTGTCCATGTTGCCGAGTATCGTCTCGGCGTTCTTGTCGTAGATGGCCTTACATTGGGCCAACTGCTGGTAGAACAGCGTCAGGCTCACCTCACGGGAGCGGATGACCGCCACCAGCTTTTCAAGGTTCGGCACCTGCCCGGTGTTGGCGGCCTCGTCCCACAGCACCCGCACATGATGGGGCAGGCGGCCCCCGTGTACGTTGTCCGCCCGTTCGCAAAGCAGGTTGAACATCTGCGAAAAGGCAAGGGCCACGATGAAGTTATAGGTGGTGTCGGTATCGCTGATGATGAAGAACGCCGCCGTCCGCCTGTCCCCCAGCTTGTCAAGCTCCATCTCGTCATAGCTCATAATCTCCCGGAGTTGCGGGATGTCAAAGGGGGCCAGCCGCGCACCGCATAAAATAAGTATGGAGCGGGCGGTCTTGCCTGTAACGAGTTGTCAAGGACTTTTTAATACTGTTCACAAAATATTCAAAAAATCGACACAGCAAAAGCCGGGGGCCTTATGGCTCCCGGCCTGCTCGTGCGGCGCTTACTCCTGCGCCATCATTTGGCGGACTTCCTCACGGAGCATACGCTTGATTTTGTCCTCCATGGTTTCGGTGCTGGTTTCGCTGAAATGCGCCCACACAAGGTAAGTGGTCTTGCCAATTTTCTTCACCATGGAGGGCGAGGTGTCCGGCTTGGGCCGGGGGAAGGTCATGCCTGCGGTGGCCGGGGGAAGTTTGTTTGCCATAGGCGGCTCCTTTCAGTCCATCAGATTTTTCAAACGTGCCAGCTTGTCCTGCGCTGTGGCTTTACGAAAATTCTCGCCGGAAAAACGGATAGGGGCGCACATCTCCAACAGCCGGTCATAGATACGGGCATGGGCGGTGTCCTGGGGGTGCTGCAAGTCTTGGAGGGACAAGTTCGTGGTGACGATTAGCGGCCTGCGGCTGCGGCAGCGGCTATCAATCACGTTGTAGACCTGTTCCAAACCGTACTCCGTCCCACGCTCCATTCCAAAATCGTCCAGTATCAGCAGCGGGGCGCGGCAGAGGCGGGTTATGTACTCGTTCCGGCCCTCAAAGCTGGCGGTCAGGTCATTCAGTATCAGTGCAAAGTTCGTCATGCAGACGGCTACTTCCTGCTCCATCAGGGCATTGGCGATGCAACCGGCGAAATAGCTCTTGCCGGTTCCCACGCCTCCCCACAGCAGATAGCCGATGTTTTCCTCCTGCATGGTGTCCCAATGCTCGACATAGAAACGGGCGTGTTTCATCTGCGGGCATTTGCCGTTGTCATTGGCAAACGACCACTCCCTCATAGCCGGGTCGGTAAAGCCCCGGCGTTTCAGATCGGCCACGGCCTGACGGTGATGGCGGGCCTCCTGTTCCGCCGCCTCCCGGTCAAGGCGCTCCTGCTCACAGCGGCAGGGATGGGGGAGCAAGCGGCCCTCCATTGGCGGGGCCTCCATGCGAAACTGTTTCGGGGTGCGGCACTTGCCGCAGTACAAAAGCCCGTCCTTGCCGGTGTAGTCCCCTGGTTCCAGCCGGGTCATGGTGATGCGCTTGATGATGCTGTCAAAATCATTCATAGGCTCTCGCCCTCCTTGCACGAATAGTCAGATATGCCGCCCTTGCCCTTTCTCCTATCCTCCTTGGCCCAGCGGCGAATAGTGGCGGCGTGGCTCTTGTAGGTCTTGCCGGTGGAGGCCATGTACTCGGATAAACGCTCGATGTACTCCTGCCAAACGGCGGGGAAATCGGCTTGCAGTTCGGATAACTCCGCCTCGGTCAAAAAGACGTTTCCATACCGGCCAAAAATGCGGGCGCTCTCACTCACTCCACTCAAGTTATTCTTTAAGTTACTATTACTTATTTTATTAGGGGCCAGTTTTCTGGCTATCTGACGGCCAGTTTTTTGGCTATCAGAGGGCCAATTTTCTGGCTGTCTGGCAGCCAGTTTTTTGTCCATCAGACGGTCAATTTCCTGGCTGTCAGGCTGTTTTACATAGATGCGATTGGGCATACCGTTCCCACAGCGCCGCCGCTCAATCAGCCCCACCGCCTCTAACTCGTTCAAAGCATTCTTGACAGTCGAAGGGCCTTTGTCCACCATGTCAGCCAGCTTGTTGAGCGGAAAAACTACGAAAATATTTCCGTCCTCGTCCATCCAGCCGTTGGCGCGGGAGAGGTTCGCCCTGTCCAACAGGACGGCATACAGCACTTTGGCGGTCTGCGTCAGGTCGGCCCCCAGCAGGAAACGGGGGAAGGGTAGATATGGCAGCAGTTTTGTGTCGGTTTTCATGTAGTCGGACATAGGGGGACGCTCCTTTGTGTCTGGCGGTGATTGTAACGCCTTTAGAGGGCTGTTTTAGGGGTTTGGAATGAAAAGTATCAGGCCCCCCTATCGACCACACCCGGAAAGCCTTGAAAAATCAGGGGCGTTTGGGGCCTAAAGCGTTACATACCAGCCCTATGTCGGCGCACCCGTTCACGGGTCTTTCGCCGCCGCTCCTGTTCGGCACAATCAGGGCAGTATTTGGCTCGGTTCGACTTGGGGATGTACCAGCCGCCGCACAGGACGCATTTCTTCATGTCCTCCTGATGGAGCAGAGCGACACACAGACTTTCATCCTGCGGCAGCACAGCGGCCCGGAACCAGCGGCAGATCAGCGAATAGGAAATGCTCTGCGGGCAGACACATTCCTCCCCATCGTCCAACAGCAGACAATTTCCCCGGTCATAGTTACAGCAGCTATGTATCATCCGCCGGACGGCCCGATACTGCGGATAGGTCATGTGAGGTATCATCGCTCCTGTCCCTCCCTGCGCTGGGGCTGGCCCTCACTGGCAAGACGCTCGGCGGTCTTTTTCAAAGTCTCAACCGCCTTAATGTCCTCCCTCATATCCCGCATTTTCAAATAATCAGCGTCTTTCTCGGCAGTCAGCCTTTGGGCCTCGGCCCTCCACGCCTTGGGGGTGATGGCCTCGTCAGAGGCTTTCAGCGTATCCAGATAGCGGACGGCGGCATCAAACAGGGCAAGGTCGGCGCTGTGCCGTTGCTTGAATTGCTCCCGCTTGGCAGGGGCAACCTTGTCCAGCTTTTGGCGGACAGGCTTGTACTTTTGATACTGCGCCCACATTTCCAGCCGTTCATTCAGAACAGACAACCGGCGTTCCGCCTTGACAATTTTGCCACGCAAATCATAATAGCCGCTGTTCATGGCGGAAACCTTTTCGTAAAGCTGCTCCATGGAAGAAATGCCATTTTCCATCAGGAAGTTAAACAAATTTGCATCCGCTTTGAGCGCCCTGACCTTGGCATATTGGGAAGTCGGGGCGGTGTCCTGCCTTACCTGGAAAAGAAAATCCATGATACTCTCCCGGCCCTGGGGCTGGGTGGATTGCTCCTTGCTCCAGTTGTAAAGGCGGGTGATACGGGCCTTGATTTCTTTCAGCAGCTTATTGTCGGCGGCGATTTCCCGGTTGATGTTGCCCTTCTCGGTGGCGATGCCCCGGCGCTCCATCTGGCTTGCGGCAGGCCCCATGTGAACGGTTGGAATTTTGTCAACGCCCTGCCTCTTGTAGCTGCGGTGGTCGATGCGCTCCGGCCTGCCTGCGTCCTCCAATGCCCTGTTGGTGTAAGCCGCCCACGCCGCCCGCCACTTCTCGGCGTTTCCTCGCTGGTTCCAGTCGGTGGTGTCCTCCCGATGGCTTTTCCAGCCGCCTTTGCCGTCTGGGATGCGCTGGCCCTGGCCGTCCAGATCGTACACCTTGCGGCACTTTGCGCCCCACTTGCCGTCCTCCCGAATGGGGCGGATGGTGAGCATAATATGGGCGTGGGGGTTGCCGGTTCCCTTGTCATGGATGGCGAAGTCGGCGCACATACCAGCATCTACGAAATTATCTTTGATATAGGCCCGAACAAGCGCCAACTGCTCCACCCTGGACAGCTCCACGGGCAAGGCCACTTCAATTTCCCTGGCAAGCTGGGCGGTGCTGGATTTCTCGATTTGCTCCACGCTGTTCCAGAGGGTGGAGCGGTCTTGAAACTCCGGCGGGGCGTGAGAGGGCAACATGATTTCAACATGGACAACGCCGCCTTTGCGGGTGTAGTCATGGGTCAAGCCGTCCCACTCGTTCACCAGCTTTTCGCCGCTCCGATATGCGGCAGCGGCCACAGCGGACTTGCCCTGGCTCCGCTGGATGATTTGTATAGGACAATGAAAAATTGCCGTAAAAAAGCACCTCCTTCCGATGGTGGATATTGGCCCCGCCGGAAAGTGACAGACGCGCAGTGGGTGTCACTTTCTGGCGGGGGTGCGGGGGTTTGGGGGTGTCAACCCCCATCGCGTCCGTAGGACGCAATAGCCCCCGGCAGGGCGCACGACACCGGCCACGGTGTATAAGTGCGCCATTCGGACTGAGGATTACTCCACAACCTCGTTTTTGGGCGCTTTTTCCGCCAACTTCTGCGCTCCTGGCAGGCGGGAGAGGGCAATCAGGAACGCCTTGACTTCATCGCCCTCCATTTCCACGACAGCGGGAAAAACAGCCTCCAATAGTGCGCCGCGTCCGATAAGCCGGTGCGTCCTGGCCCGGTGTTCCTCGCTTCGCTTTCGGTTCAGCAAAATCTTTTGCTGGTTCTGTAACTGACTGATTTTCTTTTCCACTTTCTGTTCCTCTGGCGATTTGTCCATGTAAGTCAATCCTCCTTTTCCAGCCAGCCATTTTTGGCGAAAATCTTCTGTAACTTTTTGAGTGCGCCGGTCACACTGTCACAGGCACAACTTCCGCTGATGCCCTCGTCCGCCGCAATCTCTCGAAATTTTTTCTCCAAGGCATATCGGGCATAGAGCCGCCGCGCCTGGGTGGGGGACAGGTGAGTGATAGCCTCCGCCAAATGCTCCAACAGCAGTTCTTCAGCGGCCTCGTCAATCTCCCGAATAATCAAATCCTCCGGGGACTGCACAAGGAACATGGCATGGTTTTCAATGCCGGGGCTGCAATCCATGGAATAAACGTGATAGTAGCTTTTCCGGCCCTCCTGCCGGTTCTCATAGAGCCGACATTCCTCCATGACGGCGGCAACCTCGTCCGGCACTTCCACAAACGTGTCCTTGGTGTAGAGCGGGTAGTAGTGCTTTCGCAAATTGATGATTGCCATGCCGCCCTCACTTTCCTTGGAGGTGGTCTGCGTAGTAGCGGCGGAGGTTGCACAGACCACGGCGGATGGAGAGACACACGTTGCTGTTGTGGACGCACTCCCGGTCTGCGATCTGCTGCTGGGTCAGCCCGCCCAGGTAGTAGGCACAGAGACGGCGGGCCTGGGTGGGGGTGGCGTAGGCCAGAGCCTCCCGCAAAGCAGCGGCCAGCCGGTCATGCTCGGCCCGTTCCTCGGCCAGCATGACAAGCTGCTCCGGGGACGGGCTGTGTTCCAGCGCATAGTTTTCCGTCCAGTCGTAAGCGTCCAGTGAATAATAGGCCCGATGGTAACGCTTGCGGCGCTCATGGTTCCGCATTTCCCGGACGGACTGGCACAGCACGTCAAAGACTTCCTCGCTGACCTCCACCAGCTTGTCCTGCTCATAGTGGGGATAGTAGAGCCGCAAATTGATAACTTTCATTTTGATCTCCTAAATGGCAGGAGGGACAAGCAGCCGAAACTGCTTGTCCCTCCCGGTGATGGAGCAAATGCCCCTCACCTGGTAGCCACTTAGGGGGTCATTCGTCAAGCTGGTTTTTGAAAAATTTCAAAAACTTTTTGCGGACGGCCCGGATACTCAAATTAACGGCTTGTTTCGAGCAACCGAACACCATTCCGATTTCCTCATAGGTAAAGTCGTACAGCGCATAGAGCAAAAACCGCTCCCGCTGGGTGGGGGTACAGAGGGCCAGCACCGACAGGATTTCATCCAGTGTTTCCCGCTGGCAAATCAGTTCTTCCGGTGTGGCGCAGTAGGGCAAGCGGCCCTCCGTGGCGATTATGTACTCGTCAAATTCGCGGCCATCCCAATGCCGCCGCTGTTCATGGGCAAGGTTCTCCGTCTTGTGGTCGGCCTGGGTGAGATATTCGTAGACCTCCACCGAAACGGACACAGCTTGTCCATAGTAGTTGATGGTGATTTCCATCGTCCTTTCCTCCGTTCAGATTTTTGGGGGCTGAACGGAGGGGGCGGGGAGCGGCAGCGGGGCCAGTGTAACCAGCCCGGAAATAGAAAAGCACCCGCATGGTGCAAGACCATTCGGGTGCTGAATATGACATGATAAAGCGTCAAAAAACGACTATTTTCGCAAACATGGGTAGGGGATGCCGTTGTGAGGGTCAGGCTTTTTTTGATACTTGCCTATTATTTACCTTTGTCCGCATAGCGGTATCCTCCTGATTGCCGCTAATGGACGCAAGAACGGCGGCCTTGATTTCTCAAAGCCGCCGCATAGATTTAATTGCGCGGTAGTTTTGATTTTGTCAAAACCGCCGTTCTATATTTTACTTTTGTTGGGGCACAAGGACATAGCTCCTCCAAAACAACGGTTTTGTATATATCATTAGTCGTTATTTGGGAGGGATTAGCTATTTATTTAATCCCCATAGCCGAAGAAATGACCATGCGCTGGACTTCGCTTGTTCCCTCGTAAATTTCGGTGATTTTTGCGTCGCGCATGAAACGCTCAAAGGGATATTTACTTGAAACGCCATCCAGTCCAACAAGGTCGATACAGCGCCGGGTGGTGTCAACGGCGGTTTCCGCCGCAAACAGTTTGCTCATGGCCGCATACTGTGCATATGGTTCGTTGTTTTGCTTTGCCTGTGCCGCACGATGGACTAACAACCGGGCGGCATCCACCTTTGTTTGCATATCGGCTAACTGAAACTGGGTGTACTGATATTGGGAAAGCCTTTGTTCTCCCCGCGTATGCTCTGTTACATATTTCTTGCAGCAGTCAATAGCGCCTTGTGCAATTCCGACTGCCTGGGCCGCTACGCTGATCCGGCCTCCGTCCAGTGTGGTCAACGCGGTTTTGAAGCCTTTGCCCAGTTCGCCCAGCAGGTTTTCTTTGGGAATTTTGCAATCCTGAAATACCAGTTCATAGGTTGCGGAGCCCCGAATACCCATCTTCTTTTCTTTCTTCCCGAAAGAAAAGCCGGGGGTCCCCTTTTCTACAATAAAGGCAGAAATTCCTCTGCTTTTCTGGCTTGGGTCTGTAACCGCGCTGATAAAATAGATGTCTGCATAGTAACCGTTGGTAATGAAAATTTTAGAGCCATTTATCAGCCAATGGTCGCCCATATCCTCAGCCCTTGTCTGTTGCCCACCCAAATCACTGCCTGCGCCGGGTTCTGTTGCACCAAACGCGCCGAGCTTTTCCCCTTTCATCAGAGGAACGAGATATTTCTTTTTCTGCTCTGATGTTCCCAGCACAGAAAGTGCATATGCTCCCAAAGAATGATGCGCTGCGAACATGATAGAGGTCGTGGCACAATACTTGGCCAGTTCTTCAACCATGGCTATGTAGGTCAGGTAAGAATGACCGCTGCCGCCGACTTCCTTGGGATAGCATACGCCCATCATGTGCATCTCGCTCAACCGTTTGAGTGCTTCCGCAGGAAACCGCTCTTGTTCATCTAATTCCGCCGCTAAAGGGGCCACCTCATTGACTGCAAATTCATGGATTTGGTCAATCATCTTTTGTTCTTCTGCTGTAAAGTGAAAATCCATGTATTGGTATTTTGCATTTTTTCCATTTTTAACTTCCTTTCTGCCCTGCCATCATCAGACCAGGTGGGG
>RAZJ01000062.1 GCA_003612625.1 bacterium 1XD42-1 | reverse complement strand
GGTCGTGCTTCCATTATAACACTTGAGGCTATGCCCTCTTTTTTGTCATTTTTCAGATTTGCTCATTTATATGCTCCCCGGCGATGTAACGCAACGACTTCCGGCAGGGAAACGGAGGAACCCTGACCGGAACGAGCGTACCAAGGAGAGCGAAACGCCGCCAAAGACGGGGGCAGGAACGACAGCAGAGGGAACCGGCAAAATGAACACCGAAACGATACCGAAACACAACAATTTCACGGGGCATAGTCTGCCCTGCCCGTAATACCAAGGGGGATTTTGGGGCGGCTCTACGGCTGTATTTCTTCTGAAAATCGCCCCGAAACGATACACAAAAAACCACTGCTCGCCCATTCCGGCTGTACCTGCTGAATCGGGCGGTTTTTCTATGGAGGAGGCACTATGCCGAGAATGTCAAAGAAGTTGAAGAAAAGCTATACAATCTTAAAGGCCGTCATGCCGGAAAATGGCTGGGGTGGCAGGTAGCATGGCCGGGAAAAAGCGCGTCCGGGATGTGCCGCTCTATGTTTGGGTGCGGCCTGACGAGCTGGAGGCGATCCGGGGCCGCATGGAAGAGGCGGGCATCCGCAATATGAGCGCCTATATCCGTAAAATGGCCCTTAACGGTTACATCCTTCATGTTGACCTTTCCCCCGTCCAGGAGCTGGTGTCCCTCCAGCGGCGGTGTGCGAATAATCTCAATCAGGTGGCGACCCATGCCAACAGCTACGGCGTGTACCAGGAAGAGATCAAGTCTCTGCAACAGGACTATGCCCAGCTTTGGGGGCCGCTGTCTGATCTGCTCCAGAAGCTCTCCGAGGTGGTGTGCTTGTGACAACAGGGAGCAGCCCCGCGCCGCTCCCTGTTACCCTCGCTTCTGGTCAGTGTGGCCAGAGGCTGAGAAAATTTATTTTGATGTAAATTAAAAACGTTTATTTTGGTGCCACTCAATAATTCCCCATACTATTCCCAGTACTAAGAAAATCAAAATCACTACACTAAAACTATACTCAAACGGTATGCTTAACTGATCCTCCAGAGTATCAAGCGTGCCAATAGCTCCTATCAGAGAAACAATATATAACAAAATATTAAGAAGTACACCATTTCTACTTTTCTTTGAGTCATTTTCTGCTGTCATATATGAAATTTTCAGCCTTGTTGCCTCCTTGTGGTGTTGAAAGGAGTTTGTTTTGTATACATAGTTGAGTAAATTATGGGTTTCTATTGGAACATGAGGAGCAAAAAACAAATTTTCTAAATATAGATCATTGCGCATAACTTTATTTGCATCTGAGGTTATTTCTAAATTAATAATTTGCGTCAAGTATACGTACATTTTAATGGCTTCAAACAATATTCCGTTATACAATGGCAAACTGACATCATCTGAGTTGTATTTTGTAATAACACAGCTTCCATCTTGTGGATAGTATTGATAGTTCTCTGTTGTGCTAATATTTACGAGAGGAGAGGGTATTTCCTTTGTGCCTATGAGCTTACAAAAATATCCTGCGATATCATCAATATCATTTGATAGTACAAGTGTATTGTGGATAAAAGAATAATCTTCAGGCACGAACTTTTTCCCAGTCATTTCAGAAAAGAAACTGCTGATATTATTATATATGATCTCGGATATTTTGTTGTTAGCTGTAGTTATAGATGCTTCACCAAAATATTGATATCCATTAACGGTCAACAGATTATAATTGCCCAGCTTTCCTAAAACATCATCTTTTTTTAGAGGATTGTCCGTTTCAAAATCTATGACTTCAAAAGCAATAATCAATGCTCTGTTTAATGAGAATATGACTGGATCAATTTGAAAAGCTCGCTCCCCAATATACACCAAGAATTGATCCATAGAAATAATAAAGTCAATGTTAAAATATACCGGATCAGACAGGACAGATTGAGCGTGAAGCAACTTAATACAGGAACCAGTTTGCTTTATAATCCCTTCAAAATTGTCGATATCACTTTTTTCATTGATTGTTGAAAAGGAAAAGGCGGTGCTTTGTTGAATATAGTCATATTCTGCACATAATTCCAATGCTCCCTTGGATGATATCAGCTTATTATCTTTCAATATATAAGAAAGATGATGTTTGTCTAATAATGTAGACAAAGTTGATGTTTTCCTAAAGATTTGCCTTGACTTTGAGTATTTAGTCGTTTCATACGCACTCATAAAAATAATTGTATCAGTCTTATTCAAGTGATTATCACCTCTCTATGTCTATACAGTGTATCATATCTCTTTGTTCCGTACAAGCACTATTATACCAGCCATAATTGTGCCTAATTTTAAGGAGAGGAGGAACCCCCACGGCTACAACCTACATCAAGCCCCACAAACAGGCCGCAAAGCGAACGGCCATTCAAAGCCTGAAAGACCGTTTTGACTACGGACTGAACCCGGAGAAGCTGGGGGCGGTGTCCTCCTACCTCTGCGACCCGGAAACCGCCCACGCTGAATTTATGCTGGTAAAGGGCCAGTATCAGGCGGAAACGGGCCGGACGGCGGAGCAGGGGGCGCTGTGCTACCAGATCCGCCAAGCCTTTCCCCAGGGGGAAGTTACCCCGGAGGAGGCCAACAGGATCGGCTATGAAACGGCGATACGCTGGACAAAGGGCAAGTATCAGTTCTTTGTCTGCACCCATACCGACAAAGGCCACATTCACAATCACATTTACTACAATTCCACGGCCTATGACCGCTCCAGAAAATTCCGCAACTTCATTGGCTCAAGCTTTGCCCTGCGGCGGCTGTCTGACCGGGTATGCCTGGAACACGCGCTGTCCGTGGTAGAGCGGCCCAAGCCCCACAGCAAGGGCCGCTTTCTGCATTATGGGCAGTGGCAGGGGGCGGCCCGGCCCCCGTCCCAAAAGGAACAGATACGCTGGGCCATAGATGCGGCCCTGTCCGAACGCCCCGCCGACTTCGCTGATTTCCTCCGGCACATGGAGGCGGCGGGCATCCAGGTGGTGCATGGGCGGGGCGGAGTGATCTCGTTCCGCGCCCCCGGCCATGACCGGGCGGCCCGGCTCCGGGCATCCACCCTGGGGGCGGGCTATGGACGGGAGGACATTCAGGCCGTGATTGACGGCAAGGCTCCTACGCGCAAGCCCAAACAGGCGAGGCCCCGGCCCGCGCCCCAGCGCGTCAATCTGCTGATTGACATACAGGAGAAAATGCGCCAGGGCAAAGGCCCGGCCTATGAGCGGTGGGCCAAAGTCTACAACCTGAAACAGATGGCCGCCGCCCTCCAATTTCTCCAGGAGCATGGGCTGACCGACTATGACGCGCTGGCGGAGCAGACCACGGCGGCGGTGGATCGCTTTCATGCCCTGGCCGGGGAAATACAATCCACCGAGGCCCGGCTCTCCCAAACTTCCGAACTGATGGCCGCCGTGGTGAGCTATGCCAAGACCTGGCCCATATTTGACGGGTACAAGGCGGCCAAGTATTCAAAAAAGTATCTGGCCCAGCATGAGGCGGAGCTGGCCGACTACCGGGCGGCCAAGGCTGCCATCAATGACATTTTGGGCGGGGCCAAGCTCCCTAAAATGGACGCGCTGAAAAAGGAACGCCGGGATCTGGCCGAAAAGAAAAAAGCCCTCTATACCGAGTACCGGGAGGCCCAGCGGCAGATGCGTGAGCTGGTGGCCGTCAAGGGCGGCGTGGATCATCTGCTCGGCCTGACGGACGGGCGGGAAAATAAGGCCCAGGAGCGGTAGCGACAGGGCCGCAGACAGGGGAGCTTCTGGTCAGCATGGCCAGAAGTCCATTGGGTTTGGGGGAACCCCAACAAGCATTTTCGCGGAGCGAAAATCGCAAGTGTCTATACACTTGCCTTGCTTGCCGCTAACGCGCACTCGTGAAATAGCGTCTCATTTGGCACTTGACATTTTATATAATTTCGCTTATAATAAGTTTACTTATAAAAGGAGGCGGTACTATGTACATTTACAAAAAATCTATTACAGGTAAAGCCGACATTCAAAAAATCTGGGAACTCTATTCCGATGTAACCAAGTGGAGTCTATGGGATGAAAGCGTAAAGTCTGTTCGGCTTTCCGGCCCTTTTTGCGCTGGCACCCACGGTATCATGGAAATGGAGTATGGGCCTAATTTGCCTATTGTGCTGACCGAGTGCGAAGATAAAAGAAGTTTCACCACAAAATCTGAACTTGGCCCTATCACAGTTACATTTGGACATCTCTTGAAAGAGAATGCAAATGGTGTTACTATTACTCATACCGTTACCATTGAGGGCGGCGAAGAAAACCAGATGAAAGGTATGGGGGAAGGTATCACAGCAGGAATACCGAATTGCCTGCAAAAGCTCCTTTCCACATAATAGGGTATTATGAAGTTTGCAGGATGTAAAAATCACAAGGAAAGTATTGGGCTGCTTTTTTGGCAATCATCTATGCTTTGGCAGAGAAAAATCAAACAAGCGTTGCAACCTTATGACTTAACCCATACGCAATTTGTAATTCTTGCTGTAATTGAAGAATTGTCTGAGCAAGAAATTTGCATTACACAAAAGAAAATTTCTGATTTCTCTATGATTGATGTTATGACAGTTTCTTCTACTGTCAGATTGCTTGAGAAAAAGGGCTTGATTTTCCGCACACCGCACAAAACGGATACCCGTGCAAATTCTATTTCAAATACTGAACAAGGAAGAAATTATTTAAGAAAAGCTGTAATAGCAGTAGAGAGCGTTGATAAAGAGTTCTTTTTTGCCGATGTGGAAAATAATGCGCAATTTCGACTTTTTCTAACTGATTTACTACGCAAAAATATGGAATGGAGTGGGTCGCCCAACGGCATATAAAAAAACCGTTGTTTCGGCGGCTGGTATCTGTGCGCCTGAACAAAATACAGGTAGCCTTGCGGCGGTTTTGAAATAACAGATTTCAAGCCGCCGCTTTCTTTTGAAAAAGGGAAACGGAGGGTGTGTTAAAGTCACCCATTTTTAAGGACACGGCGGTACCCAGGAGGTATTGTTATGTCCTTTTATATTTTGTCTCCCTCTAACTTGTCAAAAAAAGCCCGTCCCCATTGAGGGACTGCCCCGCAGTAAGTTGCGAAAACAGTCTTTTCCTGTCAGCTCCCCTACATAGCTTCACGCCTGAAACCAGCCAGCACCTAAACAAGAATAATGCCGTATCTGTCCGCGTGGCCTTGCGCCATGCGGACATTTTTATACCCTGCTTCTGGTCATCGTGGCCAGAGGCTTTGCAGAGCTGCACCCCCGGATGCCGCTCCCCGCCGTCCCCTCCATTTCGATCTGCTGACCCGTCAACCGCTCAACATCGAAATGGAGGCAATATGAAAACCATCATTCTGAATAACTATTACCCCCACCTGACCGAGCGCGTCATACTGGAGGTTTCTGACGAGATCGCCGTGACCCTCTCCATCGGGGGCCGCCTGTGCGACAGCTACAAGCGCCGCAAGCGGGAACATGACGAGTGCTCCCTGGATAGCACCCCCGGCTTTGAGGCGGACGTGACTTTTCCGCCGATGACCCCGGAGCAGATGCTGGAGGACAGGGAGAACCGGGCCGCCCTCTATGCGGCCATTGACCAGCTCCCGCCCGTCCAGGCCCGACGCGTCTACGCCCATTACATACTCGGTATCAGCAGGGCCGACCTTGCGCGGGCCGAGGGCGTAGGGATCAGCCGGATCAGCGGCTCCATTGACCGGGGCTTGCTGAACCTGAAAAATATTTTGGAAAATTCCATTTAGGAGAGAGGACTTTCCCCGATTTTCCGCCTGATAGGTGAGGAGGGACAAGCCCCTCCCGCTGACAACTGAATACACAGTATTCCAGATACAAAACCCGCGTGATAGCGGCAAAAGGCGCGCCGCCAGGATGGAACGCTCCGAGGAGGTGAAATAGGAGCTGACCGAGCGATCAACGCAAGCCTTTGACCCGGCTGTGGCAAGCCGGGCGCGAGGACGGCGCGGGGGATAATGAAACTTGCTCACGCCCTCCCACAGACTTGAGGGGGAGTCCCTGCTGTATGCGGCAAGCGGTACGGCGGGGCTATGCAGCCGAGGCCATCGGCGGTCTGGAATACTCCCTGCGCCGGGGATGCGTGGCAAATACGGCGCAGTATAAATGCAATCGAGGGGGCCGCCCCAGCCGGGGCGCTCTGTCTTGCGACAGCTCAAATTAGCCCGGCAGGGCGGCCCCTGGCCTTTGCAGATTGAAATGGAATACAGTCCCCCTCCGCTTCTGGCCATCCTGGCCAGAGGTGGGGGGAGGTCAAAGGGCGGCGGTTTTTCTGCCGCCTTTTGACGTTTCCCCACAGGACAGCGGGAAACTGTATGCACCTGTTCACGATTTGTAAAGGAGGCTCCGATGGCAGAAACGAGAATTTCTTATCACAAAGAGGTCAAGACGGCTTCTTTTCAGGGCAGGACGATCACGCTGGAAAACCTGACCCCTATCTTGTCCCCCAAGGCGCAGGACAAGCGCAAGCGGGAAATTGAGAGCTGTCTTTTCGAGGTCTTTATCAAGTACGCGCCGGGCCGGGCGCAGGTGGTGTAATGCGAGGCATCCTTGTGGAATAGGGCTACCAGAGGTATAATATGAGTGTAAGGTTTGGTAGCTCCTGAAACGGAAAGGAGTACCAAATGAACATTCGGGAAGATGCAATTTACGGACGGCAATCGGTAGACCGCAAGGACAGTATCAGCATTGAAAGTCAAATCGAGTTTTGTAAATACGAGCTGAGAGGGGGTAACTTCCGCCAGTACACCGACAAGGGCTATTCCGGCAAGAACACCGACCGCCCCAAATTCCAGGAGCTGATGGCCGACATCAAGCGGGGCCTGATTAAGCGGGTGGTGGTCTACAAGCTGGACAGGATCAGCCGCTCCATTCTGGACTTCGCCACCATGATGGAAACCTTTCAGGCGTACAACGTGGAGTTTGTGTCCTCCACGGAAAAGTTTGACACATCCACGCCAATGGGCCGGGCCATGCTGAACATCTGCATCGTGTTCGCACAGCTGGAACGGGAAACCATTCAGAAGCGGGTGACGGACGCTTACTATTCCCGGTGCCAACGCGGTTTTCACATGAGCGGCGCGGCCCCGTTCGGCTTTCAGCTTGAACCCACCACCATTCAGGGCATCCGCACAAAGATGATGAAGCCCGACCCGGAAACGGCGGACATCGCCCGGCTGATGTTTGAAATGTACGCCCAGCCCTCCACCTCTTTCGGAGACATCGCCCGGCACTTCGCGGACGAGGGCATCCTGATTTATGACAAGGAGCTGACCCGCGGCTTTATCTCCCAAATGCTCCGCAACCCCATTTACGCCCAGGCCGACCTGGATATGTACGAGTTTTTCAAAAGCCAGGGGACGGTGGTGATTAACGAGGCGGCGGACTTCGCGGGGACAAACGGCTGTTATCTCTACCAGGGCCGGGACGTGCAGGAACGAAAAAACAAGCACCTGAAAGACCAGATCCTTGTGGTGGCCCCCAGCGAGGGGCTGGTATCGGCGGATGTGTGGCTCCGTTGTCGGAAAAAGCTGATGGCGAACACTACGTTCCAGAACGGACGCAAGGCGAAAAATACCTGGCTGGCCGGGAAAGTGAAGTGTGGCCGCTGTGGGTACGCCTTAATGAGCGTGGGGAACCCGTCAGGCGTTCAATACCTGCGATGCTCCAAGCGGGCGGACAACAAGAGCTGTCCGGGCTGTGGGACGCTCCGCACCAGGGAATTTGAGCGGTTTATCTACGGCGAAATGGTGAAGAAGCTGGCGCAATTCCAAACCCTGACGGGCAAGCAGGAAAAGGTCAATCCCAAGCTCACCGCCTTAAATGTGGAGCTGGCCCGTGTGGAGGATGAAATCGAAAAGCTGTTGAATACCCTGACCGGGGCCAGCGCGGTTTTAATCTCCTACGCCAACACCAAGATTGAGGAATTGGACGCACAGCGGCAAACGCTGTCAAAGGAAATTGCGGCCCTGTCTGCGGAAACCATGTCGCCGGAACAGATTGAGCGGTTGTCGGTGTACCTGAACCGCTGGGAAGAGATTGACTTTGACGATAGGCGGCAGGTGGCTGACGGCCTTATTTCTCAAATCCGCGCCACGGGCGAATGTGTCGCTATTGAGTGGAAAATCTGACTTTCAACTATCCATTGCACTTGACTATGGGCTGTGTGCCCTTGTCAAGAGATGTAATCTTCGCTGTATTATTACTTATCAATGTATTAATTTCCTTAATATCAAATTCTATTTTCTGCTTTCTTCTCCATGAAATCTGAAAGCTCAAGGTATATATTGGATGTAACACGTATAGATATTCATCAGCTCCAATATAATTAGCATTTTTTACTTTGCTATTTTTACATTTAATGAGCACCCCTCTTGTTATATATTCTTTCAAAAAAATACCAATATTCTCTTCAATTTTTCCACTACTAGATTTAATCGAAAAATGATTAGGTTCGATCTTAGATATTCTTAATTCCTTATGGTGTGCCTGACATATTTTTCCCAAAGCAATAATAAAAGTTCTAATATTAATCTCTATTTCAGGTATTGCACTTATCTGTCTTACACGTTTATTCGATATCTCGTATATTGCATCGGTTTGTGTTTTATAGGAGATAGCCTTTGGTTCTACATATAAGAATTTTTCATTTGCTATCGCAATTTCAAATATCTCATTGCATATTTCCAATAAATATCTTAATGTCCTACCTGATATATTTACTAAAGCCCTAAAGCCCGAATAAACTTTATTTTTAGAAGAAACCAAATATAAATAATATAATAATGCTTCTTTGTAATTATGCAAATACATATCATATTTTTTGCCTTTATTCCTAACAATTCCCCATATATAGTAATCGTGGTTGAAAAAGATCAAAAAGTCGAGTAAAATAAAGGTATGAGTTATTCAAAAAAATACC
>RAZJ01000061.1 GCA_003612625.1 bacterium 1XD42-1 | reverse complement strand
TGTGCCCTTCCTCACCGGCCTTCACCGCTGCCGGTCTGCTTTCGTCAATTCCTGAATTTGCTCATTTATAGATCAGGTAAAGAAAGCCGCTCAGCAGAATCAGACCACTTTGCAGCGGATTATGGCGGCTTTGGCAGAGATTTTTGCCCCTCTTATTCCTGCGCTCATTACAGGCGGTTTGATTTTGGGCTTCCGTAACTGCATTGACAGCATGTACTTATTTGAGAACGGCACCAAGACTCTGTGCGATCTCAGCCAATTCTGGGCTGGGCTGGACAGCTTTCTGTGGCTGATCGGCGAGGCGGTATTTCATATGCTGCCGGTGGGCATCTGCTGGTCCGTTACCAAAAAGATGGGTACTACACAGATGCTGGGGATTGTACTGGGGCTGACCCTGGTGTCTGGGCAGCTGCTTAACGCATATTCTGTGGCCACTGCCGAAACCATTCCTTACTGGGACTTCGGTGCTTTCCGTATCAATATGATCGGCTATCAGGCACAGGTTATTCCTGCTATTTTAGCAGCATTTACCCTGGTCTATTTGGAAAAATTCTTCCGCAAGGTTACCCCGCAAGTGGTATCTATGATAGTAGTCCCCTTTTGCAGCCTTCTTTTGTCAGTGATTGCCGCCCACTTTGTATTGGGTCCTATCGGCTGGAAAATTGGTTCTGCTATCTCTTCTGTGGTCTATGCAGGAATTTCTGGTTCCTTCAAGGTGATCTTTGGAGCAGTCTTTGGCTTTGTCTATGCCCCGCTGGTAATTACTGGCCTGCATCATATGACCAATGCTATTGATATGCAGCTAATCGCAGACTTTGAGGGCACTATGCTCTGGCCCATGATTGCCCTGTCTAATATTGCACAAGGCTCTGCTGTTCTCGGCATGGCTTTCCTCCAGCGTAAAAACGCCAATGCCCAGGAGGTCAATGTTCCTTCCTGCATCTCCTGCTATTTGGGCGTCACAGAACCTGCCATCTTCGGCGTCAACCTGAAGCATACATTTCCATTTGTCTGCGGTATGATCGGATCTGCCTGTGCGGCGGTTGTCTGTGTAGCTACCAGTACAACAGCCAATGCAATCGGAGTGGGCGGCTTGCCCGGGATTCTCTCCATCCAGCCTGCATATATGGGCAGCTTCGCGATTTGTACCGTAATTGCCGTTGCAGTTCCTTTTATTCTGACTTGTGTCGTGGGCAAAACAAAATTAGCCCCTGCCGATATAGCGCCTGCTGTGGAGGCTGAAACAGAAGCCGAACCTGCAAAGATCGTGGCTGGAAAGGTAGAACTTAGCGCTTATCTTTCCGGCAAGGTCATCGCCATCGATCAAGTTCCCGATCAGGTATTTTCTCAAAAAGTTTTAGGCGACGGCCTGGCCATTGAGCCAACAGACAGCGTCCTGCTGGCGCCTGCCGATGGAGAAATTACGGTGGTCAACGAGGGCACAAATCATGCTTGCGGCATTCTGCTGGACAACGGTGCGGAAATTTTGCTGCATATCGGTCTGGATACCGTGGGCATGAATGGTGACGGATTTACGCCCTTGGTGAAGGAGGGCGATAAGGTTAAGCGGGGTGATAAGCTGATTGCTTTTGACCCGGAGAAAATCAAGGCTGCGGGACATCCTTGCGTTACTGTCCTAGTGGTCACAGAGGAAGCAGATCAAACGCTTCAAATGCGGACCGGCATGGAGGTTCAAGCAGGCCAGGATATTATTTTAACGATGGGAGCGTGAGTACTTTGACAAACTTCAAAGATAAAGTAATCTATCAAATTTATACAAAATCTTTTCGGGATTCTAACGGGGATGGCCTGGGCGATATCCAAGGTGTCATTGAAAAACTGGACTACTTAAAGGAATTGGGCGTTGACTATATTTGGATGACCCCCTTTTTTCAATCCCCTTTGAACGACAATGGCTACGACATTTCCGACTATCGTACCATTGATCCGGTATTTGGTACAATGGAGGATGTGGAAGAACTAATTGCCCAGGCGGAGCGCCGGGGTATGAGTCTGATGTTTGATATGGTGTTTAACCATACCTCCACAGAGCATGAGTGGTTTCAGCGGGCGCTGGCTGGGGAGAAGAAGTATCAGGATTACTACATTTTTCGGGACGGCACACCAGATGCACCGCCTACTAACTGGGAATCCAAGTTCGGTGGAAATGCCTGGGCTTATGTGCCGGAACTAGGCAAGTGGTATTTGCATCTCTATGACCGGACCCAGGCGGATCTGAACTGGGATAATCCGGAGGTTCGGGAGGAATTGAAGGACGTTCTGCGCTTCTGGAAAGCTAAGGGCGTAAAAGGATTCCGTTTTGATGTGATAAATGTGATCTCAAAACCCACTATATTTCAGGATGATAACCAGGGAGATGGCCGGCGGTTCTATACAGACGGCCCCCGCGTCCATGAGTACCTGAAAGAATTGGTGGCAGATGCCGGAATCGGTGGCATGGTGACAGTGGGAGAAATGTCTTCCACTTCTCTGGATAATTGCATTCGCTACACAAATCCCGCGGAAAAAGAACTTTCCATGACTTTCAGCTTCCATCATCTTAAAGTAGATTATAAGAATGGAAACAAGTGGGAGCTTCAGCCTCCTGATCTTGCAAAGTTAAAGGAGCTTCTTACCCTATGGCAGATAGAAATGCAGAAGGCCAACGGATGGAATGCAGTTTTTTGGTGCAACCATGACCAGCCTCGTGTAGTATCCCGCTTTGGAGATGATCAACGGTATTGGAAGGAATCTGCTAAAATGCTGGCCACTTGCATTCACCTGCTTCGGGGAACGCCCTATATTTTCCAAGGAGAAGAATTGGGCATGACCAACGCCGGGTATACCTCTATTGACCAGTATCGGGATGTGGAAAGCCTAAATTACTATCGGATTATGCTCCAGAGCGGCAAGACGGAAACGGAAGCGCTGGAAATACTCCGTCAGCGTTCCCGCGACAACGGCAGGACGCCTATGCAGTGGGATAGCAGCGTAAATGCTGGATTTACCAAGGGAATCCCCTGGATTATGCCTCCGGAAAACTTCCGGCATATCAATATACAGGCGGAGCGTTCCGATCCGGACTCTATCCTGCATTATTATAAAAAGCTCATTCAACTGCGGAAACAGGAACCCGTTATCTCGGAGGGGCAGATAGCATTTCTCTATCAGGATGTTCCCGGAGTATTCGCCTACCGGCGGTTCCACCAGGGACAGGATTTGTTTGTAGTCAACAATTTGACCGGATATGATATAGCCCTGAACAATATGCCGTGGACTGGTTTCCAGAAGATACTGGGGAACTATACAGATGATTCTACTATTCTGCGGCCTTATGAATCAGCGGTCTATGGGCCATGCAAATAATTATCAGATCTTTAACGGAATTTCTTCCAGGATCGCACTATGACCCACTACCAGACAGGCGTACTTTGTGATAAAATAAAATTTATCACAAAGTACAATGACTGTTTTCGGAGGTATGTGGGATGGATATTCAGAACACGGTAACCAGGGTTAAAGGGGAATATAAGGACTATTTGCGGCGGACACATCCTGACTGGGCGGAAAGCACGGTCAGCACTCATGTTTCCGACGCTTTCTATCTGTACCAGAACAACATCGTCCTGTCTTTTTGGAAATGTTTCGCAGATGATAACTCCATAGCAGCAGCCCAGCAGGACTTACTTGACTACTTCACCAACGAGGTCCTGTCGAGCCGGGCTGGAGAGCGTGCCAAGGGCTACTGTAAAGACCTGACCATGCTCAAGGAGTTTATTGATTCTAAGGGCGGGGTGCGGCAGTATATAGGCTATGAGTATGACTGCGAGGCCACAATCTATCAATACGCTAAGAAGGTATACAATGGGGAACTGGAAGCCAAGGACGCGGTAAAAGCCTTATGCGCAGAGGTTCCGTGCTTTGGGGAAGGAAGCCATAAATTTACTGTTGGCACGTTGTTCACGGCTATGATGAATGGAAAGACTTATACCTGGAAAGCGAACACAGAACTGACTTCCTATTTTATCGCACACATTGGCCAGGACTATGGGCAGGACAAGCTGAGCAACGCGCTGCGGGCAACACAGGAGAATATCAAATATTACTACGGGCAGACTGGCAACAAGTCTACAAGCATCCGCCGGAGCTGCCGTAGGATCGGGGATCAATATGGCATAGACATTTCTTTTGGTGATAATATTTTTGACGGCATCATTCCCAAGAAGTCCAGTGATACTGTACTAACCGTAGATGCTGCCTCGACTCGTTATTGGCTTTACGCTGCCGGAGACGGTTCAGCGAACTGGGAAAGCGACTATGCCGAGGGCATTATGGCGATTGGATGGTCAGGGATGGGGGATCTATCGGTTTACAGCTCTAAAGAAGAAATGCGCGGCAAAATGCGCGAGCTGTATGGCGGCACCGGCTCCTATCGAAATCAGGTATTGGCTACCTGGCAGTTTGCCAACGAAATAAAACCCGGCGATGTGGTCTTTGTTAAAAAAGGGTTGAAAAAGGTAGTGGGACGCGGCATTGTGGAGGGCGAATATGTTTATGACGAACAGCGGGGAGAATTCTGCCACACCCGTAAGGTCTGTTGGACAGATAAAGGCGAATGGGAACATCCGGACCAATATGTGCTAAAAACCCTCACTGATATGACCCCCTATACGGATTTTTTAAAGAAAATGCAGGCTTTATTTGACGGGGATAGATCGGAGGCGTTTCTTGATGCCGAAGAGAAAACCACCATTTATGATCCCTATACCCCTGAGGATTTCCTGCAGGACGTTTACATGGATGCAGAATGGTATCAAATCCTGAAATTCCTTCTGCTGACCAAAAAGAATGTGATCCTCCAAGGTGCCCCTGGCGTGGGAAAAACCTTTGCTGCCAAGCGGCTGGCTTATTCTATCATGAAGGAGAAGGATACATCCCGCGTCCAAATGGTGCAATTCCATCAGAGTTACAGCTATGAGGATTTCATCATGGGATTCCGGCCTACTGAAGCGAATTTTGCCCTGAAAACGGGCGTGTTTTACGAGTTTTGCCGAAAGGCAGAGAAGGATGATGAGCGCCCTTACTTTTTTATCATTGATGAAATCAATCGGGGCAATCTGAGTAAAATTTTTGGAGAACTGTTCATGCTGATTGAGAGTGACAAGCGGGGCGTGGAATTGCAGCTTCTCTATGCAGACGAGCTGTTTTCCATCCCTGGCAATGTTCACATTATCGGTATGATGAACACAGCGGATCGCAGTCTCGCTATGGTGGATTATGCCCTGCGCCGCCGTTTTGCCTTCTTTGAGATGCCTCCAGCCTTTGCATCTTCCGGCTTCCAGGCATATAAGGCGAAAATCAATAACATCAAGTTTGACCGGCTGGTTGAAACGGTGGAACGGTTAAATAAAGAGATTATAGAGGATGATTCTCTGGGTGAGGGATTTTGTATCGGCCACAGCTATTTTTGCACGAAGATCAATATCAGTGACCAGTGGCTGCATGCTGTTGTGGAGTTTGAATTGATACCACTGCTCAAGGAATATTGGTTTGACGAACCTGCAAAAGTCAAAAATTGGAGCCGTGCCCTGCAGGAGGCCATCAAATGATTTGCAAAGTCCAGAACATCTACTATATGCTGGCCTATGCATTCCAAGTGCTGCATGAAAAAGGCTACAAGGACGTGGCAGCAGAGGATTTCAAGAACGGCTTGGAATTGCTGACTGCGCTCCTTTGCCGGGGTGTTTCCATTCAGATCAAACGCGGCCTAAATCAACAGTATCTTACACGAGAGGAGGCGCTGTCCACCCCCCGCGGGAAAATCAAAATCAACGATTCTATGAAAACGCTGACCATCCGTAAAAAACAACTCGTGTGCGCCTATGACGAGTTTTCCGTTGATGCCTATTTAAACCGGATCATCAAGACCACTCTGTTTGTGCTGCTTCGGTCAAATATCTCCAAGTCCAGAAAAAAAGAGTTGCGCAAACTGATAATCTTCTTTGATGGGGTTTCGCTTTTGGATATCCATACCATCAACTGGAACCTCCCCTATAACCGAAATAATCAAACCTATCGCATGATCATAGCCGTTTGTCAACTGATTCTAAAAGGAATGCTCCAGACGGAATCCGGCGGAGCCGTCAAGATGAGGGAATACCTGGATGACCAGAGCATGGCAAGATTGTATGAAAAATTCATCCTCGGTTATTATCAGAAAGAGCACCCGGAACTTAGAGCATACGCACCGCAGATCAAATGGGCCGTCACCAACGGCTATGACTTCCAGCTCCCCACGATGCAGACGGATATTGTACTCTCAGGCAAAAACTCTGGAAAAACACTGATTATCGACGCAAAATATTACGCCCATAATATGCAGATAAAAGCCCCCTATATGACGCGGACGATCCACTCCGCTAATCTGTACCAGATTTTTACCTATGTAAAAAATTGGCCTGCCGCGCCCGATGAAAGCGTAGCTGGGATGCTGCTATATGCTGGAACAGACGATGAAATTCAGCCAAACAATGACTATCAAATTAGCGGGAATACAATCAGCGTGAAAACCCTTGACTTGGACTGCGACTTTTCCTGTATCGCAAAAAAACTGGACGAAATTGCCGCAACAGTTTAATCGTTCAAAATGATATTTTCTCTCCGCCATATCTCTTAACACCATTTCTTAACTTCAATAATCCCCGGCTAACAGAAAATCTGCTAAATGTACGATCTTCACACCGTTGATATTGCCTGCGGCAAGCTCGTCAAGCGTTACTACATACTTGGGGTAGTGGTCTTTGATTTCAAGCAGATTGGTCACCTCGCGGTCAGATTCCTCCGGCAGATTACGACATACCTGCACATAGATACGCTCGTCGCGCCGTACTGCCACAAAGTCAATTTCTTTCGTTTCATTCTTGCCGATATACACTTTATAGCCCTTTCTGCGAAGCTCAAAATATACGATATTTTCCAGCATAGCAGCAACAGATTTTGGATTGAAGCCCATCATGCAGTATTTCAAAGAAGCGTCAGCAAGATAAAACTTCTCCTGCGTTTTTAGCACGGATTTCCCTTGCAGGTCGTATCGCTGACAGCGGTAGATTACAAAGGCTTTTTCCAGCCATTCCAGATAGTTATACACCGATTCCACCGAAAGTGAACGACCCTCGCTTTTCAGGAACTTCACAATAGCGTTAGCAGAAAAGGTCTTGCCTACATTTTCAATAACATATTTTACGACACGGTTGAATAGGTCAAAATTTGCGATATTGTGCCGCTTGATTATATCACTTGTAATAACGGAATTGTAGATACCCTCGACGATTTGATATGCCGCGTCCTCGTCAAAATTGCTCAACGCAACAATCGGAAATCCGCCCATACGGATATACTCGGTAAGCAGTTCTTTCGGTGTGCGTCCGCTTGCTTTTTTGAACTCCATATACTCGGCAAAGGACAGCGTAAACATAGGAATAGAGATGTACCGCCCCGTCAGATAGGTGGATATTTCACTGGACATCAGCTTGGAATTGGAGCCGGTCACATAAATATCCGTATCGGCATTTTCAAGCAAACTGTTGACAGCTTTTTCCCAGTTGCTTATCTCCTGCACCTCGTCAAGCAAGAGATAATAACGCCCACCCTTGGTCATTTTCTCTTTGATGCCGTTATACATATCCTTATCGGTCATACCGTCGTCAAAATCCTCTGAAGTATAGCGCATATTGATGATACGGTCGGCGGGAACACCGCTTTTTAGCAAATCATTTTGTAACATTTCTAAAATCGTGGATTTTCCGCAACGGCGAATACCTGCAAGAATTTTCACTAGCGGTACATCACGGTAGGTTTTCAACAAATCTAAATAGTGGGGCCTAACGATCATAACATCGCCTCCTTTGCTATTAGTATATATAAAAAGTCCTAATAATCAATAGTTTTTACTGATATACCGTAGAAAATTTATTTTTACAAGATGTTTTTGTGGCGTGAATGGCTATAAAGTAAAGATCAGACAGTAGGTGAGCGGGGTAGGGCAGACATCACCAGCACAAAGATGAGTCGCACCAGCTTCTTGGCGGAATGGGATAGGACAACGTTGTAGCGCTTGCCTTCGGCCTGCTTTTATATGGAAGGATGTTGATCCGGATATTCCCACTTGAGGGCGTAACTGCTATACTGCCCTACCCCAGCGGCACAAAGGAAACAGGCTGCATATTTACAGTTCAGCCATATGATCTCCTATGGGGCCAAAGCCGGAACGGTGGAAGAATTGGCTTACACCGCGCTTACAGAGGACTTGAAGTGCCGCTTTAACGGCCTGTAGCCGTGCTTGAGCATGGAAAATCAAATTTAAAAATCCGAAAAATCCCAAGTAAATGGGCACTGAAAATAGCAGACTCAATTCTTTTGAGTCTGCTATTTGTTATGAAAAAGCCTTGTTATAAGCGGTTTTGCGGGTGCGTATTTTGTGCGGAGCCTTATCTTCCGAAACTACATAACAAATCTGTGATGTACGATAGCAATTTCAGGTGGAACGAAACAAAACCCATCGGAACGGTAACACAGAGAGCCGTAGAGATATACTGGAAAATAATAACCGGCTATTGTTTTTATATGGAGAATTCTTTCTAAGTTTATTTAATGCCGCTTTTTTTAAGTTGTATACAGCCTGCCTGGTGATACCCATTTGTTTTGCAACATCCTGCCCATTTTCTCCAAGAACTAATAAATGATACAATATTATAAATTCTTTATTAGTTAAACAGCTTCTTATATCCTTCCAGATTAGAGATGAATGATCATCATTATATACGATTAAGTTTTCAAATATATTTTCATTATCGTATGATAATGCCGATTCCAAAATATTATATCTTTTATACTATAAATGAGCAAATTCAGGAATTGACGAAAGCAGACCGGCAGCGGTGAAGGCCGGTGAGGAAGGGCACA
>RAZJ01000060.1 GCA_003612625.1 bacterium 1XD42-1 | reverse complement strand
ATAACCTTCTTTTTCTCGAAAAAGAACAAAGCCGGTGAGGAATTTGTTAAATTCACTCACCGGCTCAATTCATTTCAAATTTCTCGGATAGTTCGGTTAGTTCTTTCATGGTTTCCTGCGTATGGTGCAAGAGGGTTTCACGCATTTCTGACGGGCAGCTGCAATACAGCATCTTCATCTGACCGGCTCCCTCATCTTCCGGGGAAACATCTGGATTGATTAAAGAATCCAGAGAAATCGGCAGTATCTTTGCCAGTGCCTTCAAAATCAAAAAGGACGGATTCATCTGCCCTTTTTCAATCTTGGCAATCTGCTTGACAGATACATGGCTCAAATCAGAAAGCTCCTGTTGTGTCAGGCTTTTTCCTTTTCGGGCTTCCCGCATTTTTTGCCCTAAAGCGGTCAAATCATCAATCGGCATAATCATTCACCTCAAGTATATTCTATCGTGCCGATTTACGCAAAGGAATAACCTTATTATACCGACTAACAGATATGATTATACTGTTTTTTTAGTGAGACATAAACGCTATCCTTGTATCACTAACCAAATCAAATTATAATAGAGGTGGATATTTTTTTGAAAAAATCTGTCCGCTGTAACATTTTGCGGACATTTGCCTGTTATACTATCCGCAAAAAGCAATGGCGCACCCTACATCAAGACCATTTACGGCATGGACTATCAATGGATAGGAGGCGAGTCAAAATGAAGTTTAAGAACCTCTCGGTAAAGTGGCTGTTTGGCTGGGTGACAATATCTTTTGGAAAACGGCGATTACCTGTATATCCAGACATCGGAAACCAGCTATGATTACACGCTGTACGACCCCGACTACAAGGAACTGGACGGAGGCCAGCTTGACAATCCCGACCTGTCCCTTGCGGAAGCCGGAAAAGAAATCCTTGCCGCCTATGAACTGTCGGCTGGGAAAATGGAACCCCTGGCCGGCGACAGGCTGGATGATTTTCTGGAAGCAACCGAACAGGCCAATGCCATTTCCCAGCCGCAGGCGTGGAACGGGATCAACGGCCTTTTGAATTTAGAACCCCGTTTTGAGGGGAACAGGATAACTTTATCCACCGCCTGCCGACCATGCGGAAAAACCCTTGATTTCCGTGGACTTTTACCACCCTAAATGCGTAGACGGATACAAATTATTTATGTGATATGGCTGTCTACCATATTGACAACTGTTTTCGCGTGTGTTATACTGTATTTGTTATAGCAATACAGTATAACACAGAAATGGCGGTGAGAATTTGGAAATAGTTGTAAGCAATAAAGCAAGCCGACCACTGTATGAGCAAATTTCTTCACAGATCAAAGCGGCTATTATGAGTGGAGAACTGAAAGCTGGTGAAGCAATTCCATCTGTGCGTTCATTGGCAAAATCGTTGCACATCAGTATTCTTACAGTACAAAAGGCTTATGCAACTTTGCAGGAAGATTGTTTTATTGAAACAACTGCTGGAAAAGGCTGCTATGTGTCGGCACAAAACCAGGACTTCTATCTTGAAGAACAACAAAAGAAGATAGAGGGAAAATTTGCAGAGGCAATCGAGATCGCACGCACAAGCGGAATATCTCTCAATAAGTTGACCGATTTACTAACCCTTATGTATCAGGAGGATGATGGAGAATGAATGATGCTTTAATTATTTCAGGTCTAACCAAGACATATAAAGATTTTATGTTGAATGGAGTTTCATTTTCTGTTCCATGTGGTTCTATTGTAGGGCTGATTGGTGAAAATGGAGCTGGAAAAAGTACAACTATCAATGCAGTGTTGGGACTTATTCAGAAAGAGGCTGGCAGCATTTGTGTTTTAGGTAAAGAGCAACCAGATAACGAAATCAAGGAACAGATTGGTGTCGTATTTGACGGCAACAACTATCCTGAAATCTTTTCTACCCGAAAACTGAACCGGGTTATGAAAGACATTTATCATTCATGGGAAGAACACACATTCCTGAACCTTTTGAAAAAATTTTCTTTACCTACCGATAAACCGATTAAGCAATTTTCAAAAGGAATGAAAATGAAATTGGCAATCGCAGTCGCCTTGTCCCATAATTCTAAACTACTGATTTTGGATGAAGCCACCAGTGGACTTGATCCCGTCATACGAGATGATATATTAGACATCTTATTGGACTTTGCACAGGACGAAACTCATTCTATTTTGATTTCTTCGCACATCACTACTGACCTTGAAAAAATTGCTGACTACATTGTTTTTATTCACGAGGGGCAAGTAGTATTCTCAAAGCTGAAGGATGAGCTGATAGAGCAGTATGGTATCATTAAGTGTGGAGCCGCACAGTTCGAGGCATTGGATAAATCGGACATCATCGTATACCGCAAGATGGATTATGAATGGCAGGTGTTGGTTGCTGATCGGGCTGCCATGAAGAAAAAATATCCAAAAACACTGATTGATTCTGTTTCGATTGACGAAATTATGCTTCTCTATGTAAAAGGAGAAAGGGGGAAATAAAATGAAAGGCTTATTACTTAAAGATTATTATTTAATCAAGTCTGTGCTATATATCATACTTGTAGTTTTTGCAGTGGTTGGAATAGGAATGTCTTTTTTGACTTCCACATGGGTTTTAACTGTAATTGCAACTGTTATGCTCGGAATGATCTCTGTAACGACGATAAATATGGACAGAAACTCTGGTTGGAAAAAAGTTTCGCTTGTTTTACCTGTATCCAGAACGGCTGTTTTAGACTGTAAATATATCTTGTATTTACTACTTAGTGGGATCGGTTTGCTTTTAGGTGTCATTCTGGGTGTTGTGGCATCCATTATAAAAGGTCAAATTGACTATCAATCTATGATGCTATTTGTTGGTATCAGCATTGCTATGGCATTATTTTCTGGAAGCATGACAATACCACTCACATTCCTGCTTAGTGAAGAAAAAAGTATGTTGGCTTTAATCATTGCGTACCCTCTTTCCGCTTTCGTATTTGTAGGAGCTGCACTACTAATTGACAACAAGTTGCTCGCTTGTGGTTTTGTAACTATTGTAGGTGTATTACTTTATTCGATTTCGTGGCTGATTTCGAGAAAACAAATTATAAATAAGGATATGACTTAAAAAGGAGAATGAATATGGTAAACAAAGAAAAGCGGTTTGAAACGATTTATACACAAGGAACTTCGTGGAGCATAGTCATTGATAATGAAACAGGCGTTAATTATCTTGTCCATGATACAAGTATAACCCCCTTATTGAATAAAGATGGGAGTATCGTTATTACTGATGTCAATAAGTAACTAATCTGGGGTCATCCTATAAAGGGCAGCCTACGAGAAAACGCCGGGCGCGGAGGTGTCAAAATCTCTGCGTCCAGCTTTTTATACTCGGTTTTGAGGGCGTACAGGTTGGGGAGCTTTGTGGTTCCCGCCTCTTTGAGCGCCTTTGCCGCCGCGTCGTTTGCCGCGCTAATCTCGGCCAGTCTGCTTTCCAAGCCCTCGGAAAAGCACTTTTTTGAAAAAATCTGTTTGTTGTAACATTTCGCGGACATTTGGGGTTTATAATGGCCCTATCAAATATGGAGGTGATACAACTATGACATGGCCTTTTGAAAATGACACCAGCGCCATTGTAAAAAAATTAGCAGATCGAAGCATGAAAGCGGATAAAAGACGCAATGCGTTTATCGTTATAACGATTGCTTTTGCAGTTAGTTTGATGATGATATTAGCATTATATAACCTCGGAACAGACCGTGAATACAGGCTTTATCTGCAAGGACGTTATCAAGGCAGCTTTATTAACAGTACCAGTGCCGTCTTTGAAAAACTGGAACATAACAACCAGATCGAAGTAGTCGGCAAAGAGGCTGCAATGGGAACGAACCGTATCAATGACTATACTTTGGATGTGTATTATAGAGATCAAAATGCACTTGAACTGAAAGGCGTTACCGACTTGCTGGGAAAAATGCCGGAGGCAGAAAATGAAATCATTGTGGAACAGTCCTATTTGGAGCATTTAGGGCTGTCGGTTCAACTGGATCAGACCGTTACACTGGATATGCCTTTTGGAGAAAAGCAGACATATCATGTTTGCGGCATTATTCAAAGCAGTAATACATCCCGCATTTATCAAATCATTGTATCGGATGGTTTGTATAGCCGGTATGGAGAAGCGAACTGTTACGATCTTTTGGTCCGCTTAAAAAATACCGAAAATATGGACAGCGAAACTTTGAAGCTGTTGATAGACGAAATTGCGGAACAAAGCGGTGTACCTGAACAGTATGTTATGTATAGCTCTACCTACTTTGGATTGGCAGAAGAAAAATCTACGCAGGAGCTATTAGTGATTATCGGAGCAAGCAGTTTAATTGTACTGGCCTGTTCTTTGGTTATTTACAGCCTGTTCTACATTTCCGTTATTGGGAAAATACATGAATATGGTAGACTGCGTGTGCTGGGGGCTACATCGGTTCAGATCAAGCGTATCGTGCGAAAAGAAAGTTTTTTATTATCCTGTGCCGCAATTCCTATCGGCGTTGTATTAGGAAGTGTTTTGGGCTATTGTTTCGTCCCGGACGGCTGGCATTGGATGACTACACTGAAATGCGCCGTTGTGATTGCCATTGTTACAGAAATTGCCTTAAAAATTGCTGTCCATACCCCTGTAAAGAAAGCCTCTATGGTATCGCCTATTGAGGCGCTGCGAATCAATACTGCTGATACACCGGCGACAGAAAAAACGCGGATCGAACATCGAAAAATCACGCCATCTTCGCTTGCCCGAATGAGCTTTGCCCGGAACAAGAAAAAAGCTATTCTAACCGTATTGTCTTTGGGATTTGCGGGAGTTTTACTGATGTGTGCAGCCACCTACCTTAATTCAAATGATGTAGAAAGCATGGCAAAACAGCAATTTACAAATGGCGACATTGCACTTTCCCTCGATCCCGCCAACACAAATGCGGAAGACCGTCCCGCCGGGATCAATGCACTTCAAACGGAAAATCCATTGGATGAAGTTTTGGAAGAAACAATTTCAGATATGGATGGCGTAAAGAATATTGAATTTATACAGGGCTGTGTTTCAAATATGGAATTTCCCACTCCTTTCAAGGATGGTAACAGCCATTTCTTTACCCAAATTGGAATTCCTGAAAATCAGTACGAGGACTTTTCACAAGGACTGATAGAGGGAACCGCAGACCACCAGAAACTTATCAATGGAAAAGGAGTTATCGTTGATAATTCAACCAGGCTGTTAAGCGACTATTATAATTACACCCCTCAAATTGGCGATATAGTCAAAGTGGAAACAACGGATGGACAATGGGAAGAATTTACTGTAATGGGGATTGGAAAAGCCCCTGATCTCGGTGGGGATTCAGCATTTTTCTATTTTCCGCAGGAACTCTTATCTATGATGAAAGAAAATGTTTCCAACTTCAATATGACCTGCATTGTAGATGTGGAAAGGGATCAGCTTACAGAAGTTGAGAATAAGATATTCCAGTTGGCAGAAAATCATGGAGGTATAGAAGTTTTCAGTATCAGCGATATTATTACTTATCTGCAAGAGGAAATGGATAACATAAAAATGCCGTTATATGGATTGGTATTTTTCATTGCTGTTTTTGGGCTAATCAGCCTTATCAATACGCTGATGACAAACATTATATCAAGGCAGCAGGAATTTGGTATTTTACAGTCTGTGGGATTGAGCAGTAGGCAATTCTCCAAAATGCTGCAAACCGAATGTTTTTATTATGTTGCTGGTACGGCTATTCTAACTTTAACGATTGGAACTTTAGCAGGATTTATACTCTGCAAAGTTTTCAATCAGGTTGGGACATTCGGGACATTGACTTATCATTTTCCAGTTTTAGAAATAAGTATATATTTTGCAGCGCTTTTCTTCATACTGGTAGTTTATTCCGTTTTCTCTGTACGATACAGCAAAAGGCATCCTGTGATTGAGCGTATTAAAACAATGGAGTAAATTTTCCTTTATCAGAAAATTATGTTTTCCGCAACATGGGATAATTTGCCTGTTATATCATCTGCAAAAAGCAAAGGAAGTGAGGATATGAAGCAGATTTTAATTGTCGAGGACGACAGTTTTTTAAGTAAGATGTTGGCCTATAACCTGACCGCAGACGGCTACGGCGTGACTTCTGCCCTGAATGCCAGAACCGCAGCCGCAGCCATCCGCCAGCGGGAATTTGATTTAGTGCTGCTGGACATCAATCTGCCGGACGGCAACGGTTTTGAGCTGTGCAAGCTGATCAAGCCCCAGCACCCGGACACTATCGTAATTTTCCTAACCGCCAATGATCAGGAGAGCGACCAGATACGGGGCTATGAGGTGGGTGCGGTGGACTACATCACAAAGCCCTTTGTGATCGGAGCCTTGCAGCGGAAAATCAAAGCTATGTTCGCTATGCTGGAACATCACAAACCGGCCAAGGACATTTACGACGACGGGAGGCTGTTTCTGGACTTCTCGGAGCAGACGGCTTCCTTAAACGGCAAGCCCCTGACCCTATCCCCGATGGAATATAAAATGCTGAACCTGTTCCGTAAAAATCCCCGTCAAGTGCTGACCCGTGGGCAGCTTTTGGAAAAGCTGTGGGATATAGACGAGAGGTTTGTAGACGAACACACCCTGACAACCTCCATCAGCCGGATTCGCAGCAAAATTGAATCTGACGGCGGCGCACCCTACATCAAGACCATTTACGGCATGGGCTACCAATGGACGGGAGGCGAGGTAAAATGAAGTTTAAGAACCTCTCGGTAAAGCGGCTGTTTGGCCGGGTGGCAATGGGGCTTGTCCTCTCCATGTCCGGGATCACCATAGCCCTGTTTCTTGTGACAAAGCAGACGGCGGTGCTGCTGACGGGCGGGACGCTGCTGCTGTGCGCCCTTGTGGGGATTTTTGTGCTGACACAGGCGTTTGGAAAGCGGCTGTCACAGTTTACCGCTGACCTGTGCCAGACCTTAGACCACATGATCGCCGGAAATGAAGCGCCCCAGCGCCCAGAGGACAGCGAAACCCAGCTTGCCAGAATCGGACACCGGCTGGCAAGGCTCTACCAAATCATGCAGGAGAACCGCCGCCGGGTGGACGAGGAACGGCAGGAGTTACAGACCCTTGTATCGGATATTTCCCATCAGGTGAAAACGCCGGTAAGCAATCTGAAAATGGCGACGGATACCCTGCTAGAAAAGCCCATGACCGAGGCGGAGCGCACCGACTTTATCCGGGGAATCCGAAGCCAGACGGATAAGCTGGACTTTCTCTTTCAGGCCCTTGTGAAAACTTCCCGGCTGGAAACGGGCGTGATCCAGTTGGACAAGAAACTGGGCCGCCTCTTTGATACCGTGGCGCAGGCCATGAGTGGAATCGTGTATGCAGCGGAGAAAAAGGAAATCGCCGTGTCCGTGGATTGCCCGGAGGATTTGACCGTTTCCCATGACAGCAAGTGGACATCGGAAGCCCTCTTTAACCTGCTGGACAATGCGGTGAAGTACACCCCGGCAGGCGGGAAAATCGCTGTGTCGGTGGTGCTGTGGGAAATGTATGTGGAGATCAAAGTGACCGACACTGGCAAGGGCATTTCCGAAAGCAATCAGGCCGCCATCTTCCGGCGCTTTTATCGTGAGGAAGAAGTACACGAACAGCAGGGCGTGGGCATTGGCCTATATCTGGCCCGCGAGATCGTAACGCGGCAGGGCGGCTATATCAAAGTGGTTTCGGAGCCGGGCAAGGGTTCGGAATTTTCCATTATGCTGCCTACAAAATAGAACGCGGCGGACGGCCATTTCCGGCTGCCCGCCGTAAATTTTTTTGAAATGTCCGAGCGTTGTAACATTTGACCCCGCTTTACAATGAATTTTTTGGACGCTGTAACATTTCGCGGACATTTTGGTTTTACAATAGCCTTATCAACAGGCAGGAAGTCTTGAAAGGAGTTTTGAGTATGAGCGTTTTACAGACGATTGATTTGAAAAAGTATTACGGCACAGAGCCGAACATCACCCGCGCCCTTGATGGCGTGAACTTCTCCGTGAATGACGGCGAGTTTGTGGCCGTTGTGGGAACTTCCGGCAGCGGCAAGTCCACCCTGCTTCACATGATGGGCGGGCTGGACACTCCCACCAGCGGAACCGTGATTGTCCGAGGCGAAGAACTGGCAAAGAAGAATGATGAACAGCTTACCATCTTCCGCCGCCGCAACATCGGCTTTATCTTCCAGAACTATAACCTTGTTCCGATCCTGAATGTGTATGAGAACATCGTCCTGCCGGTGGAGCTGGACGGGGACACGGTGGACCAGAAGTTTTTGGACGAGATTGTTCACCTGCTGGGGCTGGAAGATAAACTGAAAAATATGCCGAACAATCTTTCCGGCGGCCAGCAGCAGCGTGTGGCGATTGCCCGCGCCCTGATTACCAAACCGGCTATCGTGCTGGCCGACGAACCGACCGGCAACCTTGACAGCAAGACCAGTGCCGAGGTGCTGGGGCTTATCAAGCGCACCAGTGCGGAGTTTCGGCAAACTGTTGTGATGATTACCCACAACAACGACATTGCCCGCCTTGCAGATCGGATTGTCCGCATTGAGGACGGAAAGATTGTGGAATAAGGAGGTAGCAGGCTATGACATGGCCTTTTGAGAATGATACCAGCTGCATAGTAAAGCGCATATCAAACCGCAGTATATCGGTGAATCGAAAAAGAAATATCTTTATTGTTTTGACGATTGCACTTGCCAGCGCATTGCTGTCTGCTATTGTCCTCTATGGCTTTGGGGTTATGCAGGAAACGCAGAACCGCAACCAAAAAACAGCGCAGATTATGTATCATGCGATTTCTGAGGGGCAGGGACAGGAACTATACAAGCAGGAAGAAATTGCGTGGGTTGGGGAATTTTTTGACGCATTCTCTGAACAGGTAAACCATTCAACCGTGAATTTTACTTATGCAAATGCAGATATGCTAACATCCCAAAGTATGCCCTATTCGGGAGATTTACCAGCTTCGGAGGATGAAATTGTAGTACAGGAATCCTTTTTGGATAG
>RAZJ01000005.1 GCA_003612625.1 bacterium 1XD42-1 | reverse complement strand
ACGCCCTTTTTCGCCCAGCGGTTTATCCGAACATAGATCACGTGCCAATCTCCGTATTCTTTGGGCAAGCTCCTCCATTTGCACCCATTTTCCACTACGTATAGCACTGCATTCAATACGTCCAGGTTGCTGATTTTGGCTGGTTTCCGCTGTTTGGGAAAGCACTCTTTGATTTGCTCGTATTGCTCTTTCTTTATTTCCATTCTTTAATTATATCACAATCCAACTTATGTGAACACTACCTAGGATGTGCCATTTGTTTTTTCTCTGCTACTATCCTTGAGGCGTTTATAAAAATACCGAAAATCATATTGCCCCAAATTAGCAGCCCATTACACGCAGTAAAAAAAGACTTGGGCGAAAGTTTCCATTTCCTAACATCAGAACAGGTATACGTATTCAAAGCAATTCTTCTAAATGCTACTTTTGTTTTTTTGATACAGCCCTTAATTACAACAGGCGCACCATTCATAATTCGAGTTGTACTTAATTTAAGTTCTGTTTTGAACGGTCTGTCACAGGCTTTTATGGGAGCTGCCGGACTGATAGGCGGAATAATCGCCGGAGTGATTGCTAATAAATTCAAAACAGAAAAAATCTATCGGCTGTTTTGGATTATGGGAATATCAATAGCAGCTTTTGGTGGTAGCCTTTTATTCAATTTTTCCGCAAACTTGACCTATATCATATTTGTAATGATTAGCATTGTTGTTTTCATAAGTGCAAGCATAGCAGGGATTTTTATTATGTCGGCCATTCAACAGAATGTAGCTGATAATATGTTAGGCCGTATCATGTCCTTTTATTCAGCAATCGTAAGCGTTGCCCTGCCCATAGGCATTTTGCTCTATGGTTTTCTATATGAAAAGTTTATAGATCATCTTCCGGCTATATTGTTTTTGACTTCAGCCGCAATATTAGCCGTAGGCAATGTTGGTAAAAATACCTATCGCCATTTATCTAACAAAAATACGGGGAGGTGATGGCATGGGAAATTAGCTGTACTTGATTTATCAGAATCCGGCAGACAGATTGGAGAAAAGCTGTTTGTTCTTCTTGACGCAGAGCAGCAAAAAGAATTGATCCATTATGTTCTTTCCAAGAATAAACAAAATAGTTCCTATATAGATAATTTACCTTCTACGTTTAATATCTCTGACTTACAAAGTGATTATGCGAAACCATTAACAGAAATTCGGGAAGGTGATCTGTATTTTTGCCTGGAGGAAAGAACGATGTGTGTCAGCGGTCAGGAGATAGAATTAACAGCTAAAGAATTCGATGCCCTCCACTTACTGATTGTCAACAGGAAACGGGTTTTAACTTTTGAAACCATAGCTTACCATGTTTGGGGTGAAGAATATATTGACGTTACACCGAAAACAATTCATAATCTGTTGAGCCGCCTTCGTCAGAAACTTCAAATTGCACCTGAAGCGCCTGAATATGTTATCAGTGTGCGGGGTGTTGGATATAAATTTGATATACCGCATACAGAGAAATAAAAGAGCTTGCCGCCGCGGAACATCTGCGGCGGGTTTTTTTGACAAATTTTTATGCAGACGGCAACTTTCCCCTTAAAAATGTACGGATATATGAGGGGATTATTTTATAACTGCTTACCTGTATACGGCAATTATGAATTTTTTGTGAAATTTGCGAAATGCCCCCGTAATTTCGTCTCAAAAATGAATTGAATAATAGAAAGATATTTTTTGTGCAAAATTGACCGCCCTATTTCCCCTCAAAAATGAAATGTATAGTAGAGGGATATTTTTTACGGTAGGAAGGAGGCGTTTTTATCCACAATCAGATTCCGGTGATGAATTATCCGCAGTACCGCCGAATGCGTAAACTGGTACATGAGTGCTGCAACTACGACGGCGGCAACTGTATTCTTCTGGACGACGAGGAGGAATGTGTCTGCGTCCAGAGTATTTCCTATTCGCTTCTCTGCAAATGGTTCCGCTGCGCTGTCCTGCCGCTGGACAAGCCATTGGAAACGGCACTGCTGTTTCGGGAGGAATTAAAACGCTGCGTGGTCTGCGGCCAATCATTCCTCCCCGGTTCCAACCGGGCGAAATACTGTAAGTTCTGTGCAAAGAAAGTCCACCGCAGGCAGAAAACAGCCAGCGACAGGAAAAGGCGGCTCCTATGCGGACAATTAGAAGCAAAAAAGCCTTGAGATTATTGGCGTTTCAGGCTGCGGTCAACGGGTATGAGGGATAAATCCCCTGCTCCCCTCTAAAACCTGTTTTTAACTGTCCGCAGGACGATTTTAACCTAAACGGGATTTTCCCAGATAGGTGTTGGTTTCTACTTTGCAAATTTACCGCTTTTGCCATTTCCTCCTATATGGGATTCTCCAATACTGGATTTTCAGAGACTGGAAAACCTGACGCTCCGGACAGCCCTGTTCCTCTCTTCCCGGCGATGGATTTCCAGACAGTCTTGACAGCCCATATTTAGATGGAAATTAAAGAGAAGAAGTTAATAACAAGATAGTCAATATCAATCCAATCAATCAGGGATGGATTGATGGAAAGGAGTATATGATGCAAAATGATTTTTTGACGCCTTACAAAGAGGACAGCGGCGTACCGCCCTATCTGCCATTTCCCCGTTTTCTGGTGCCGATGGACTTATCCAACGACGCAAAGGTACTGTATGCCCTGCTCTTAGACCGGGCGGGTATTTCCAGAGAAAACGGATACATAGAACCGGACGGGCGGATTCGTCTCTACTTTACGCTGGAAGAAGCAAAAGGAAAGCTGCATAGGAGCAGGCAGGTGGCGACCAGGGCATTTCAGGAATTACAACGCTGTGGCCTGATTCTCCGCAGAAAGCAGGGGCTTGGCCGTCCGGCGGTCATTACGCTGAATATTTTACCTGCAAGGAAGGAGCGTGATGGGATTGCGTAAGCCTGTGGATTTCAGTGAACTTCCCAAAAATCTGAAACCGGAAATTGCCGAGCGTGTGGCAGAGCATTTCAAAGACGGCGTTTTCGAGTTTGATTTCAGCACAGAAGAAATGATTGCCGTTGAAGGGAATACGGTCTATCATGTCATCCCCCATTATGCGGAGGGAGAGGCGGAAAGCGTACTGGACAAGCTGCGCCGTATCATGGCGGGAAATTTGGAGGCAACAGAATGAAAGTTGCTGAAAAAAGAGGAACGGCGCGTTATAATATAGGCAACCGTTTACCTGGCTGTTATCCCGATACACGGGAGGAAAGGAGCTACTATGAACCAGCAGCCAGATAAGATCACAGCGTTATATTGCCGTTTGAGCCAGGACGACGCTCTCGATGGGGAGAGCAATTCCATTACCAACCAAAAGTCGCTATTATCCAAATACGCAACAGAACACGGATTCCGCAATCCCATGTTTTTCGTGGACGACGGATTCTCAGGAACAAATTTCCAAAGACCCGGCTTTCAGGAAATGATGAAATATGTGGAAGATTATTCGGTTTCCACACTGATTGTCAAAGACCTGTCACGTCTGGGCCGGGAGTATTCCTATATGGGGCGGCTGCAGGATTTCATCTTCCCCGCCTACGATGTCAGGTTTATCGCCATCAACGATGATGTGGACAGTGCAAAGGGCGAAAACGACTTCGCCGTGTTCAAAAATGTATTTAACGATTATTACGCCAAAGACACAAGCAAAAAAATCCGGGCTGTCGTAAAAATGCGCGGAGAAGCCGGGGAACACATCGCCAGCAATCCGCCCTACGGATATGTGAAAGACCCACAGAATAAAAAGAAATGGATTGTAGACGAGGAATCCGCAAAGGTAGTGCGGCGTATCTTTGACCTGTGCATTGCGGGCAAAGGCCCCATGCAGATTGCAAAAGTCCTGACCGCTGACAGGGTACTGACGGTTACTGCGTATAACGCCAGACAGAAAGGATGGTCCATGCCGGATAACCTGTACCAGTGGTGTGCGAAGTCTGTCGCTGGAATACTGGAGCGGCCGGAATATACCGGCTGTACCGTCAACTTCAAGACCTATACCAAATCCCTCAAATTCAAGAAGCGGATGGAAAACCCGAAAGAAAACCGGAGGGTATTTGAAGATACGCAGCCGGCGATCATTGAGCGGGGACAATGGGAACGGGTACAGACGTTAAGAGCCAACAAACGCAGGCCGACAAAGACAGGGAAAACCAGCATTTTCTCCGGTCTTGTCTATTGTGCCGATTGCGGAGCAAAACTCTATTACTGTACCTGTAATACTTACAAGGATGAGTCTCAGGACCATTTCGTCTGCTCCAACTACAAGAGCAATACAGGTTCCTGCCAAATCCACTATATCCGGGAGGTTACGCTTTATAGGCGGGTGTTGGAATGTATTCAGGGAACACTGACCTATGTGCGTCTGTTCCGGGATGATTTCACACAGGAAATGCTGGCACAGGACGAGGCCAGCCGGAAAGCGGAGCTGACGCAGAAGAGGAAAGCCCTTTCCGGGGCGCAGAAACGTATGGAGGATTTGGACAGGATCATCCAAAGGCTTTATGAAGATTCCGTGCTTGGGAAATTAAGTGACTTTCGCTTTCAAAAGCTCTCGGCACAGTATGAGACGGAGCAGGCGGAGATTCAGCGGCTTGCTGTTTCACTGGAACGGGAAATTGAAAATGAAGCCGGACAAATTGCCGATGTGGGGCGTTTCCTCCAGCTTGCTGACCGGTATTCTGATTTGCAGGAGCTGGACGCAGCTACGGTAAATGAGCTGATTGAAAAAATCGTGATCCACAGCCCGGAGAAAATCGGCGGTAAGAAGCATGTCACGATTGAAGTCTACTTTACCTATGTGGGTAAAATCCGGATTCCGCTTGGCAAACCGGAGCTACTAACAGATACGGAAAAACCGGCGTGATCTTTGCCACACCGGTTTTTCCGGAAATTCTATTTACTTCCTTATTGGCATCCGCCGAACAAAGGGCGTTCTTTTTTAAGTTATTCCAGCACATAAATGTCAACAATTTTACGGCCATTCATAGCGCTTTCCCGGTAGGTATCATAAAACAGATCTACATCAATAATTCCCTGCATTAAACCCGTTCCTGTATCTGCTGCTATGGCGCATCCATAAATAAACTGTCCGTCAGCAGAGGTAATATATAATTTGGAGCCATAAGGGATAATATTCGGGTTTACTGCCACAGTTCCTACTACCGCAGCCCGGCCGCTTGCCGTTAATGCTCCCGGCCTTGCGCTATAACCTGTTGCAACTTGGTTTGTGAGGAGCCTCTTATAATGAAGGGGCTTGCCGTATTCATCCACTTCAAAGCCAAAGTCCAATGGGGAAATCGGAATATTGCTGCCGACTAAAATAATTTCATCTACTGCCGTTTTGGAGATCTTTTCTCCCAAAAGCTGCAATTCTTCTTCTTTGCCGTCCACAGTACACCGGGTATAAGTTTTTGTCCGGATGCCGTCACTGCCTGTCTGAAGGACTTTTGTTTTTCCATATCCCAGCAAAGGGGAATTTTTATGGATGGTTTTGTAAGGGATAATTTCATCTTCTGTATATTCTTCAATTTCTACCCGCTGTAAAACAATGCGGTCCCCTTCTTCCAAGGGCTTTTCTGCGGCAGGCGTCAGCAAATCATTTCCGTCATAAGAAATTTCTTCCTGATGGAGCAATTCTCCTACGGTTGTGCCATTTGGCACCTGCCGGGAAAAATTTTTCCCATCTACTGTAACGGTAGCTGTCAGACTGGATACGGTTGCCAGGTTAATATAACGGTCCTCTGTTTCAGCCTGCCCGCCAAAACGGGCTGCTGCTTCCTGTGCGTTATCCTCTAAGACAAAATGCAGGGAACGGTGAGTTGCTTCTGTTGTGCAGACCACAGCATGCATCCGGTCACAAATTTGAAAGATAATGACCGTAACTGCAACAAATAAAAAGCAAAGTGCTGCTAACCGCGACCGTAAAAACCGGAAAGCAGTTTCCGCCCCATTCAATAATTTTGTCATATCTTCTCTCCCGTCATCTGGCATTCTTTCTGCCAGTTTTTCCGCTGGAAGGGTTTCCTTAGGGAATTTTTCTGGGAAATCCCTCAAGCTGTCGCAATTATATGCAAAAAAAATCCCATTTGTCAAGTCCAAGGGGGAATTTGCAGGGAAATCCAGGCTTTTAAATTTGTCGATTCCCTGATTTTTGCATATCAACCTTACAAAATAGGATGGTAAAAAACCATGTATTTTGTATTCTTTCCCAAAAATCCGATAAAAATCCAGGAAATTTTTGCGGCAGCACAAAAAAGCTTCACAAATGATTGGGAAGGGCTTTTCCACTTTGGAAAGATATTTTCACAAAAACTTCATAAAAGGGCTGTATTTTTTTCCATTTGTGCCGATATATAAAATAGATATGTTCCTGAATTTGTATATCGTGAGGAGGAGGAAAATCCATGCGTGTGGAATCTTCAAGGCCGCCTGTGGTCCAAAATGCAGACACTAAAGGCAAAAAAGATGTCTTTACCAAGGAAACAGAACAAAATCCCGTGGCTTCTACGGAGAAAAGGCAGGATGTCTGCCAGATATCCCCAAACTGGGAGCAGCAAGTGGATTGGGATAAAAAATTGCAGGATTTCTTATCCCAGCTTAAAAAAGTCCATCCTTCCCTCAATATTATTGTTGCTGATATTGACCGGGATGATCTCCAGAATTTTGCCGCAGACTTAGGGGAAGGGACTCATATTATCCTTTCATCAAAATTTTTGAAACATATGGCTTCCAGTGCGGAAGCTTTCTATAAAGGAAAAGATTTACTGGAACGTTTAGCCGGAAGTTTATCTGCCAGATGGCAGGAGGGAACCGGCTTAGGCGCTTATATTGATGAAGATAGTGTTACCATGTGGAGTGCCGTCCATGTCCTGTCACCCTCCAAAAAAGGAGAAAATCCCTGGGATGCCTTAGATACAGGCTATGAAACCTTAATCGAAACCATGAAACGGCTGCAAAAAGAAGCAGACGAACGAAAAGAAAAAGGATTAGTCAAAGTAAATGATTCCATGCTGAAAAGTCCGGCAGATGTTACCCGGCGGCTTGCCCGTTCCGAAACCGTCGGAGCTGTAAAAGAATCGTTGGCCCAGGCTGACCGGAATATTGCTACTTTAAAATTATATTTGGCTTTGGGGCCTCAAAAAGACCGGGCAAAAATCCGTGTTGTCATTGCCGCTTTGGAAAAAGCCATTGTCCGGGGTACGCAAAAAATTAAAGCCCTTAATGAAGAAGAATTATTAAGGGCCCGTCAGAAAAAAGCCGAACGGGAAGCAAAACTCCGTCAGGCTGAACTGATCCGCCACGAACGGGAACAGAAAAAAGCCAAACGCCGGCTTACAGAAAGCAACCAGCTTATGGAAGCTGACCTTTGGGAATACACCGCCTCCCAGCAAATCCAGCGCAGGCGCTCCACAGAATCTTACCGGGATTTAACAACGGATTATGCGGTGGCTTCTGCGGGAGCAGGGGACGCCGGTTCTATATCTGTATCGGTTGATGCTGGCGCTTTCCTTTCTTGTGAAGTCACAGTTTCACCTTCCATAGAAATTTCTTTATGATAATACAAAAGGGCAAAGCAAGTGAAAATCTGTTTTGCCCTTTTTTTCTGGAAAATCCACTGCTTTTTTTGAAAATTACAAAGAAAATGTCATAAAAACAGTTGACAACCCTTGCAGACTATGATAAAATATGTCTCGTCGCTTAGATAAATTGTTCATTTGCTGGTGTAGCTCAGTTGGTAGAGCAGCTGATTTGTAATCAGCAGGTCGGGGGTTCAAGTCCGTCCACCAGCTTTGCTTTTCCAAAGGAATGGCGTTTGAATTGAATATGGGAGAGTTCCCGAGTGGCCAAAGGGGGCAGACTGTAAATCTGTTGTCAGTGACTTCGATGGTTCGAATCCATCCTCTCCCATTTAAAAAGGAACCTGTTTGACAGGTTCCTTTCTTTATTTCATTTTATTGAATGATTAAAAAACAGGGGACTTCTTGGCCAACAAGAAATCCCCTGTTTTTTAGCTGGGCTAGCTGGATTCGAACCAGCGAGTGCAGCAGTCAAAGTGCTGTGTCTTACCGCTTGACGATAGCCCAATCTTTTTGTATCAAAAAGGGTGGGTAATGAGACTCGAACTCACGGCCTCCAGAGCCACAATCTGGCGCTCTAACCAACTGAGCTATACCCACCATAAAATACTTTTGGCGCGCCAGAAGGGACTCGAACCCCTGGCCTACTGCTTAGAAGGCAGTTGCTCTATCCAGCTGAGCTACTGGCGCTTATGCGCCGTCAAAACCTGCTTAAAAAGGCTTTTTTGGAAGCGGGTGATGGGAATCGAACCCACGTGTTCAGCTTGGAAGGCTGACATTCTACCATTGAACTACACCCGCATTTATGACGACGCCTATTATTTTAGCAAATGTTAGAGAAAATGTCAATAGGGACAAATCAAATGGGAAGAAAATTTTTTTATAAAAAAATCCCTCCCCATTAAAGAGCCAGATCCGCTGGAAACTGAAAAGCTTTTTCAGAGATTCCCTGTTCTGCCATTCTGCGGTGGATCGCCAGCATATAATGATCCATAATCGCCTGGCAAATTTCAGGGCATTTGCCTGTACAGCATACTTGGAACAGCTTCTCATGAATGGGGTACTGCCGTCTGGCTGCTGCTTTCCGATCCGGACTGCCTTCATAATAACTGATTACATTGCCGTAATTCAAATCGGACCAGGATTTTACCAGCCGGGGAAGCTTTGTTTCCTGAACAATGGCATGATGCAGCATATTGTCCAACGCAATCGCCCGGTCAAAATCTTTTTCTTCTAAATGTTCCATTTGAATGAGGGCTTTTTCCATTTCTTTTAAGGTTTCCTTGGAAAACTGCCCGCCGCACAGCTTTGCCGCTAACACTTCATAAGTTGCCCGCAGCAAATAAATTTCGTAAATATCCTCCAATGTGATTTTTTTTACCGAACAGCCTGCATTGCGGGTATATTCCAACAGCCCTTCCTGCTCCAGCTGCCGTAAGGCTTCCCGGACAGGGCCCCGGCTGACGCCTAATTCCGCAGCAATTTCCTGTTCAATGATCCGCGCCCCCATAGGGACTTCATGATTTAAAATTTTCATCCGGATGGCATCTGCTACATTTTCCCGCAGCGTCTGGTAAACAAGTCGACCCATAAATCAATATATTCCTTTTCTTCTTATTATCTCATTATCCTTTTAACCAGAAAAATCCTATATCCCTATTTTATCACAGAGGCTTTTGCAGGTAAACACTTTAAATTTGTTTTTAACATTGACAAATCCTATAAAAATCACATAAAATAATAATCAAAAACACTAAAAAAATCAGAAAAGAAGGTAAAAAGAATGACTGAAGTTGTTGCTGCCCTTCTGTGGGACGGAGATAAGTTTATGATTTGCCAGCGTCCGGCTCATAAAGCCCGAGGGCTTTTATGGGAATTTGTCGGTGGCAAAGTAGAACCCGGTGAAACAAAAGAAGCCGCTTTAATCCGGGAATGCCGGGAAGAACTGGGGATTATAATTGCAGTAAAAGGGGCTTTTATGGATGTGATCCATACTTATCCCGATTTAACTGTACATTTAACCTTGTTTCATGGAAAGATTACAGAAGGGGAACCACAACTGCTGGAGCATCATGATTTAAAATGGATCACCCCGGCAGAAATCCCCTGTTATGAATTTTGCCCGGCAGATCGGGAAATTTTACAACGGCTTGCAGCAGGCAATATCATGGTTCCTCAAGAACCTGTTTAGCATCTCCCGGTATACCACCTGGGCAGATCTTTTTCCGTCCATTTGATACCAGACAGGTTCTAAGGGATATTATTAGTATAACAGCCATCAAGCATATTGCAAGAAAATATTTTTAATTAGCACTCTATATAGCGGAGTGCTAATTCTTTTCATTTTGTTCATATTTCATCCGTTGCTTTGCAACAATTAAGGGTTATGATATAGGCATAAAAACAAAACAAACAAAAACATAGATGGAGGTTTTAAATCATGTTTGGACTGATTCCTTTTGAACGCGACAATTCCCTTTCTACCCAGAATTTATTTAATTATCTGGACAATATCGAAAAATCCTTTTTCCGTGATATGGACCCTGCGGCGCAGTTCCGTACCGACATTAAAGACGCCGGCAATGAATACCTGCTGGAAGCTGAACTTCCTGGATTTTCCAAGCAGGACATCCATATTGACCTGAACGGCAACCGTTTGGAAATTTCCGCAAAGCACGAGGAAGCCAAAGAGGAGAAAAAGGAAAACTATGTCTGCCGGGAACGGAAATTTGGATCTTTTTCCAGAAGCTTTGACGTTACTGGCATTGATACTTCCGGTATTTCTGCCGGCTACCAGGACGGCATTTTAACGCTGCACCTGCCTAAGAAACAGCCGGTAAAGCCGGAAGCAAAACGGATTGAACTCAACTAACCGCCTGCCCCTTTAAAAAAACAGGGCCTGTTTCCCATGATGGGAAACAGGCCCTGTCTTTTTATTTTCATTGGAAAATCCCAAACACGTATAAAACCTGTTATTTTCCACAAACTACAAAAACCGGAGAAAGGGAGGAAATCCTATGAAACATTTACGCTTTTTATGGACTGGCGCGGCTGCCGGATTGTTAAATGGTTTATTTGGCGCTGGAGGAGGCATGGTAACTGTCCCCATGCTGGAAAAAGACGGGCTGCCTGCCCAGCAGGCTCATGCGACTTCTTTAGCAGTGATCGCCCCCCTTTCCGTCTTATCTGGAGGATGCTACCTCTGGCAGGGCAGGATGACATTCGGAGATGCCTGGGGCTTTTTACTGCCCGGGCTGGTAGGCGCCGTTTTAGGCGGCTGGCTGCTTCCCAGGCTGAAAGCCCTTTGGCTTCACCGGATTTTTGGCATCCTGATCCTGATTGCAGCAGGAAGGTTGTTATTGTCATGATAGGAACCATTTTAGCCGGTATTGGCAGCGGCCTTTTGGGAAGTTTGGGCATGGGAGCCGGCGCCATACTGCTGGTTTACCTGCGGGTTTTTGGCGGTATGGAGCAAATACAGGCCCAAGGCGTGAACTTATTATTTTTTCTTCCCATTGCTGGCCTGTCTTTATTCCTTCACAGCCGGAAAGGGCTGGTGCAATGGAAAAACGGGCTGCTTTGTGCCGCCGCAGGCATCCCTATGGTTTTTGCAGGCGTATGGCTTGCCGGTTATTTAGGCGGCGTATGGCTGTCAAAATTATTTGCTTTGCTGCTGGTATATATCGGCGTCCGGGAGCTGCGGATGAAAGAAGAAAAAAAGAATCCTTCTTCCCCTGGCCAGGACAGTTCTCCTTCCAGATAATCCCTTTTCTGCCATCCGGGCGGGAATCCCTGCCAAAGGCGGAAAACTTTCGTTCCCTGCCGTATAAAGCGATTGGCGCAGGTTCAAAATATAGGCGGAGGTGTTAACCAAATCATGAGTGATCAGTATAATCCCAAAAGCAAATTCAGCAAATTCCTGGAGGGGAAAGGTTTTTATGCAGCGCTGGCTGTCTGCGTTGTAGGGGCGGGAACAGCCGCATGGATGGCAGTGGATAAAACCATTTCCCGTATGGACCAGGCCCCCAGCAGCAGTATCGCAGAACAAGCCCCAAAAGCGCCCCAGACAACGTATGGTTTCCCCGATTTAGAGGAAGCCGGAAAAGCACAAAGCGGTGTGAGCGTAACGCCATCCTCATCCGCACCTGCTTCCTCATCTACTGCGGCGCCCTCTTCACCCAAAACGCCATCCAAGGATACCGTACCGTCCGAGCCTTCCGCAGAGGTCAAAGCGCAGCCCGCGCCGCAGAATTCCTCTTTCGTCCTGCCTCTGTCCGGTGAAATTTTCGGGCCTTACAGCAACGGCGAGCTGGTAAAAAATGATACTTTAAAAGAATGGCGTACCCATGACGGGATTGACATTAAAGCCGAGCCTGGGGCTGTGGTAAAAGCAGTCTGTGATGGTACTGTCACCGTTGTACGGGATGACCCTTTAATGGGCATGACAGTAGAAATTCTGCATCATGATGAAATCACATCAATTTATTGCGGCCTTTCCAAGCAGCTCAATATAAAACAAGGGGATACTGTCCAGGTAGGCCAGCCCATTGGGACAATCGGGGAAATCCCTTCGGAAATTTCTTCCGCGTCCCACCTGCATTTTGCTATTAAAGTTGCTGGCGTTTGGGCCGATCCTTTAAAAGTAATGGATAAGACTGCCGGTTGATCTGCAAACAAATAAAATGCGGGATTGTCTGCCCCTGGAAAAAGGGCGGATAATCCTGCGTTTTTTTATGATCCGCTTATTTCTTCATGGCCGCCAAATAATCATCCGCTTCTTTTCTGGAGTGGAAAACCATAATCTCCTTATTGTCTTTATATGTTTCTATCATTTCGTATAACTGGGGCAGCCGGTTTTTCGGGAAATCCTGAATCCATTGTTTAAATTCCGGATCAAATTCCAATTCCGTCCAGGGTAAATCCTCCCGTTTTTTCCCAATACGGGACTCTGCCCCTGAAATGCACGTTTCCAAAGGAAAATCCATTAAAAAAACCGTATCACATGCCTGCAAACGGGGTTCCAGGGTCCGCTGGTAATTCCCATCTATAATCCATCTGTCTTTTTGGAGGATTCCATTCAGCCGGTTGTTAAATTCCTCCTGTGTCACCGTTGTCCGATCCGGTTTGTGCCACAGCATATCCAGATAAAACAGCGGTATGCCTGTAATATCCCTTAATTTCCGTGCAAACGTACTTTTTCCAGCGCCAGGGCTTCCAACAATAATAATTTTCAGCATATGCCCTCCTTAAAGCCTGTTTTATTTTCCAATTTTACCATTGCCTGCCCCAAAACACAACAGAGCATCTGGCAATGTTCCCTTGCATAAAGCGGTTATATTATGGTATAATTTCCTTCAATGGAATGATATTGCTTGTGAAAGAAGGAAAGGAAAACAATCTATGTCGGATAGAAGGGAAAATATCCGTAATTTTTGTATTATTGCCCATATTGATCATGGCAAAAGTACGTTAGCGGATCGGATACTGGAGCACACTGAAGCTGTCAGCCTTCGGGAAATGGAAGACCAGATTTTAGATAATATGGAAATTGAACGGGAACGGGGAATCACCATTAAAGCCCGGGCAGTCGCGCTGGCCTATCAGGCAGATGACGGCAAGGAATACCAGTTTAATTTAATTGATACCCCCGGACATGTGGATTTCAACTATGAAGTGTCCCGTTCCTTAGCCGCCTGCGAAGGAGCTGTCCTGGTGGTAGATGCTTCCCAGGGCATCGAAGCCCAAACCCTGGCAAATACGTATTTGGCTATCGAACACGATCTGGAGGTTACCCCCGTTATCAATAAAATCGACCTGCCCGCCGCAGAACCGGATCGGGTTGCCCAGGAAGTGGAAGATATTATTGGCCTGCCCTGTATGGACGCCCCAAGGATTTCCGCAAAAACCGGCGAAAATATCCATGCGGTGCTGGAACGGATTGTATCTGATATTCCTGCCCCTAAAGGGGATGAAGCTGCGCCTTTGCGGGCTTTAATTTTTGACAGCGTTTATGACAGCTATCGGGGGGTTATTGCCTATATCCGGGTGATGGAAGGAATTATCCGGCCCGGCATGACCATCCGCATGATGTCTACCGGCGCGGAATTTACTGTGGTAGAAACCGGCGTCATGGGGGCTACCAATTTAGTCCCCAGAAGCGAATTATATGCCGGACAGGTAGGCTATTTAACAGCCAGCATCAAGACCGTTCGAGATACTGCGGTCGGCGATACCATCACCGATGCAGAAAATCCCTGCGAAGCACCCCTGCCTGGATACCGCAAAGTGCAAAGTATGGTATTTTCCGGAATTTATCCTTTGGATGGCGCTAAATATCCGGATCTACGGGATGCTTTGGAAAAATTACAGCTTAATGATGCCTCTTTAACCTTTGAACCGGAAACTTCTGTTGCTTTAGGCTTCGGCTTCCGGTGCGGGTTTTTAGGGCTGCTCCATATGGAAATCATCCAGGAACGACTGGAACGGGAATTTAATTTGGATCTGATTACAACTCTTCCCAGTGTTGTATATGAAATTTCCCTTCAGAACGGCCAGGAATTGAAAATTGACAATCCTACCAGCTACCCCGATCCCGCTATGATTTCCGGTGCCAAAGAACCTTTTGTAAAAGCAAATATTTTTACCCCAACCGCTTATATTGGAAATATTATGGAGCTTTGCCAGGATCGCCGGGGCATTTATCTGGATACAAAGTATTTGGATACCGACCGGGTGGAACTTCATTATGAGCTGCCTTTGAATGAAATTGTTTATGACTTTTTTGACGTGCTCAAAAGCCGTACCAAAGGATATGCTTCTTTTGACTATGAGCTTTGCGGATACCGGGAAAGCAAGCTGGTGAAGCTGGATATTTTGCTGAATGGCGAAGTGGTGGACGCCCTTTCCTTTATCTGCCATGCTGACCGGGCTTATGGCCGGGCGCGGAAAATGGCGGAATCGTTGAAGGAACACATTCCCCGCCAATTATTTGAAGTTCCCATTCAGGCCGCTATCGGCGGCAAAGTCATTGCCCGTGAAACTGTAAAAGCCATGCGCAAAGACGTTTTAGCGAAATGTTATGGCGGGGATATTACCCGGAAAAAGAAACTGCTGGAAAAACAAAAAGAAGGTAAAAAACGGATGCGCCAGTTAGGAAGCGTCAGCGTCCCTCAGGAAGCTTTTATGGCGGTGCTGAAATTAGACAGCAATGACTAACCAATGCCGCTCCCTTTATGTCCATGTGCCTTTTTGCCTGGGCAAATGCCCTTATTGTGATTTTTACTCCGCAGCCTATTCAGAGGAGGCTGCTGACTGCTATACAGCGGCTGTATGCCGGGCATTGGAACAAATCCCTTTTCCGGCCGGGCCTTTTGAAACCGTCTATTTTGGCGGCGGTACGCCTTCCTTATTAGGCGGAAGGCGCATTGGCGCCATACTGCAAAAAGCAGCCTGTTTTTCCATCCTGCCTGACGCGGAAATTACAGTGGAATGTAATCCCTGCTCTTTAACCGAAAAAAATCTAAAAGAAATGTATTCTTTTGGGGTAAACCGGATTTCTATGGGGATACAAAGTGCCAGCAACCAGCAGTTGCAGCTTCTGGGGCGGCGGCATGATATTGCACAAGCCGCAAAAGCTGCCGCAATGGCACAGGCCGCAGGTTTTTCCCATTTATCTTTTGATTTGATGCTGGGGCTTCCCGGGCAGGATGAGCCGGAAATTTTAAAAGGCGTCCAGTTTTGCCGGGAGCATGGAGCGGAACATGTTTCCGCTTATCTTTTGAAAATTGAACCGGGAACCGCATTTGCTAAAAAAGGAATGGCTTCCCACTGCCCCGGGGAAGATGCCCAGGCAGATCTATACCTTTTTGCAGTCCAAACTCTGGAAGCTTATGGGTATGCCCAATATGAAATCAGCAATTTTGCCTGTAACGGGCGTGTGTCCCGGCACAATTTAAAATATTGGGATTGTGCAAGCTATTTGGGGATCGGGCCGTCAGCTCATTCTTTTGCACAAGGCCGCCGGTTTCATTTCCCACGGGATCTAAAAGGCTTTCTGGCCGCAGAAAATGTCTGGGAGCTTTGCCAGGATGACGGCCCCGGCGGAGGCATGGAAGAATATATTATGCTGCGGCTGCGGCTGTCAGAGGGGGTCCTGTGGGAACCTTTGGAAAAACGGTACCCCGGCCAAAATTTAAAACAGAAAATCCTTCATGCTGCTGAAATGTTACAGGGTTCCGGGCTGGTTGACCGCAATCAAAAGCAAATCCGGCTTACTCCCCAGGGAATGCTGGTTTCCAACAGCATCATTTCTATGCTGATGCCGGAATATCAGGAGGAAACAGAATCATGAAAATACAGGAATCCGCAGAAAATTATTTGGAAACCATCCTGCGGCTGAAAGATGAAAAAGGCATGGTGCGTTCCATTGACATTGCACGGGCAATGAATTTTACAAAGCCCAGTGTAAGCCGGGCAATGAGTTTGCTGCGGACAAATGGTTATATCCTCATGGACAAAGAAGGCTGGATTGCTTTAACGGATTCCGGCATGGAAATTGCGTCACGTATTTATGAACGCCATAAATTTTTGTCAAGCTGGCTGGAATCCATAGGCGTTACACCAGAAGTTGCTGCACAGGATGCCTGCCGGATTGAGCATGACATCAGCCAGGAAACCTTTCAAATGCTGCAAAAATATATTGAAGATCGTACAGATAAAAATACCTGTTCACCGGCTTAACTGCCGGCAGACAGGTATTTTTTCATTTATTCTGTAAATACTTTTTCCAGTTCAATCAAGCAGCCCTCTAATGTATTGACTTTTGCAATGTCTTTCTGCCCGTAAGCTTCATAAGGACGGAACATTCCATTTTCCAACAAAAAAACATCAACTGCCCTGCTATCCGGATCGATAATCCAATATTCACGGACACCAGCCTGCTGATAGAGATTATATTTTGTGATCCGGTCATGGCGCCGCGTAGAAGATGATAATACTTCAATGACAAAATCCGGCGCTCCCTGGCATCCGTATTGATCCAATTTATTTTCATCACAAATGACAGAAATATCTGGTTCCACTACTGTCTGTACGTCTTCCGGTACATCCTTTTTTTCTTCAAAAAGCCGGACTGAAAAAGGCGCCTGGTATACCCGGCATTTCTTTCCTTCCAGGAACCGGTACAACTGCACAAAAATTGCTCCGGCGATCTCCTGATGAATGCGCAAAGGGGAGGACATCATGAATGGAACCCCATCCAATAATTCTATCCGTTCATCTTCATCCCATGAAAGATAATCTGCAAAAGTATAATGAATTTTTTCTGCTGGTAAGGCCATAACCGCTTACTCCTTTTTCCCCTTCTTTTGCTATTAAAAAATCCCGCAGAAACAGCTTCTTAAAAGCTTCTCTACGGGTTTCTTAAAAAAACTGGTCGAGGTGACAAGACTTGAACTTGCGGCCTCTGCGTCCCGAACGCAGCGCTCTACCAAACTGAGCCACACCTCGGAAGTAGCTGCCCGACTAGGATTCGAACCCAGACAAACAGAGTCAGAGTCTGTCGTGCTACCCTTACACAATCGGGCAATGTAACCATATCCTTTTGAAACGGCTTTTTTATTATAGCGAAATCTTTTTGATTTGTCAACACCATTTTTGACGGTTCTTAGCAGAATCAAACAAATTATAAAAAATCCCTTGCTTTCCTGGCGTCTTTCTTCTATGATAATAGGAGATAAAAGGGAAAATGAAGGGGGAAATCTCCTTGAAACTGATCTTTTCAATGCTCTGCAAGCATTTTTTTTTATTTTGTGCCGGAATTTTATTTTTAGCCGGGGAAGCTGCCTGCGATTTATTCCAGCCTGCTCTTATGTCCCATATTGTAGATGACGGGGTAAAACAGGGCAATCCCCATATTATTTTATTCTTTGGCCTTTTTATGCTGGCAACCGCTGCTGTGGGGGCTGCCTGCGCTGTCATGCGCAGTATTTTGTCTGCAACAGCCTCCCAGCTTGTTGCAAAAGAACTCCGTTCGTTATTGTACCGGAAAATCCAGACCTTTTCTTTTGCCAATATGGATCGTTTCCCCCCTGCGGCTTTGCTGACCCGTATGACAAATGATGTAACACAAATCCAGCGTTTTATCAACGGCTTAATGCGCATTTTAGTAAAAGCCCCTTTTACCTGTATCGGAGCTGTTTTTATGATTGTAACCCGGACTCCCCAGCTTACCCCTGTACTGGTTGGGATTTTATCCGGATGTATTGTATTGACCATTGCCAATATGGTTTATGGCTTTCCCCGCTATCAAAGGATGCAGCAATGCCTGGACCGGCTGAACCGGGTCAGTCAGCAATTTTTAAATAATATCCGCGTTGTTAAGGCTTTCGGACGGGAAAAGGAGGAAGAAGATCGGTTCGGTTCTTCTGCTGACGCTCTGGCTCAGGCAGGTATCCAGGCACAGCATATTTCTGCTGCCGTTACCCCTATGATCCATTTGATTGTCAATTTAGGCATTATTGCACTTTTTCTTCTGAGCCGGAATGAATCTCCTAATCATGTAGGACGCATAATGGCTTCTGTCACCTATTTAACCCAGATGACCTTTTCTTTAAATATGGTTTCCAGCATTTTCAATACCATGGCCCGTGCTTCCGCTTCTGCCGCCCGGATTCAGGAAATTTTAACGGAACAGCCCGCTATGAAATCCCCCTGGAATCCCCTTCCCGTATCTCTGGACCAGAAGGAACAAATTGAATTCCAGGATGTGACTTTCTTTTATCCCGGCGCTGAATCTGCTGTTCTGCACCATATCAGTTTTTCCATTGGCCCTGGCCTAACCGGAATCATTGGCCCTACCGGTTCCGGGAAGTCTACATTAGCCCGCTTATTACCCCGCTTTTATGATCCGGAATCCGGCCATATCTTCATAGGAGGCGTTGATGCCCGGGAACAGAATCCCTCCGCCTTGCGGCAAATGGTGGGATTCGTCCCCCAGCAGGCCGCCATTTTTTCCGGGACAATCCGGGAAAACCTGCTTTGGGGCAATCCGGACGCTTCCGAGGAAGCCATTCAAAAAGCTGCTCAAATGGCTTGTGCAGACCGTTTTATTGAGGCCCTTCCCGAAAAATATGATACCCGGTTAGGGCAGGGAGGCGTCAATTTATCAGGCGGCCAGAAACAGCGGTTATGTATTGCCCGGGCCTTCCTCCGGCAGCCTAGGCTTTTCATATTAGATGACTGTACCAGCGCCCTGGATGCAGCAACAGAAGCTGCTGTTTTAAATAATTTAACCAGCTACGGAAAGCAAGGCATTGTCATATTGATAAGCCAGCGGGTGCCTGCTGTTATGGGGGCAGGACAGATTTTATGCCTGGAAAAAGGGCAGCTTTGCGGCCAGGGCACCCATCAGGAATTGCTAAAGCATTGCGAAGTATATCAGGAAATTTACCATTCACAAATAGGGGATGATGTTCATGGATGACCGTACATCTGGTTTACCGCCGCCCCGTCGTTCCTATGTTCAACGGCACATGCCTGTAAAAAAGCCAAAAGATATGAAAGGTACTTTGCACCGGCTGTGGAAGCTGACAAAAGGCCGCCGGAAAGGCGTCCCTGTTTTATTCCTGCTGTCCGGGCTGGCTTCTGTTTCCGCCATGGTTACGCCTTTACTGGTGGGGAAATGTGTCGATTCCATTGACGCAGGTTCTATGGCTTTTTGGCTGGTACTGGCCTTATTGCTGGTATATTTGGGCGACTGGGCAATCCGTTTTTTTCAGAAGCGTTTATCTGCTGCCGTATCCCAGCGGCTGGTTTGTTTTCTGCGCAAATCCTTATTTTCTGTCATGAAAACCCTGCCCCTTTCTTTTTATGATAAAAATTTACACGGGGATTTAATGAGCCGCCTAACCAATGATATTGATAATATTAGTACAGCCATTTCCGATTCTTTAACCCAGTTTATGATGCTGGGGTTTACACTGTCCGGAATCTTAATCCTGATGTTTTCTTTAAATCCTTTTCTGGCTATGGTTGTTTTAATGGGAATGCCTCTGGTATTTTTACTGACAAAATGGATTACAACCCATACCCGCAGGCTTTACCGGCAGCAGCAAAATGCTTTAGGAGCATTAAGCGGGTATATGGAAGAAACCGTTTCCGGGCTGGCCCTGGTAAAAGCCTATGGACGGGAAGCCCAGGTGATTGAGGCATTTGAGGAAAAAAATGAAGCCCTTTGCCGGGCAGGAACCCTTTCTTTAATCTGGTCCGGCTTTTTAATGCCGCTCATGAATGTGGTAAACAATCTCTGTTTTATTTTTGTATCGGTTGCCAGCGGCTTATTCGCTGCAAAAGGTCTGGTAGGGGTTGGCATGATTTCTACTTTCCTTCTTTATTCCCGGCAGTTTACCCGCCCTTTAAATGAATTAGCCAGCCTGTTTAACACCTTCCAATCGGCAGTAGCCGGAGCAGAACGGATTTTTGAAGTTTTCGACGAAACCCCAGAGCCGCCCGATCTGCCGGAAGCCTTACCTTTGTCCCAGCCCCGTGGAGCATTTGTTTTTGAGAATATCCAATTTGGATATGAACCTGACCGGCTGGTTTTAGACAATATCTGTTTCCAGGTGAAGCCCGGGGAATGTATCGCGGTAATCGGGCCTACCGGGGCAGGAAAAACCACTTTGATCAGCTTATTAGCCCGCTTTTATGATGTAACCGGAGGCCGCATCCTTTTAGACGGCCACGATTTACGGGAATACCGTTTAAAGGATTTACGTGCTTGTTTTGGGATTGTGCTCCAGGATACCGCCTTATTGGAAGCCAGTATCCGGGAAAATATCCGTTACGGCCATCCGGAAGCTACAAATACCCAGGTAGAACAGGCCGCCATTCTTGCCGGAGCAGACCGTTTTATCCGCCAGCTTCCCGGAGGGTATGATGCTATAGTAGAGGGAAACGGAGGCTCTTTCAGCCAGGGAGAACGGCAGTTATTAACCATTGCCCGGGCTATTTTAGCAGACGCACCGATTCTCATTTTAGATGAAGCTACCAGCTCGGTAGATTCCTGGACAGAACGCCATATCCGGAATGCTGTACGGCGTTTGACCCAAAACCGGACTTCTTTTTTAATTGCCCACCGTTTGTCTACCATCCGGGATGCCGACAGGATTTTAGTGATTGACCAGGGAAAAGCAGCAGAATGGGGAACCCATGAAGAATTGCTTGCCTTAAACGGGATTTATGCGAAAATGTACCGCATCCAGCGGGGACTGGGAACCAATCAAATCCCATAGATAAAATCAATTAAACCGTTTTACTTATCGTCTTTTTTGATATGTGTTTCCTTTTTGCCGAGGGTTTGTTATGATAGTCCCATAAGGGAGAAACACGCACCCGCTTTCTGGGGATTCCCGGAAAGCAGGTGCGTTTTGGATAGCCGGAAAAGAAAGGAGTCTCTTAAATCATGTTAAAATTACCTGAAAATTTTCAAAGCTATGGGGATGCCCGCAGAGCCGGATTTATGCGCCTGAAAGAAGCGAAAGAAAATGGTGCGCGGGTGGTAGGTGTTTACTGTTCCTTTGTGCCTCATGAATTGATTTTAGCCGCGGGGGCCTCAGCAGTCCCTTTATGCGCAACCAGCGAAGAACCGATTGCAGCCGCGGAAGCCGATTTACCCAGAAACCTTTGCCCATTGATTAAAGCCAGTTATGGTTTTGCCAAAACAGATACATGCCCGTATTTCTATTTTTCCGACTTTATTGTGGGGGAAACCACCTGCGACGGAAAAAAGAAAATGTTTGAACTGCTGAACGATATTAAGGAAACTTATGTATTGCAGCTCCCTTCTTCACGGAATGCCGCCGCTTTGGAATTATGGAAAAAAGAACTGATTGCCTTTAAAGAAAAGCTGGAAAGCTTCTACCATATTACCATCACCGATGACGACATCCGTCAGGCTATCCGCCGGAAAAACCGGGAACGGAAAGTGATGAAAACCTTTTTTGAATTAGGCACTTTAAATCCTGCCCCTATTTCCGGCTATGAATTAAGTACCCGGACCGATTCTTCCGGCTTTGAATTGAATATCGACAAACGCTGTGAAGCAATCGAAGAACGGATTGCCCAGGTACAAGCAGACTGGGAGGCCAACTATAAAGGCAAGCCTTCTAATAAGCCGCGTATTTTAGTAACAGGCTGCCCGTTCGGAGGCGTCCGGGATAAAATTGTAAAAACCGTTGAAGAATTAGGCGCGGATGTAGTTGCTTTTGACAGTTGCAGCGGCGTCCGGGAAAAAATTGAGCTGGTGGATGAAACCATGCCTGTGATGGATGCCCTGGCCAAAAAATACTTAAATATCAACTGTTCGGTTATGAGTCCCAACAATACCCGCATTGAATATATCGGGGAAATGATTGAAGAATATGCCATTGACGGCGTATTGGAAATTATACTGCAGGCTTGCCATACCTTCAATGTGGAATCCCATCTGGTGAAAAAATATGTCACAGGCCGTGGCATGCCTTATTTAATGCTGGAAACCGATTACTCCACAGCCGACGCCGGACAAATTAACACCCGGTTGAGTGCTTTCCTGGAAACCATTGGATAAAGGAGTAAACGAAATTGCGCTATATTGGAATTGACATTGGTTCTACCGCCTCCAAAACCGTCGTTTTAGAGGACGGCAAAGAGGACATCTGCTTTACCCTGCCCACAGGCTGGAGCGGCAAGGAAACTGCTATGGCAATCTGTAAAAAATTAGATGCTGACAAGGACGGGGACCGGATTGTCGCTACGGGATATGGACGGGTCTGCGTGGATTATGCCGATAAAATTGTAACGGAAATTACCTGCCACGGCCGGGGCGGCAGCCAGTTATTTGGGACAGACTGCACCATTATTGACGTTGGGGGCCAGGATACAAAAGTAATTACCGTTTCCGGCGGCACCGTAACGGACTTTTTAATGAATGATAAATGCTCCGCGGGAACAGGAAAATTCCTGGAAATTATGGCTGGCCGCTTAGGGGCTACCATGGAAGAATTATTCGCCCTGGCTGAAGGCAGTGACCCGGTCCCAATCAGCTCCATGTGTACCGTCTTTGCTGAATCCGAAGTCATCAGCCACATTGGTTCCGGAGAAAAACGGGGGGATATTGCGGCAGGCGTCGTTGATTCCGTAGCTTCCCGTGTGGCCGGACTATGCACCCGCCATGGCATCCGTGGAAAAGCTGCTTTGACCGGCGGCCTGTGCAACAGCCCTTATTTTATCCAGCGGCTGTCTGAAAAATTAGGCGTCCCTGTGGAAACCCATTCTATGGGCCGGTATGCCGGCGCTTTAGGCGCCGCATTGATCGCCAGGCAAGGCGGCAAAAGCTTCCGCTAAGTTGGGCCCTGCCCAAACCCGCCAGGGCTTTGCCCTGGACCTACCGCCCTTTGAAAAGGGCGGCCCTAAACTTTCAGATTGTAAAATCAAAACCAAAAGTTTTACTCAATTTTTTTCAAAAAATTGCGGTTTCCAAAGGCAGAGCCTTTGACCGCCCTTCGCAAAGGGCGGAACACTTGATCCTGTGAAGCGTATTTTTCGGGTGAATTGCCGCCCAAAGGCGGCAAGAGGGTGCTTTTTACAAGTGAAAAAGCACCCTTATCTCTTTTGTTTGAATCGGAAACCCCTTCCCATGTTATCGAGCCCAAATATCCTGGCGCTTTTGAACAGCTTGTGGATCTTTCCGGCTGCTGGGATACCCACAAGCTGTTTGAATCCAGACAGCCTTTAATGGTTTTATCTGCCCGGATTTCCCGCTGCCATGAACATGCCTGCCGCTTTTTAAGCGCTGCCGGAAGCCTGCTGGGAGATACATACCGTCTTGCATTAGACGCTGTTTCTGTCCAGAAAGTGCAAAAAGCTGCCCGGCGGATTGCTGACGGGGAATTCCGGGGAGGCAAGCCCCAGCGGGGAAAAGAAACCATCCGGTTCCTTTCCGCAGTTACCAATTTAGGCCAGGTTCAGTTTGGCGAAACTGCATTGCTTTTGTGTGACCGCATTTATACCATTGAAGATAACCTGGGCGCTGTATCCCGCCTGTTCTTAAATGTCATCCGGTCAGAAGCTTTAGGAGCTGGCTTTGATATTATTTCCTGTTACTGCCCCTTGTCACCTTTTGAAAAATTAGAACATGTTTTTATCCCTTCTTTACGCATTGGCTTTATGACAGTCAGCGATACTCATTCCGCTGTTACAGACGATCCCTATAAAGTCATCCGTTCCCGCCGTTTCACAGACAGCGAAGCCCTTAGCCATGCACGGAAACGGATTGCTTTTAACCGCAAAACAGCCTCCCAGATGCTGGATCAGACTGCCCGTTTACTGGCAGAAGCCAAAAGCCTCCATGACGAATTAGAGGAATATTACCGGGATGCTATGGACTTTGACAAAGTCGATCAGGTGGCGCAAAAAACCGTAGATCAGCTTTTAGCCTTGGTTTAAGGGCCCATTCGTCGGATAACTTGCTGAATCCCATCCCCCGCAATAATCCTCTTTTGTGAATGTATACAAATTGTAATGTACATTTCTTGCATTTCCGCCAATGCCGTGGTATGATAGACTCCATCGAAAAGCATTTCACCTTTGCTTATGAAAGGGAAAGGGTTCTAACTTGCAAGCTTCTCGGCTTTTCGATGGAATCTTTCGTATATATCGGAGGGAAATGAAATGAAAAAACGTATTCTTGCATCTTTTTTAGCTGCCGTTATGGCAGCAGCAATGGCAGGATGCGGCGGCAGCCCTGCACCTGCTTCCAGCGGCGCACCTGCTGCTTCTGACGGAAATTCCGCTGCACCTGCTCAGGAAAATAATGCCGCCCCATCCGGCGACACCATCAAAATTGGCGGCCTGGCTCCTTTAACTGGCGATGTTTCCCAGTACGGAATCGCTGTCAATAACGCTATTACTATGGCAATCGAAAAGGCCAATGCCAATGGCGGCGTATTAGGCCAGCAGATTGAGTACATTGTGGAAGATGAAAAAGGCGATCCCAATGAAGCTGTCAATGCTTATAACAAGCTGGTCAACAATGACAATGTTGTTGCTATCGTTGGCGACGTTACTACAAAACCGACCCAGGCTGTTGCTCAGAAATCTGTGGATGACAATGTTCCTCTGATTACTGCCAGCGCTACCGGGGAAGAAGTTACTTTAGCTGGTGAAAATGTTTACCGTGTCTGTTTCATCGATCCCTATCAGGGCAAATTGATGGCAAACTATGCTTCTAAAAAATTGTCTGCAAAATCTGCCGCTATCCTTTATGACAACGGCGATCCTTATTCTACCGGCATTGCAGATGCTTTTGAAGCTTCCGCGAAAGAATTAGGCATTGAAATTGCCGCAAAAGAAGGCTACCAGACCGGCAGCACAGATTTCAACTCCCAGTTGACCAAAGTAAAAGCTGCTAACCCAGACGTTTTACTGCTGCCAGTTTACTATAATGACGTGGTACTGATTGCGGACCAGGCCCGTGCCAATGGCATTGAATGCGCATTGTTAGGCGCTGACGGCTGGGACGGTGTATTGGGTAAAATCGATCCTTCCAAAACAGATGTTTTGAAAAATTCTTATTTTTGCAGCCAGTATTCCGCTGAAAGCGACGACCCCGATTTACAGGCATTCCTGAGTGAATACCGTGAAAAATTTGGAAATGATGCTAACATGTTTTCTGTACTGGGTTATGATGCAACTAATATCCTCATTGACTCCATCCAGCGGGCAGGCAGCACAGATTCCCAAGCCATTATTGATGCAATGAAAGCAACCAATTATAAAGGCCTTACCGGCACCACGACTTTTGATGAAAACCGGAACCCGGTTCGCAGCGCAGTAATCTTAACCATTGAAGGCGGCGCTTATAAATTCGTGGAAAATTTTGAAATCTAATCCTTTGGAATTTCGCCGGAAAGAGGGCCTTAAGCCCTCTTTCCGGATATTTTCATATTCCGGGAAGCGGCCCAAAAAAGGAAAATCTGGAAAAAATAATTTTCCTTTTTTGGCTCGTTCCCCACAGGGCTTTGCGGCAGGTCTGGGGACAAGCAATCATTTTTTTAGGTTGGAAGGTGTGTGCGGCTTTATGAATTTATTTCTTACCCAAACAATCAACGGTTTAGGGTTAGGCAGCATTTATGCCCTGGTTGCCTTAGGGTATAGTATGGTGTATGGTATTGTAAAATTGATCAATTTCGCCCACGGCGACATTATCATGGTAGGCAGTTACATGGTTATGTTTATTATGACTGTAATGGGAATGCCTTTGATTTTAGCTGTAATTGGTTCAATCCTGTTTTGTGCGCTGGCCGGGGTCCTGATCCAAAGGGTCGCTTACCACCGGCTTTTAACCCATGATGCTCCCCGTATTTCTCTATTGATTACGGCTTTAGGGGTCAGTATTTTCCTGCAAAATCTTTTCCAGCTTTTATTTGGCTCCGAAGTCCGTTCCATGCCTACCCTTTTTGATTTGCCTGCTATCCAGCTTGGGGAACTTCATATCACTTCTGCAAACATTTTAAATATTGTGGTTTCCGTTGTAATGATGATCGGGCTTCAGACTTTAGTGGCCCGCACCCGTATTGGCAAAGCCATGCGGGCTACCAGTGAGGATGCCGGTGCTGCAAAGCTCATGGGAATTAACACCAATCATACGGTTGCTTTTACTTTTGCAGTAGGTTCCGGGCTGGCTGCCGTAGGTGCTGCCCTTTACTGCAATACTTATCCCCAGATTAAGCCTACTATGGGCAACCTGTTAGGACTGAAAGCCTTTGTCGCAGCAGTATTAGGCGGAATTGGTTCTATCCCTGGCGCTATGCTGGGCGGATATATTTTAGGGGTTGCGGAAAGCTGGACCAAAAACTTTTACAGCAACCTGACTGATGCAATCGTATTCGGTATTTTAATTGTCATGCTCCTGGTGAAGCCTTCCGGCCTGCTGGGTAAAAATGTGAAAGAGAAGGTGTAATCCATGATGAATAAGAAAAAGGCTTACATCTCCTACGGCATCAACCTCATCCTTGTACTGGCACTGTTTTTCTTTTTGCGGACTCTCATTGTAACCGGCGTCCTCAACCGTTATCAGGCTGATTTAATTACTTTAGTCTGCATCAATGTGACAATGGCTGTCAGCTTGAATTTAGTCACAGGCTTGTTGGGCCAGCTTGTTTTAGGCCATGCCGGTTTTATGCTGGTAGGCGCTTATGCTGCCGCTTTATTTACAAAAAATAGTTCCCTGCCTTTGCAATTTTCTTTACCCATTGGGCTGGTACTTGCCGGTATTTTAGCAGCAGTTTTCGGGGTTATTATTGGTATCCCTGCTTTACGGCTCCGGGGGGATTACCTGGCCATCATTACCTTGGGTTTTGGTGAAATTATCCGTGTTATCGCCAATAACTTAAAAATTACAGGAGGCGCTATGGGTTTGGGAGGGATCAAATCCCTGACAAACCGCCAGCATCCTGCCGGAATGCTGCCTTTTGTATTCTTTATTGCGGCTGTGGTCATATTTGCTATGTTTACTTTTGGCCGTTCCCGCCACGGGCGCGCTGTTATTGCCATCCGGGAAGATGAAATTGCCGCGGAAGCCGCTGGCGTCAATACCACTTACTACAAGCTGCTGGCTTTTGTCTTAGCTGCATTCATTGCCGGAGTTGCAGGAGGCTTGTATGCCCATCATTTAGGGCTCATTGACCCCTCTAAATATGATTTCAACCGTTCTGTGGAATTTTTAATTATGGTGGTATTAGGCGGCATGGGCTCCATTACCGGTTCCATTCTGTCTGCTTCCGTACTGACCATATTGCCGGAGCTGCTTCGTGGTTTTTCCAATTACCGGATGCTGGCTTATTCGGTTGTCCTGATCTGTGTTATGTTATTCCGTCCTACCGGGTTATTGGGCCGGGCAGAATTTTCTTTATCCGCTTTGATCCGCCGGATTACCGGTAAAAAACAGGATGCCGCGAAAGGAGGGGTATAAAATGCCTTTGCTGGAAACTAAAAAGTTAGGGATTGCTTTTGGCGGCCTTCGGGCTTTGGATGATGTTTGTTTTTCCCTGGAATCCGGAGAAATTATGGGGCTGATAGGGCCTAACGGCGCAGGGAAAACCACTGTATTCAACCTTTTAACAGGCGTTTACCCTCCCACAGAAGGCACCGTAGAGCTGGAAGGGAAAAGCATTATCGGCAAAAAAACAGCCCAGATTACTCAAAGCGGCATTGCCCGGACTTTCCAAAATATCCGCTTGTTTAAAGATGCTTCTGTCATTGACAATGTAAAAACCGCTATGAATTATCAGATGAAATATTCTGTACTTTCCGGCATCCTGCACCTGCCTTCTTACTGGAAGGAAGAAGCCCAGGTAGAAGAACAAGCCGAAGGTTTATTAGATGTCTGCGGGCTAAAGCAGTACGCAAAAGCAACTGCAAAAAACCTGCCTTATGGCCAGCAGCGGAAATTAGAAATTGCCCGGGCTTTAGCAGCCAATCCCAAAGTTTTGCTGCTGGATGAACCGGCAGCAGGCATGAACCCTACTGAAACCCATGAATTACTGGAAACCATCCGCACCATTCGGGAACAATTCGGAGTTGCTGTATTGTTAATTGAACATGATATGAGCTTTGTCATGGGCTTATGCGAGCATATTGTGGTTTTAGATTATGGCAAAGTCATTGCCGAAGGACTGCCGGAAGAAATCCGTACCAATCCTCGGGTCATTGCCGCATATCTGGGAGGGGAATAAACCATGGCTTTGCTGACTGTTAAAGATTTAAACGTTTTTTATGGGAATATCCATGCCATTAAAGGGATTTCCTTTGAAGTCAATGAAGGGGAAATTGTTACCCTGATTGGCGCCAATGGTGCAGGGAAAACTTCTACCCTCCATGCAATTTCCGGTTTGCTCCGCCCCAAAAGCGGTTCCATTACCTTTGACGGCAATAATCTGGTAACTACGGAAGCCCATAAAATTTTACGGCTGGGTTTGGCACAGGTTCCTGAAGGCCGGCGTATTTTTGCCAGCTTAACCGTTATGGAAAATCTGGAATTAGGGGCTTATATCCGCGCCAAAGAAAATTTAGACGCCGATTTTGAACAAATTTTTGCCCGTCTGCCCCGGCTGAAGGAGCGGCGCAAACAATTAGCTGGAACCTTATCCGGCGGCGAACAGCAAATGTTAGCCATTGGCCGGGCTTTGATGAGCAAACCAAAAATGCTTTTGTTGGATGAACCTTCTATGGGGCTTTCCCCTTTGCTGGTTGGTGAAATTTTCGATATTATTAAAAGTGTAAACCAAGGCGGTGTAACCGTTTTGTTAAACGAACAAAATGCTAAAAAAGCCTTGGAAATTGCAAACCGTGCTTATGTATTGGAAACCGGGTCCATTGCCATGAGCGGCGAGGCTTCTGCTTTGGCCCAGGATGAAAAAGTACGGCAGGCTTATTTGGGCGGCTAATCTTTGTGATTTTATGTATATGGGCAGTGCTCCCCAGATTTTCTGGAGAGCACTGCCTTTTTTTACATACAACATATTAAACGCTGCATTCTTTTGATGCTTTCTTCCTGAGAAGTGATAATTGCTTGCAGAATTGGCGTTAATTCCGGACAAATATTATATTGCAGGGCACTTTTCGCCATTTGAATAGCGCCCCGGTGATGCGGAATCATTTCCCGGATAAAATCTCCATTGATGTTATTTGATGTCCAGGAATTTTCCATTTTGCTGAACATTTCAGAAGTAATTTGCCGGAAATGACGCTGATAAAGGGCTAATTCCTGTCCCGTATTGGTTACGCTCCTGCATTGAGCCAAGATATTCTGCATATTGGCAATGCTGGCTGTTTGTTCTTCTATAATGTTTGCCGCAATATTTTCTAAAAGAACACAAGTGGTATATTGCAGAAGATTCCGGGACATTGCAATTGCCGCTTCATGATGGGGAATCATTTGTGCAATAAAATTATTTGAAATGCTGTCTGTCAATGTAGCCGCCGTCATATTTTGAATCATGTCATCCAATATATTATAAAATTCAGATAAATACGTCATCGTAACATTGCTAAACTGGTTAGAAGCAGTCACTATCTATCAGCCTCCTCCTTTTATAGATATGCCAGCATAATTGATTTGGTGACATGCCTAACTACTTATGATGGAAAGGATTGCAAAGGCCCTTTTCCAATGGTATAATAGGAAAGCCATACCAAGAATAGGAGTTGTTATAGTGGATTTTGCACAAATATTGTCGGAAGAATTTTCCATTTCTCTTCCTTTTATGCAGAACATTATTTCTTTAATTGATGAAGGCAACACCATTCCTTTTATTGCCCGATACCGAAAAGAAAAAACTGGTTCTTGTGATGACCAGATCCTCCGGGAAGCTGCCGACCGGCTGGATTATCTCCGGGGCCTTCAAAAACGTCGGGAAGAAATTACGGCTTCTATTACGGAACAAGGGAAAATGACAGAAGAAATTGCTTCTGCTATTGCCGAAGCCGGAACCTTAGCCCGTTTAGAAGATATTTACCGGCCTTATAAACAAAAACGGCGTACCCGTGCTACCATTGCAAAAGAACGGGGATTAGAACCCCTTGCACAAATTTTAATGGCTCAGGAGCTTACTTCCGGCACATTAGAAGCCATTGCCACCCCTTATGTGGACCCGGAAAAAGAAATTACTGACAGTACAGAAGCTTTAGCCGGAGCACAGGATATTATCGCAGAAGAAATTTCTGACAGTGCCCAGGGCCGCCAGCTTTTACGGGAATATTATCAAAAAAATGCTGTTTTAAAAAGCATTGCCGCCGAAGCTGAAACCGATTCTGTATACCGGATGTATTATGATTATACAGAACCCGTTTCTAAAATCCCCAGCCACCGGGTTTTAGCCATTAACCGGGGAGAAAAAGAAAATTTCTTAAAGGCTGCTATTGAAGTGGATGAAGCTTATGCTTCCGGACTATTGCGGGGGCTTTTTGTAAAAAAAGGCAGTATTTGTACGCCTGCTGTAGCAGAAGCCTGTAACGACGCTTATAAACGTCTGATCCACCCTTCTTTAGAACGGGAAATCCGTTCCTTTTTAACGGACATGGCCTGTAATCAGGCAATCCGTATTTTTGGAGTCAATTTAGAAGCTTTACTGATGCAGCCCCCTGTAAAAGGAAAAACTGTACTGGCCATTGATCCGGCTTACCGGACAGGATGCAAAATTGCTGTGGTGGACCCTACCGGAAAAGTCCTGGCCACTGATGTGGTTTATCCTACGCCCCCGCAAAATAAAACTGCCGAAGCAAAAGCCAAACTTTCTGCTTTAATAAAAAAACATCGTGTCCAGGTTTTATCCATTGGCAACGGGACTGCTTCTAAAGAAAGCGAAATCTTTGCTGCTGAACTGATTCAGGAAATGGATTGCGGTTTAAGCTATATCATGGTCAATGAAGCAGGTGCGTCGGTCTATTCTGCCAGTAAATTAGGCGCCGCGGAATTTCCGGATTTTGATGTTTCTTTGCGCAGTGCCGTTTCTATTGCCCGGCGTTTGCAAGATCCTTTGGCTGAACTGGTCAAAATTGATCCAAAATCAATCGGCGTGGGCCAATACCAGCACGATATGCCTTCCAAGCAGTTAGATGAAGCATTGGCTGGTGTGGTAGAAAACTGTGTAAACCGGGTCGGCGTAGATTTGAATACAGCTTCCCCCGCGTTATTATCTTATGTTTCCGGTGTATCTCCCACTGTGGCAAAAAATATTTTAGCTTACCGGGAGGAAAACGGCGCTTTTGAAAGCCGTTCCCAGTTGAAAAAAGTCCCCAAATTAGGCCCAAAAGCTTTTGAACAATGTGCGGGATTCTTACGGATTCCCGGGGGCAAAAATATTTTGGATCATACTGGTGTACATCCGGAGTCCTATCCCGCTGTGGAAGCCCTTTTAAAACAATTTGATTATACCTTGAAGGATGCCGTAGAAGGCCATTTGTCCAGCCTGCCAGCCCGTATTGAAGAACGCGGGGCAGAAATGGTAGCTGAGGCTTGCGGCATAGGCGTACCAACTTTATTGGATATTGTAAAAGAATTGCAAAAACCAGGACGGGACCCTCGTGATGAATTACCGCCCCCCATGCTGCGCAGTGACATTATGGATTTAAAAGATTTAACTCCAGGTATGGAACTTCGTGGAACGGTACGGAATGTGATTGATTTTGGAGCATTTGTAGATATTGGCGTTCATCAGGACGGCCTTGTCCATATTTCCCAAATGACCGACCGCTATATTAAACATCCCAGTGAAGTACTGCAAGTTGGGGATATTATTACCGTTTGGGTATTGAATGTTGATACCGTTAAAAAACGAATTTCTTTAACCATGAAAAAACCGAAGTAATCAATTTAAAACAGCGCTTCCCTGGTGAGGAGCGCTGTTTTCCATAGGAAAGAAGAACCCACTATGAATCATATTCTTGTTGCCATCAACGCAAAATTTTCCCATACCAATTTGGCTGTCCGTTATTTACAGCACAGCCTTTTAGAGCAAGGCTTATCTTGTGAAATTGCAGAATATACCATTAACCAGCCTGTCCGATTTATTACGGCTGATTTAGCCAGACGGAAACCGGATGCTTTATTATTTTCCTGTTACTTATGGAATATTGAAATGGTCTGCAAAATTGCAGGGGATTTGCGGGCTTTATTCCCCAAAGCCCGGATTTTATTAGGCGGGCCGGAAGTCAGTTATGAAACCTCTTTCCAGCGGTTTCCTTTCGCAGACGGTATTCTTTGCGGAGAAGGAGAAGCTTCTGTCGCATCTGCTTTACAGGAAACCCAGCAAAAAATATACCGATCCAGCAGCTATGTCAATATGGATTTCCTTCCCTTTCCCTATGACGATTTATCCCAAATGAAAAACCGGGTATTATATTATGAGTCCTCCCGGGGATGCCCTTTTGGATGTAATTACTGCCTTTCTTCTGCGGATCGTCAGGTACGCCAGCGTTCCCTTCCTATTGTATTGCAAGATTTACAGCGTTTTTTAGATGCCAAAGTGATGCGGGTAAAATTTGTTGACCGTACCTTTAATTTAGATGCAGAACGGGCTTTTGCTATATGGGAATATTTAATCCAGCAGGATAATGGTATTACTGGATTTCAAATGGAATTAGGCGGGGATTTATTAACGCAAAAACAAATCCAACTGCTTGCAAAAGCACGTCCAGGGCTGTTCCAATTTGAAATCGGTGTGCAGTCTACTTATGGGCCTGCTTTAGAAGCGGCCTGCCGCCGGACAGATTTCCAACGGCTTGCAGAAAATGTCCAGGCTGTCCGTCACGCAGGCAATATCCACTGTCATCTGGATTTAATTGCAGGGCTTCCCAAAGAGAGTTTTCCGCAATTTTTACATTCCTTTGATGACGTTTTTGCTTTAAGGCCGGAACAGCTTCAACTGGGCTTTTTGAAATTGTTACGTGGATCTGCCCTTTGGGACAGCCGGGAAACCTATGGCCTTTGCCACAGCATATATCCTCCTTATGAAGTCTTGGAAACACCGGAAATTTCATTTGCAGAACTGGCCCAATTAAAACAATTAGAAGAAGTTGTAGAAATTTACTATAACAGCGGACGCTTTGCAAAGTCCTTATCTTTTTTGCTGCGGCGTTTTCCTTCGCCGGCCCGGTTTTTCTTAGACTTAGCCCATTCCATACCGGATCAGGCAGTCGGTAAGTATGCGTATTATGATATTTTATTTGCCTTTGCGGAAAAATCAGCAGAACCTGAATTAGAAAAATTAAAGTGGCTTATCCGGGCAGATTTATGCCTGAATGAACGGCCCCGGCGCCTTCCAGAATGCTGCCCGCAAGGTATAAAGCCGCCTAAAGAAGCTGTTTCCGGATTCCCAAAAGGGCTTTATTTTGAACTTTTTCCTTTTGATTTTTCCAATTACGATAAAAACTCCGGCAATCAACCTGTATTAGCTGCTTTTGACTATGAACACCGTACGCTTTTAGGAACGGCTTCTGTAAAAATTGTTCCTTATGAGAAAGAATTGACAGGATTCGACAAAGTGCTTATAATGAAATAAAAAAGTAACTGTATAGGGAGAGATGACAGCATGGGCCTTTTCGATAAAATGCGCGAACCTGTTTTTTTAAAAGAGGACAGTTCTGCCCAAGCACAATTAGCAGAATTAGAACGGCTTTTGCCGAAAACCACTGGCAAAGTTAAAACCCAAATAGAGCAGGATATACGGAATTTACAATATGGGATCGCTGGAGAAAACCGGATTATATTTGAGCTGAAAAACAGCCATATGCCTATGTATGTTTTACATGATCTCCATTTAGATGACGGGGAACAATCTGCTCAAATTGATTTTTATATTGTTACTCCAAAAATCCATATTATTATTGAATGCAAAAATTTATATGGTGACATTGAAATTACTTCAGACGGAAATTTTATCCGCACTTCATCCTATAATGGGAAAGAAATCAAAGAAGGGATTTATTCTCCCATTACCCAAAATGAGCGTCATTTGCAGTTAATCAAAAAGATAAAAACCAAAAACTCCGGGGCAGTATGGAGAGCTGTTTTGGAAAAGAGCTTTCCCTTTATTTTTAAATCTTTAGTTGTCCTTGCAAATCCCAAAACCATATTAAACGATAAAAATGCCCCACCCAAAATAAGAGAGCAGGTTGTCCGTGCAGATCATCTCATCCAGGCCATAGAAGCCTTGCATTCTTCTATTTCCATATTTTCTATAGCTTCTCTTTCCCCAAAAGAAATGGAGGAAGCTGCCAATAGTATGCTCCGGCATCATAAAGAGGTTTCAAAGGATTATACAGAAAAATATCATTTGCCCCAGAAGCTTGTAAAATCTTCCGCCAAATCCTCCGCTGCAACGGCGGCACCAAATCCAAAAGCTGCTGTCAAAAAGGCAGCCGAAAAAACAGAAGAAAAGAAAGAAAAAGAAGTCCAGCTTTGTCCGGAATGCCAGGGAAAACTGGTTTGGCGGCGCGGGCGCTATGGATATTTTTTAGGATGCAGCAACTATCCGGAATGTAAATATACCCAAAAACTCCCACCGAAAAAAAAGGATGAATAAATGATAAAAAGCAGCAGTTCAAGCATATGAATTGCTGCTTTTGTTATGGGTTCTATTTTTGCCCAGGAACAAGCTGCAAGCTTTGGGCAATCTCTGTCAGTGTTTTATCCTCTATCGGATAGGAACCATCAATCCGGATGGCTACATAGGCAGTCATATCCTTATTATAGCAAAGGATGCCCTTTGTTTCCAATTCCGGTACAGCCGCCATAGCCACATCCGGATTTTCCTGGATAAACTCCAGATCTACATAAGTAACAGAAGCAATCCCGCTTTCTCCATTTTCATCTGTACGAACCGGCGTATAAGGTTCCCATTGTTCTATCCGGGGAAGCCGCAATTCAGGATAAACTGCCTTATAATATTCCTCTGGCGGGATAGAACCTTCCTCCGGTTCTGTATAGCGGTTAAAAGCAATTTTTCCTACATGCTGGTCATTTTCATAAATGTCCATTGGCGTCCATAACCAACTGCCATCTGACTGAAGGGGATCTGGCATACGGATTTCCCAGTTTTCCGGTAATTGCAGTTGTGCGGAAAATGGCGGCGTATCAAAAATATGGCCATTATATTCTGTACGCCCTTCCTGGTAAGCAGGGAAAGGAACCGAAACGGTTTGAACGTTTTCTTTGGATTCAGAAGCGGAAGAAGCTGGTTCTGAAATGCTGCTTTCAGGAACACTTGCATCTGAACTGCTGGAAGCACTGCCATTGGACGCGCAGCCTGCCGAAGTGAGAACACAGGCTCCCAAAAGGCCGCATAACAATTTTTGAAGGATCGGGTTCATTTTAACAGGACTTCTTTCTTTTATGAATTGGCCATTTTTGTAGCTTTAATAACCTTCATGCGGGAAAATTCTTCCCGTTCCTTTTCTTCCAAAGCCGCTGTAATAAATTTTGCAGTTTCCCGGTAACGGGGAATTAAAATATTTTCCAACGCATTGGCCCGGCGCTGGGTTTTCCGTATGGCATTGGCCAAACGGTAAACACTGTTTTCCACTTCTGCTAAGACGGCTGTAATTTCTTTTACTTTACGGAAACACGCTACTGCCTGATCAAAAAGGGAATTGGTTTGTATCATGCCATAATTCATCCGCAAAGGCTGTTCTTCTAACTGCACATGGGGGATTTCCACACCCATGACACTCCGGTAAGTAATGGATACGCCCCGATCTACCGGAATGGTATTGGCAATATCCTCTACTACGCCCAATGTCATATTGGCTTTTTGGAGGGCCTCATAAGCTTGCGCATAAGTTTCGCTGATTTCCCCGCGAAGCTTTTTCGCTTTGTCTATTAAAAGCATCATTTCCCGGATTAAAATATTCCGTTTGCGATCCAGCAATTCAAATCCCAATGTAGAAAGCTCTAAAGAACGCTGTATTGCAATTAAATTGCCTTTTGTAGGCGTAATGCCTGATTCATTGGCCATGATCCGGCCCCCTTTCCCTTCTTAATCTTCGGCCGAAACGCCAAACGTTTTCCTGGCTTCCTCCGGCTGGTAGAATTGTTCCAAAGTTTTGGCATCGCAACGGTCCAGTTCTTCTTTTGGCAGAAGGGATAAAAGCTGCCAGCCTAAATTTAAAGTTTGTTCAATGGTACGGTTTTCCAGATTCCCCTGATTGACAAAATGTTCTTCAAATAAACGGCCAAACAAAATATATTTTTTATCCGCAGGCGCCAATTCTTCTTCGCCGATAACGGAAGCCAAAGCCCTGGCATCCTGTACCCGGGCATAAGCTGCAAAAAGCTGGTTGGAACAGGCTGAATGATCGGAACGGGTAAAGCCTTCCCCAATGCCATCCTTCATCAAACGGGACAAAGAGGGCAATACCGAAATCGGCGGATAAATCCCTTTCTGATCCAATTCCCGCTCCAATACGATCTGGCCTTCTGTAATATAGCCTGTTAAATCCGGCACCGGATGGGTAATATCATCATTGGGCATGGTCAAAATCGGAACCTGGGTGACAGAGCCGGAGCTGCCTTCAATAATACCGGCCCGTTCATATAAGGAAGCCAAATCCGAATAAAGATACCCCGGGAAGCCTTTCCTGCCTGGGATTTCCCCTTTGGAAGAGCTGAATTCCCGCAGCGCTTCACAATAAGCTGTAATATCTGTCATAATGACTAAAACATGAAGCCCCTGCTGGAAAGCAAAATATTCCGCTGTTGTCAGGGCGCACCGGGGTGCTAAAATACGTTCAATAATGGGATCATCTGACAGGTTTAAGAACATCACTACTTTATCCATAACGCCGGCTTCTTCAAAAGAACGCCGGAAATAATCTGCCACATCATTTTTTACACCCATCGCAGCAAATACAATCACAAAGTTATCTGCGTCTGTTCCGGTAAGCTGTGCCTGACGGACAATCTGTACGGCTAATTTATCATGAGCCATGCCGCTGCCGGAAAAAATCGGCAGTTTCTGTCCCCGGATTAAGGTAGCTAACCCGTCTATGGTAGAAATCCCGGTATTGATATAGTTTCTGGGATAAACACGGGCAACCGGATTCATAGGCAGCCCGTTAATATCTGCACTGGTTTCCGCAAAAATTTCCCCCATCCCGTCAATGGGACGGCCTGAACCATTAAAAGAACGGCCTAATAGTTCCATAGCCAAAGGCATTTCCATGGGGTGCCCCTGGAAGGTCACACGGGTATTGTCCAGAGCCATTCCCCGGGTCCCTTCAAAGACCTGGATAACAGCCCGTTCCCCTTCCATCTGCACAATACGCCCCATACGGGTTTCCCCATTGGCCATCCGGAGGGAAACCTGTTCCTCATATCCTGCTTTCGGGACGCCGTCCAATACGATAAGAGGGCCATTGATTGCGTTAAGCCCAACAAATTCAATCACTGATTTTCCCTCCTTTTATATGGCCCGTTCCAATAAGCTGTTTATTTTCCTGTCGATCTCTTTATAATAATCATCAAATAATTCCAAATTGGCATTTGGAATGTCATATTTCATTTTCACCAGCCGGTCAGACAAGCCCTGTTCTAAAATTTCAGAAATGGGGATATTCCGGGCCACAGCCTGCTTTGCCTTTTCATAGAAATATAAAATAACTTCCATCATTTTAAGCTGTTTCGGTAAAGGCACATAGGTGTCTTCCTGATGGTAAGCATTTTGTTGTAAAAGACCTACCCGGATAATCCGGGCTGCTTCCAGAATCAGCTTCTGATCATCTGGAAGCACATCTGAACCAATGAGCTTTACAATTTCCATCAGTTTATTTTCTTCCAACAGCAAAGAACTGATTTCCCGGCGGCGCTGCATAAAATCTGGAGAAATATGTTCCGCGTACCAGGGCGCCAGATCATCTAAATATTCACTATAACTGGTATTCCAGTTGATTGCCGGATAATGGCGGGCATAGGCCAGCGCTTTATCCAGCGCCCAGAAACACCGGACAAACCGTTTTGTATTCTGGGTAACCGGTTCTGAAAAATCCGCGCCCTGGGGCGAAACAGCCCCAATAATGGAAACGGAACCTTCTTTTCCGCAAAGGGTTTTCATGTATCCAGCCCGTTCGTAAAACTGGGAAATCCGGCTGGGCAGATAAGCCGGATAGCCTTCCTCGGCAGGCATTTCTTCCAAACGTCCGGAAATTTCCCGCAATGCTTCCGCCCAGCGGGAAGTGGAGTCCGCCATAACTGCCACATGGTACCCCATATCCCGGTAATATTCCGCCAGCGTAATCCCTGTATAAACAGAAGCTTCCCGGGCGGCCACAGGCATATTGGAAGTATTGGCGATCAAGGCGGTCCGGTCTGTCAGCAGGCTTCCGGTTTTGGGGTCGGCCAGCTCGCTGAATTCCTGCAATACCTGGGTCATTTCATTGCCCCGTTCCCCGCAGCCAATGTAAATAATAATATCTGCGTCGCTCCATTTTGCAAGCTGGTGCTGGGTCATTGTTTTTCCGGCTCCAAATCCCCCAGGTACAGCGGCTGTACCGCCTTTTGCCATAGGGAACAGCGTATCGATCACCCGCTGGCCTGTAATCAGAGGGCGGTCAACTGGCAAGCGTTCTGCTACCGGGCGGCGGACTTTAATAGGCCATTTCTGGGCCAGCCGCAATTCCTGTTCTTTGCCGTTTTTGTCTTTCAGAACAACCAATGCATCATTTACCGTATATTCCCCCTCCGGCACAACGGAAACCACTTCGCCGGATAATCCCGGAGGTACCATTGCCCGGTGTTCAATAACAGGGGTTTCCTGGGTAACCGCAAAAATCTGCCCTTCGGACAGCTGATCCCCCTTTTGGACAGACAGCTTCACCTGCCATTTTTTCTCCATATCCAGAGAAGGGACGTCACTTCCTTCCGGAATAAAGGCTCCGGACTGGAGGGAAATTTCTTTTAAAGGCCGCTGGATTCCGTCAAAAATATTCCTTAAAATCCCCGGCCCTAATGTGGCGCACAAAGGCCCATCTGTTCCGATAACCGGTTCCCCGGGGGCCAGGCCAGTGGTTGGCTCATAAACCTGGATGGTGGTACGGGCATCTGAAATATTGATAACTTCCCCAATCAGGCGTTTTTTCCCTACATAAACCATTTCCATCATTTGCAGCCCTGTTGCGCCTTTGATGGTGACAACCGGGCCATTGATAGACCAAACCGCACTTTCTTTCATTCCTGTCCCCCCTCTGTCTGGAACCCGGAATTCCGTTGGAACCATCCTTTCTGGGCTTCCAAAGCAGCATCCAGGCTTTCATCAATTACAGCGCCCTTTTCCGGATCATACAGGATCAGCCCGCCTAAATGGATGCCAGAGTCTGTTTCTACCGGACGCCCGAATTTTTCCAGACGATCCCGGAACGGCATATCATCCGGCCGCAGGCGCAGAATCCCCCCTGGCCATTGGGTACAAAGCTTCTCCGCCTTTTTTTCCAGGAAGTCACCATATGTTTCCGACTGGGTAAAAGCTACCAAATCTGCCCGTACCCGTGCTAAAATTTCATTGACATACTGTTCCCGCTGGGCATACAATTCCCGTTTCAAACGGGTGCTTTCCTGACCCAGTTGTTTGATATTCTGCGCCTTTATTTTTTGAATTTTTGTTTGTGTTTCCCGGTAAAAGCTTTCCAGCAGTTTGGATTCTTCTTCATCCAGCATCTTTTTTTTCCGTGCTTCTGTTTCCTGCCGGACGGCTTCTTTTTGGGCATTGGCTTTTTCCAAAATGGCCTGCCGGAAAAGCTCCAGTTTTTCTTCATTCTGCGGCATATGGAATTCCTCCTGTTCCTCAGAGCTTCACGCCGATGGCTTCCCCCACATAGCGCTCAATATTTGCAGAAACATCCCCGCCGCCATGACGGTCCGGGATCTCCACAATCAGTGGACGCTTATGGGTCAGCTTATAGCGGTAAATCTGGGCGTGATGGGCATCAATCAGTTTTTCTGTCATAAGTACGACGCCAATTTCCGGATCTTCCATGACGCGCCGCAAAGCTGCCGGCACTTCGTCCACATTCCGGATCACTTCACCCTCAATGCCTGCCAGACGCAGGCCAAAAGCTGTATCATTATTGTCGCTTAAGACATAAAATTTCATAAAGCCTCTCCTAAAAAATTCTTATAACTTATTGATCAGCAGGATGGATACCAGCAGGCCGTATAAGGCTACACCTTCGCCTAAAACAACGAAAATCAAAGCTTTGCCGAATGCTTTCGGATCTTCGGAAAAGGCCCCGATAGCGGCAGGCGCAGTGGAAGCAATAGCAATACCGGCTCCCAAACAGGACAGCCCTGTCGCCAGTGCTGCGGACAGATAGCCCAGGCCCGTGCCTACACCGCCGGAGGCTTCAGCAGCAGTTGCAGCGGCGGCGGCTGTTTCGGCTGGGGCTGCGGAAGCGCTTACTGCAAAAAACACTACGGCAAAAGCGGCAGCCAAAAAGAATCCTGCATTGGTCAATACCCGGCGGCGGACCTGGACAGCATTGGGAGAAACACCTTCACGCATCATGGGGAACAGTAAAAGGGCTGCGGCAGCAACGGCAACAGCAGGAATCAAAAATAACAGCATCATCATAACCTCCAAAAAATAAAAATTTTATTCCAGAAAATTTTCAGACAGCCTTATTCATGGGCTGTTCCAATGGGTACAAAAGGTTTCCCGTCTCCGTCATAATAGCGGCTGAACATTTCATAAAATTCCAGACGCAAAACCTGGATGCCTACAATCAGGCCCTCCATTGCCATGACAAAGAGGTTTCCCAATACCACAACCACAGGAGAAGCGCCTGCGCCTACCATATCGGACAGGACCAGGACAACACTCATCATCCCTGCATGGCTTAATACAAAGCCGCCTACCCGCAGGAAAGACATGGTATTGGAAAAGAAGCTTAAAACAACTTCAATCAGTTCAAAAAAATGCTCCATAATATAAGAACCGGTATGTTCCGGCTTTGCTTCCCGGAAAGGCGTCCCTGAAACCAGTTTGCCCAAAGGAATTTCAAATAAAATTGCCAGCAGAGGCAGTATAATAAGAAATATTACATAAAGGGGTGAAAATAAGTTGCGGCCTAAGAGGATTGCAGAAACAGCCCCCCCTAACGCAGCCCCATAAAACAGGAGGCCGCATAACCCGTTGCTGGAAAACAAAGCCCGTTCTAAATTATGCTTTCGGAAGGCCAGAATCACATTAAATGTCATGGAAATTAAAATCAGCACAACACCTAAAGCAACCGCGCTCACCAGAATCAAATTGGTAATACTGGAGGACATCACTTCAATAGGTTTTTCCGCAAAGCCCATTGCCCGGTACATGGGATCTAACAGGTGTTCAAATCCAAATACGGAGCCATAAACCGTGCCGAAAATACAGGAGAAAATCCCTACCCGGTTAATCACCCGGCCAATGTTCATTTTTTTCCATTTCCACAAGGCTGCCCCCAGCAGAACCAGCAAAGCCCCCTGTCCTAAATCCCCAAACATAATCCCAAACAGCAGGCAGTAAGTAAATGCCACATAAGGGGTTGGGTCCACGTCCTGATACGAGGGCAGGCCATACATTTCCACAAACATTTCAAAGGGCTTTGCAAACCATCCGTTTTTCAACTTTGTAGGGGCCTTGATCCGTTTGTCACTGTCAACCGGCAGCAGTTCCACCTGGACATCGGGAATTTCCCCTAAATAATCGGCAAATGCCTGGGCTGTACGGGCCTGGACAAAGCCTGTCATATGGAACACATCTAAAAAATCCCGGTGTAGGGCTGAAGCATAGCCCCGGATTTCATAAGATTCCGACAGGAACCGCACTGTATCATAAATTTCGTAATATGGTTTCTGCCGTTCCTCCAGCAGTTCCTTCCATTGCCGTTCAATCCCTCCCAGGCTTTCCCGGTTCTGTTTCAAATCTGTTTTGATTTGTTCCAGGGCTTCTTCCGGAGTCCCGTGGACAAAATCCGGTACCCGTATCCGCTCAAAATAAAGGGAGGACAGCAAATCATCCGTTTCCGAAGCATATTCCAACGGGGTAAAAACAACGCCCCAATAATAATTTTTTTCCTTGTCCATGGGGACAAAAAGAAACATCCGGCTGGCATACAGCCCTAATTTCATATAGCTGTCAACCGGCAGCCGACCAACCCGTATTTTAATATACTGGCAGGAAAACAGGCTGTCAACATCTATATCCAGAGCATTGATATGGGATAACAGGTTTAAAGCCGCTTCATCCTGTTCAATTTCACTTTGCAGGTTGTTCCTTTGCTCCCGAAGCAGGCCAATGTCTTTTTGCAGGGTATGACAGAAATCTGTACAATATTTATTCCTCGCCCACAGCCTTCCATTCCCTGCGGGTTTCACTCTGGGCCTGTTCTGGGGGGAGAAGCCAGCCTGCATCCCAATATTGGTCAAATCCTTCAAAAGCCCTGCATAAGGGTTTTCCGATTCCAAAGGCCCAAAGCCGCGGATCTGGCCGGTATAATCCAAGGACCGTTCCGGATGGAAGTCTTCCCGTTCCAGACACCGCAGAATTGTATCGTCCAGGCTGTCCATTTTCCCTACGATATTTACCAGTGTCAACTTTTCAATGGACACCAAATCACCCTTTCTTTCCGAGAGAAAGCAGGCTCTCGATTTTTTCCGGCTTCATGCCATAATGGACGCCTTCAATAACACGGATAATATTTTCCATTTCCTTATGGCATAAAAGCATGAATGCTGTATAAATCACATGGGGATCGGTAGAAAAATGGATCATTTTTTCTTCCTGTACCCGTCTGGCCTGGTTGAGCTGCCCTTCCAGGAAAAGCTCCTGGGTATCAATCCACAGGCCATAAGAGGTCTGCAATAAACGCTGTAAAAAAATATCTGCATTTTCCGCCTGTACCAGCTGATCAGTTTCCTTTTGTGACAAGCGCCAGTGGTAAGGGTAAAGCCATCCCCGGATTTTTTCCGAGGGCATCTGGTAAAATTTCTTCAGCCGGTAAACAGAACTTAAATTCATGATTTCTGCCCGGGCTGAAATCAAACTTTCCAAATCCTTCCGGGCCTTCCCTTTGGAGGCATTGGCCCGTTTCATCAGCGTATCAAAATACCATTCATAAACCATCTGGACAAAACGGCTGTATAATGGGCCTTCCTTTTGGGCCGCGCATTTTTCCAGCAGAGGCCCGTATGGCGTCCGTTCTAATATTTCAATTAGCTGGGAGACTGTATGGGCATTTGCCAAAGACAAAACATGAAATCCCACATAGGGCTGGATAAAGGCTGGCAAATCTGCTATAAAATTTTCTTGCTGTATGGTAACAATCCCTTTTAAACAGCGCAGTATCATTTCAATTTCAGCATCCAGCAGGATATAGGCTGGAACCCCGTTTTTTATGCCTGCCGCATAAGGGGCAATCCGTGCATACTGGCGCAGGGTATGCCGCCGGAGAATGGTTTCCAACTGCTGGCGGTAAATAATACTGCCCCGTACATCCTCCAGTTCCGGCCCGTATGGAGTGCTTTCTTTTAAATAAGCGGCGATCTCCTGTAAATTCTGTTTCCGGGCCAGCTCCGCATATTGGGAAAACGTCAATAAATCCCCATACATGGCCCGGACTTTTGCAATTACCGCATTCGCGGCCTTGTCCCGGCCCATCATAAGGCAGTACAGCGGGTAAAAATTTCATCTACCCATTTATCGCCGTTTTCCTGATATGCCTTACGGAGCTTTTCCATCCGCTGGCGGTATTCCCGTTCTACCCGGGCCAAAGCTTCTTCCTGTTCAGAGGCAGCCGCCTGCTGGAACCGTTCCAAATCCCGTTCCAAACGTTCCCGGTACTGCCGGTACATTTCCTGTTTATCCGCATCAATATGCAGCAATTCTTCCTGTTGTTCTTCTTTTGCCTTTTGTACAATTTCCTGTCCTGCTTTATCAAAAGCGATCAGTGCACTGATAATCCGCTCCAAACCCATCCATCCTTTCCCATAAAGTTACAGCCGCAAAAACCTTCCTGACTGTTTCGCGGGCTGTCAGGTTCTGGAAATTTCCATTTGCAAAATTTCTGTTTTCTTATGATATGCTCCTTGCAAAATTTTTTCAAGCATTTTTTCCCTTTTATTTTTAAAATAAAGAATGCCTTGTATTTGGCGTTGAAATTCCCGCGGGAAATACGAATAATTTTGTATAGCTTTACGACTTATTTTCATGGGTATATTTTCCCTTCCTGAAAAGCCTTTTATGCCTGCTTGATTTCTTTCCCTCTCTTATATTATAATAGGTTTACAAAGTCCAGGCCGGGGGACTTCCCATAAAATACCCTGGCAGATAGGAGCGACTCGATCAATGGAAAATAAAAAATTAAAAACCTTTGCCGCTTTGCTTGCCGCGGCAATGATATGCCTGCCTGTCAATGCCGCCAATGTGGTGAGTTCTGATGTATTTTCAAAAAATTCCGTGAAGCCCTGGGAAACCGACCAAAAAGATCCGGCAAAATGGGATACCAGCCAAAATTATCTGAGCCTTACCGTAGGAGGGCCAGGCTCCATTTCCATTTCCGGAACCGCTTCTTTGCAGGGGGGCGCTTATGACATCCAGGGGAAAAAATTAAAATTGGAACGGCCTTCTTCCGCAAGCTGGACGGCTTCTGTCAAGCTGAATGTAGATGAAAGCTGGTTTTCTTCTGCTATTACACGGCGCACGGCTGTATTCCGGCTGGATCTGGTAGATGCTGCCGGCAATCCTTTGGATACGTCAGCAGCCCTCGCTTTGGAAAAACGTTCCGGAAGCACTCCGGTATGGGCCTGTATCAATCCGGAACTGGTTGACGGCTGGTCCTATCCGAAGCTTTACACAGGAACCAGTTCCGGCCTGCTGCGCAAAGAACTGGAAGTGGAGGAAGGCTGGCGCACCTTATACATCAAATGCGATCAGGGGAATATTACTTACCAGGTGGATGGGAAAGTGATTGGCGGCTTTGATTTAGGTGTTTCCGAAGCATACCCGGATTATGCAGCTTTAGGGGCTGCCGATTTCAGCAGCCATTATACGGTAGATTTTGATAATTTTTATCTGTTTAATGGAAATGTGGGTGCTGTTAAAAAAATCCTGACCGAGCAGGAGGAAGAAGACCGGGAATCCAGCCGGGAAGAAAAATACCGGGACAAACGGGAACGGTGGCGTAAAAACCATACAGAATATCTGGTTTACCGAAACGGGGAAGAAGTCTGGGTCCGCGGCAATGAACTAACCCAGGATCAGATTGATAATGAAACTTACGGCTCCCGGGTCAAGGGAGAAATGCCGGACAGCTATTGGGATTATTAAGAGCGGTATTCCCGTTACAATAAATTTCTTTATTATCTGAAGGAGGCGTGTTAGAGTGGAGAAACGGATTTATGATGAATACGTTTCTATTTTGCGCAATGAACTTGTCCCAGCTTTGGGATGCACCGAGCCGATTGCCATTGCTTATGCCTGTGCTAAAGCAAGGCAGATCCTGGGGCAAATGCCGGAACGGCTGGAGCTGTGGTGCAGCGGTAACATTATTAAAAATGTAAAAGGCGTTGTAGTTCCAAATTCCGGCGGTTTGCACGGGATTGAAGTAGCCGGTATTCTGGGGATCGTTGGGGGAAATCCGGATAAGGAATTAGAAGTTTTGGAATCGGTAACGGCTGAGGACATCGAAAAAACAAAAATCTTGCTGAAACAGGATTTTTGTACCTGCCATTTAATCGAAAATGTGGACAACCTGTTTATTGCCGCAAAGGTTTTCGCCGGGACGGAAAATGCCGAAGTGGAAATTGCCAACCGTCATACCAATATTACCCGGCTGGTGAAAAACGGGCAGGAACTGGATGTGGGGGCGCTGGTAGAATATGCAGAACATCAGGGCACCAAATTGGATAAATCCCTGCTGAATGTAAAAGATATTCTGGAATTTGCTGATTGCGTAGCCATTGAAGATGTGAAAGATGTACTGGACAACCAGATCCAAATGAATACAGCCATTTCCCAGGAAGGATTAAAAAACAGCTATGGTGCAGAAGTCGGACGTACCTTGCTGAAATATTATGGCAATGATATTAAAGTTCGCGCCCGCGCCGCAGCTGCGGCAGGCAGTGACGCCCGTATGGGAGGATGTTCCATGCCAGTGGTCATCAATTCCGGCAGCGGCAACCAGGGAATGACGGTATCTTTGCCTGTCATTGAATATGCAAAAGAATTGGACTTGCCTCAGGAAAAACTTTACCGGGCATTGGTAGTCAGCAACTTAATTTCCATCCACCAGAAAAAATATATTGGCAGCTTATCAGCTTACTGCGGCGCTGTCAGTGCAGCCTGCGGCAGCGGCGCCGCCATTACTTATCTTTACGGCGGCGGCTTGGAGGATGTATCCAACACCATTGTCAATACCATTGCCAACGTAGGGGGCATTGTCTGTGACGGGGCAAAATCCTCCTGTGCCGCAAAAATTGCTTCGGCTGTGGATGCTGCTATTATGGCATGCTGCATGACCGAAAATTCGAAAACCTTCCGTTCCGGAGAAGGTCTGGTAAAAAATGATGTAGAAGGCACAATAGAAAGTATTGGACGGGTAGGCCGGGAAGGTATGAAATCTACCGACGTGGAAATTCTGAATATTATGATTGAAAAATAAACATTTTGGAATCTTTGACAGCAGCGCATATAATAATATAGGTCCGGATAAACTGGAACCCTAACCTAAAATCGAATAAAAGGAGTCTGTCAGAATTATGGTACGGTGTGAATTTAAACCACAAGGTGTTTGTTCTACAAAAATTGAATTTGATTTGGATGGCAATGTGGTACGTAATATTTCATTTACAAGAGGCTGCAACGGCAATTTAAAGGCCCTGAGCAGGGCTGTCGATGGGAAAACCGTAGAAGAAATCGAATCATTATTCCGGGGCCTTACCTGCGGAGAAAAATCTACATCCTGTTCCGATCAGCTTGCCCGCGCTGTCCGTGAAAAATACGAAGAATCTAAGGGCCAATAACCGCCACATAGTGACAATACCAAAGCCGGAATGGAAACAGGTTCCCATTCCGGCTTTAATTATTCTGTCTTGGCAGGCGGATTTTCCAGACTGCCATTTCCTTTTTGTTTAATCTGGCTCACAGCATAAAGGACAACTTGAAGGGTAATCCCTGCTTTTTTATCAATCATAAGGGTTACATAATCGCCGTCCCTTTCTACTACTGTCCCTACAACACCGCCTATTGTGATGATTTCGTCACCAGGGGCAAGGGATTTATGCAGTTCCTGCCTTGCTCGCTGTTTTTTCTTGTTGGGGATATACACAAAAATATAAATCGCCAAAAAAGCCAGGACTGCATAAGAGCCAAACAAGATTAAAGGTGTCATTCGTCAAATCCTTTCTGCAATTCCATATTTAGAGAAACCCCGCCGCAGGGCTTTCAGGACCTGCGGCGGGAATGTACTCAAACTGGAATTTTTTAAAAAATTACATACCGAGATATTTTTCAACGATTCTTACAAATACTGCAGAACCGATCCAGAAGACATCTTCATCCACATTGAATTTCGGATTGTGGTGAGGAACATCAGTATGTTTTGCTGGATTGGAAGAACTCAGGAACATGAAAGCACCAGGAGCTTTTTCCAAATAATAGGCAAAATCTTCGCCGCCCATATTCGGTGCATCCACATGATCCATAACCATATCATTGCCTACTACATCACGGGCGCAATCTGCTGCCAGTTTTGCCATTTCTGCATGATTGATTACCGGAGGGGCACCCCAGACAATTTCAACATCTGCGTCGCCGCGGAAGGTTGCTGCTGTTGCTTTTGCAATTTCTTCGATCCGGCGGGCAAGCTGCTGCCGTACGTCTTCTTCTAAAGCACGGATTGTGCCTTCGATAAAGGCTTCAGACGGAATAACGTTATAAGCAAAACCAGCTTCTACATGGCCGATGGTCAATACAGAAGGTTTTACTGCCGGGATTTCCCGTGCAATCACTTCCTGCAGGTTGACAATAATGTGGGCAGCAATGTTAATTGGATCAACGCCTTTTTCCGGTGTGGAACCATGGCAGCCATTGCCTTTTACTTTGATAACAAATTTATCAAAGGAAGCCATTGCACATCCAGGAACACAAATCACCGTACCAGAAGGAATATCTTTGGAAAGAATGCTGCCGATATGTGTGCCAAATACAGCATCAATGCCTTCCATAACACCTTCCTGACACATACGGCGTGCACCAGCAGAGCCTTCTTCGTCAGTCTGGAAAAACAGTTTTACAGTACCAGGGATGTTTGCTTTGTTTTCATTCAATACTTTTGCAGCACCCAGCAGCATTGTCATATGGGTATCGTGGCCACAGGCATGCATACATCCTTTATGTTTGGAGATATAATCTACTTCATTTGCTTCTTCAATGGGAAGGGCATCCATATCAGCCCGCAGTGCAATTGTTTTGCCGGGTTTTCCGCCCTGGATGGTGGCTACTAAGCCGTCATCTGTCTTATTCTCTACAAAAGGAATCCCTAAATCATTTAATGCTTTTATGACATAAGCTTTTGTCTCCGGCAATGTTCCTCCAATTTCAGGGATCTGATGAAGCTCCCTTCTCATCGCTACTAAATCGGCTTGCATGTCCCTACATTTTTCCCACATTTTTTTTACATCTCCATTTCAAAATGAAATCTATAATCCCAATGGGGTTACAAAACGAACCGCTAAATTTCGATTAGCCCAACATGCCTTTTTTATACATGAACCGGGCAATGAACAAAGTACCGAATACTGTGCATACGATAACCAAAGCTGCCGGGAGAGGTGTGAATTTCTTCAGCAGGATCGGGATGATCAGGGCAAAAACAGCTACTTTCGGATATTTGATAGCGAAGTTTCCAAAGGTTGCCCCGAAAATCGCGGAACTGGCGTATTTTGTAAGGCCAGATGCGATAAACTCCGGTAAAATTGCCAGAACCCCTGCGCCTACGATAACAGCAGAAGTTGTCCCAATCAGGTTGGTAATAATAGAACCGCAGATTGCCATGGTAGAAACGACTTCCGCCTGAATGGTGCCCGGAGTGGAATCTGTTACATCCAAAGCCAAAGCTGCACAAGGTACACGCATGTTGCCGATATTACCGGAAAGGAAGCTTAAATATGTGCCTGTCATACCAAGGGAAGCATAATAAGAAATTGGTTCTACAAAATAGAAGCCTGCGAAAGATGCCGCTATCATGCCCCAGGCAGTCAATACCGTAGACATTGGCGGCCAGCAGTCATAAGTGCTACAAAGCCAGATTACCGGAATAAATGCAGTCAGGGCAGCTAAGATATTTGTTGGAGAGCCAATCCGAATACTACTTTTCTTCCATTGACTCATAATTTGGTTTTCATTCATCTATTTTTCCCTCCGCCCTTTTATTATTTAATCAACTGGTCATAGCCAACTGCAAAGACGATGCCGAGAATCATAGCAATACCCAAAGAATATTCCATCAATTTCGGCACTTTCTTACAGACAGTCTTTACAAGGACAACCATTGCAATGGCACCAGCCAAAACAGCAATGGTATTGCCTATGCCTTTCAGAATATCGCCGGCATTCAGATAGCCGAAAATTCCTAAGGAACAGGCGCCGCTTAAAACAACCAGCCATTTCATATCGCCGCCGGATACTTTATCCCGCAACGTTTCCAGCGATGGAGTTGCAACGCCGGTAAACAGGAGCCAGCCTGCGCCATTCAGGGCCATTGTAAACCAGGATACTGCTAAACACATCAATGTATATTGTTCGGAGCCAAGTGCTACACCGCAGGCATCAGCGCCAACGTTAGCAGCGGAAAGTTCTGTTGCGGCAGCACCGATAATGGACAGCCTCATCCAAGCCATTGGGCCGCCGATAGAAGCCATCAGACCCACCATAACAATAAATACACCTAATGCGGGGCCGATGGCAGAAATCAAGCCGACACGGAATGCTTCTTTCGGAATTTTAGGATCAATATTCGCCTCTTTTGTCACTTTGATGCTTTGTTTGATGTACAGCAATGCCTGTATCGCTGAAACGACAACCGTAACACCGCAAAGCAACCACAAGATTGGAGAATTGGAAACCTGTTGGACCTGTTCGACAGTGGTCATAATTTGTTTTCCCCCTTTGCACAACTTAACATAATTGGCGTTATCCTGACTTCATATCTGTGTCTATAACCATACTTAAAAAACACAAGAACCTGTTTTACACAAAGATGCCGTTCAAAAGCAGGAGCCAGGCACGTTTCATGCAACAACAAATCATAGGTACTGCTGGCACACTTGTCCCTATCCAGTTATTGCCGGTATTTTTAAAATATTGTTATTGCTTTTATTTTATCTTGTCTTAAGATGTATGTCAAGATCTTTTCCAAATTTGAAATATTTTTTTAATAAGTAGTCAAAATCCACAAATAAGATACTATTTTTTGATAAATAAGATGTAATATAGGACAATAGCAATTCCTTTTTGAAATTTTTTTGTATTTTCGCAGGATATATGAAAACTCGACAAAATCCAACAAAAATCCCCTTGCAAAAGCCTTGACAAATCGGTCTATTTATAATAGACTTAATTCAGTCTATTGAAAATAAACCAAGAAAAGGAGGCTTTTATTATCCTATGCCTGAAATAAAATTAGGGGTTGTGGAATCCCGTTTTGCTGAAATTATCTGGAAAAGTGAACCAATTTCTTCCGGAGAATTGGTAAAATTATGCGCACAGGAGCTTTCCTGGAAAAAATCTACTGTTTATACAGTGCTCCGGAAGCTGTGTGAACGGGGGCTTTTCCAAAATCAAAATGGCATGGTGACTTCTTCCCTGTCAAAGCAGGAATTTTACGCCATACAGGGCGAAGAAATTGTAAAGGATGGTTTCCAGGGGTCTTTACCTGCCTTTATTGCCGCTTTTACCAAGCGGAAAACATTGACAGCAAAAGAAACTGCTGAAATCCGCAGGTTAATTGATTCTGCCGGAAAGGAATAAATCATGGAAGCTGTTTTTCTAAAAATCCTCAATATGAGTATTTGTGCAGGCTGGCTTATCCTTGCTGTTCTCTTGCTGCGTATGATGATGGGAAAAGGCTTGAAATCTTTCCGCTGCCTGCTGTGGGCCTTTGTTGCAATCCGTTTGAGCTGCCCTTTTTCTTTCAAAAGCGCTTTTAGTCTGATCCCCAGCGCCGAAACCGTCAGCCCTGCTATTTTATATTCCCAAAATCCCACCGTCCACAGCGGTATTCCTGCCCTCAACCATGCTGTAAACCCTTTGTTATCCCACTCTTTTACTCCGCAATTAGGGGCCAGCGTAAACCCTTTGCAAGTCTGGGCCTTTATCGCTTCCCTTTTGTGGATTTCCGGCATGGCTGTCATTTTTCTCTATGCCGCCCTGGGCTATCTGCGTTTAAAAAAGCTTACCAGCCCATCCATCCCTTTCAAGGATAACTTATGGCTCTGTGACTCTGTGGAAACCCCTTTCCTTTTCGGCATCTTCAAGCCTAAAATTTATCTTCCCTCCAACATCCCGGAAAACACCATAAATTATGTAGCTGCCCATGAATATGCCCACCTGAAGCGTTATGACCATCTATGGAAACTGTTGGGATTCTGCCTGCTGGCTGTCCATTGGTTCAATCCTTTGGTCTGGATTGCCTATCATCTTTTTTGCCAGGATATTGAATTGGCCTGTGATGAACAGGCTATCTTCCAAATGGATATGGACGAAAAACGGGCCTATTCCGAAGCTTTGCTTTCTTTCAGCCTGCCCCGCTGCAAGCTTCCAGCCTGCCCTCTGGCTTTTGGAGAAACCAGCATTAAAACACGGGTCCGGTCTGTTTTGCAGTATCAAAAGCCTGCTTTGCGGGGAACCCTTTTTGCGGCAGCAATTTGTATCCTTTCGGCAGCCTGTTTTTTAACCAACCCTGTGGGAAAAGGTTTATCCAGTCCTTTTGATGCTTCTTATTCCGTAACCGAAATTGTTTATGGCGCACCGCAGTATAGTTATTCCTTTTCCTCTTTAGAGGATGCCCCCCAATACCATTTGACAGCCGATAACCTCCTGTATCAAACCGCCATCCCCCCATTATCTCCGGAAGAAATCGCATCCGACCAATGGAACCTCTGCGGGCCTGCGGCTGAAACCCAACTGACCAAAGAAAATTTTGACCGTTATTTTGAAAACAACGGGCCAGTCGGTTTCCATGAAGGCTTTTCAGCGGAAAATTTCCGCCGTAACAATCATAAAGCCTGGCTGGTTATCCATGCCGCTGATACAATTCCTCAATTTTATTATCTCCTCCAGCAGAAAGACGGCAGTTTTTATTTGACTTATGGCTACTGTTCTGCTGAAAATGGCCTTGATGAAAATTCCAATATTCGCTGGATGTTCCGGCTTTCCAAAAATGACCCCTCTGTGGAGGAAGCTTTCAATCTTTTAAACACTTTGACTGAAAGCATTTCCTATGAAAATGAGAAAATATCTTTTACAATTCCTAAAAATTATTTATATCCCGAAAATTGGAACATTTCAATTTTCGGACGGACTGCAATGGAAGATGTGGGAATGAGTGTCCATCTTTTTGAACAGGAAAACCAACAGAAAAACTGGGAACCTGGCAAAACCTATCAAATTGACTTAGCTGGAACCCATTATCTAGCGCTAAATATGGAAGTCAGCTTATTTGATAATCCGGAAGTTTCCCGTCGGATCGATTTGTTAGCTTTTGCAGAAGAAAAACCTTATTTGCATTTTTACTTTTAACCAAAGTTTTACTCGATTTTTTTCAAAAAATCGCGGTTTCCAAAGGCAGAGCCTTTGGCCGCCCTTCGCAAAGGGCGGAACGCTTGATCCTGTGAAGCGTATTTTTCGGGTGAATTGCCGCCCAAAGGCGGCAAGAGGGGGCTTTTTACAAGAGAAAAAGCCCCCTTCCCTTTCTCTTGCATAAAATCTGCTGATTCCGGGTATAGTGAAAAAGATCTTTTTTATGAAAAAGATCTTGCATTTTCCATTTTACGTGATATTATATATCTATAAAGTAGTTTTTAAAACTACTTATTGCAGATATTAAAATTATAAAAACAAAAGGTCGTGTTGTTATGCCGGCATTTTTTCAAAAAGCCCGAGATCCTATCAGCAGTTACTCCCATTTTATCGGCGCAGGTCTTTCCCTGCTGGGCCTCTTTGTAATGGCTTTGCGGTTTATCGTTGAGGACTGCACCCTGATCACCGTGTTATCCAGCCTGCTGTTCTGCATTTCCCTGATTGCCCTGTACAGCGCCAGCGGGATTTATCATTTCAGCCAGGCCGGAGCAAAAGTAATCCGTATTTTACGCAAATTGGATCACGCAATGATTTATGTACTCATCGCAGGCAGTTATACGCCTATCCTCCTTTCCATCCTTCCGCCGGAAAAAGGTATCCCTTTTACTATAATAATATGGTCCGTTGCTCTGGCAGGCATCCTCTTTAAATTATGCTGGATCGGTGCGCCCCGCTGGCTGGGTACGCTGTTATATCTCGCTATGGGCTGGGCTATTTTAATCGATCCCGGCGCTTTAACTAATTTATCCGTTCCCGCTTTGACTTTGCTGGCCGCAGGCGGCGTCTTTTATACCATAGGCGGGATCATCTATCTTTTTAAATATCCAAATTTATCTCCTGTTTTCGGCTTCCATGAAATCTTCCATATCTTTGTAGTCGCCGGAAGCATATGCCATTATTTTATGGTATTTTTCTTTATTGCCTAAATCCATTCTTTCACTTTTCAATTTTTTATGAATCCCTCCCCTTGTAAAAAAACAAAAAACGGGTATAATAAATTCCAATATCACTGATTATTTTTTTACAAATTTCCCCAAGAAGGGATCGGAGGGGTTCTATTGCCGCTGGTGCTTCAAAAAAATAAAGATCATTGCTGCCGGAAGGCTTTCCTTTTGGCTTTTTTAATCAGTACCATCTTTTTTCTGCCCTTTATCCTATGGGATAAGGGCTATTTCTTCTTTTTTGGAGACTTCAACGTCCAGCAAATCCCTTTTTATAAGCTGGCCCATGAAGCCGTCCGAAAAGGGGATATTTTTTGGAACTGGTATACCGATTTAGGAGTCAATTTTATCGGCTCTTACAGCTTTTACCTTCTGGGCAGTCCTTTTTTTTGGCTGACCCTGCCTTTTCCTACCCGCTTTGTCCCTTATCTCATGGGGCCGCTGCTGATATTAAAACATTCCTGTGCAGCATTTACTTCCTGCCTCTATTTGAAACGTTTCGTCCGGAAAAAAGAATTTGCTGTTTTAGGCAGCCTCCTTTATGCTTTTTCCGGATTTGCCGTTTATAATATCTTTTTTAACCATTTCCATGAAGCTATTATCTTTTTCCCCCTGCTTCTTGTGGCTTTGGAGGAATGGATGGTCAATGGAAAACGGGGCTGGTTCGCTTTAGCTGTCGCCGCAAATGCCTTTGTAAATTACTGGTTCTTTATTGGCGAAGTCGTTTTTACTCTGCTTTATTTTGCAATCCGTTCTTTTTCTCCGGAATGGCGTATTTCTTTGCGGAAATTTTTATGGACTGCCTTTGAATCCGTCATTGGCTTAATGATTGCCATGGCATTATTCCTGCCCGCCGTATTAGCCATTATGGGAAATCCCCGTACCGGCACTGATGAACTGTTAAGCGGATGGAACTTATGGCTTTATTGGCATAACCAGCTTTATCCCGCTATTGTAAGCAGCGCCTTTTTCCCGCCGGATCTGCCTTCCCGGCCAAACTTATTCCCTGACCGGGGTGCAAAATGGGCTTCTTTGTCTGCGTGGCTGCCTATGTTCAGCATGTGCGGCGTTATTGCCTATTTGAAATCCCGCCGGGACTGGTTACAGCGGATTTTACTGGTTTCTTTTTTATTTGCCCTGGTTCCTGCCCTGAACAGCTCCTTTATTTTATTCAACAACTCCTACTATGCCAGATGGTATTATATGCCTATTTTACTCATGGCCCTGGCTACTATCCGCAGCCTGGAAACCCCTGGGATCGATTTAAAATGGGGCATGTGGGTAACTGCCGGATATACTTTTCTGGTTACTGTGATTTTAGCCGTAACCCCCCGGGAGGAAGAAGGCGATATTATCATCGGCCTGACCAAATATCCGGAACGGTTCGCGGCTGTTGCTGCTACCGCCTTATTGGGGCTGGCTGCACTTTTCCTGATCTGGCGTTCCAAAAGCCGGAAGCTTTCTTATATCCGCTGGCTGACAGGTGCTTTAAGTGTTATGATTGTGGCTTATTCCATTACCTTTATTGCCATGGGAAAATGCCATTCCGATGATATGGATTTTATTCGGGATGTGGCTTTGGACGGACGCTATGAATTGGATTTGGATGACAGCGCATTTGCCCGTTCCGATCTTTATGACAGCATGGATAATTTAGGCATGTTCTGGCATTTGCCAAATTTGCAGGCTTTCCACAGTATCGTACCAACTTCTTTGATGGAGTTTTACCCAAAAACAGGCGTAAAACGGGATGTTTCTTCCAAACCAGAAACAAAATATTACCAGCTTCGCTCTTTATTATCTACCAGATGGTTTTTCGTTAAGGAAGATGAAGAAAATCAGGAAAATTTAATGCCTGGATGGGAATTGGTTTCCAATCAATTGGGGTATAATATTTATGAAAACCAGTATTGGATTCCTATGGGATTCACTTATGACTATTATATTACGGTGCGGGATTGGGAGGATTTACCCCAGGAACGCCGCGCCGCTGCATTATTGCGGGTGCTGGTGCTGAAAAATGAAGCGGCTGTGCGCCATAGTGACATTTTAGAACGTATGCCTTTGGAAAATTATGAATACCTGGACAAAACCGATTACGAAACCGACTGCAATAACCGGCGCCAGACTGCGGGAAGCCTGTTTGAAATTGACAACAGAGGCTTTACCTCTGAAATTGATTTGCCCAAAGAAAATTTAGTCTTTTATTCTGTCCCCTATGATTCCGGTTGGAGCGCTTTTGTCAATGACCAGCCTGCTGTTATTGAAAAAGTGGATATTGGCTTTATGGCAGTCCGTGCCCCTGCCGGACATAATGTGATCCGTTTTGTTTACCACACCCCGGGTCTGGCCTTAGGAATTGGATTGTCTGTTGCAGGCATTATTATTTTAGGAATATTCTTATGCTTATGCCATTTCTTCCTCCCCCCCAGAAGAAAACGCAACCATTGTTTTGACCGGAAATATGCAGCTTTGCCAGGCATTGAATACCAAATTCCAGCCCCGCCCTTTGGAGATATGGAGGAAAATTTTATTTTGCCGGATTTTGATCAGAAACCAATCGATTCAGAAGAAAACAGCCCGGATACTGGGGGAATGGAGTCGGAACAATGACAGATATTTTATATATCGTAGTCCCCTGTTATAATGAAGAAGAAGTCCTGCCGGAAACAGCCCGCCGCCTTCAGGAAAAAATGACTGCCTTAATCAAAAAAGAAATGGTTTCTCCGAAAAGCCGGGTGCTTTTTGTAGACGACGGAAGCAAAGACAGCACTTGGGAAAAGATTTCATCCCTTCATCAGGAAAACCCTTTGTTTTCCGGTTTGAAGCTCTCCCATAACCGGGGCCACCAGAATGCTTTAATTGCAGGGCTGATGACTGCCCGGGAGCCTGCCGACATTGTCATTTCTATGGACGCCGATTTGCAGGACGATATTGAAGCTGTGGATCAGTTTTTATTGGAATACCAGGGAGGCAGCGATATTGTTTATGGGGTGCGCTCTTCCCGTACAAAAGATACTGTATTTAAACGGACTACGGCTGTGGGATATTATAAGCTGCTGCGGGCTTTGGGCGTAGAAATTGTGGAAAACCATGCCGATTACCGGCTGATGTCAAAACGGGCTTTAAACGCTTTAGCGGAATTTAAAGAAGTCAATTTATTTTTACGGGGGATCGTCCCTTTAATCGGATTCCGGACTTCTGTTGTGAAGTATGAACGGAATGAACGTTTTGCCGGGGAATCCAAATATCCATTAAAAAAAATGCTGGCTTTTGCCATTGACGGCGTCACTTCTTTTTCCGTGAAGCCCATCCGCTTTATTACCTGGCTTGGCGTCATTATCTTCTGCCTCAGCGTATTAAGCCTGGCCTGGATTTTAGCGGACAAGCTCTTTGGAAAAACGGTCAGCGGCTGGGCTACCTTGATGGGCTCCATTTGGGCCTTAGGGGGCATCCAACTGCTTTGTTTAGGGATTTTAGGGGAATATATCAGCAAAATTTATCAGGAAACCAAACAAAGGCCCCGTTTTTTCATTGACTGCTGTTTGGATGACCGGGAGTCTAACCTTTGAATACCCAAATAAAAAAGCTGCCAGGATTTCTTCCCAGCAGCTTATTTTATTCTTTCTCCGGCGGGGTTCCTGGATGAAGCTTCCCATCCTGAAAGTAATACCCTTTCCCGCCTAATGTAGTCCGATAAGTATTATCTAAATTGGCTTTTTGGACAATCCGGGTGGATGCGCAAACGGCTACGGAATGAGGCGGCATGTCCTCATAAACAACAGCATTGGCTCCTATCCTGCAATAATCCCCGATTGTAATGCCTCCGATGATTTTTGCCCCTGCCCCAATATAAACATGATCCCCAATGACAGGGCTGCCGGGGTGCTTGCTATCCGGCAGCGTATTCGATCCAATTGTCACATGCTGGAAAATAACCGCGTCTTTCCCAATTACTGCCGAATTGGAAATGAAAATCCCCTGGACGCCATGGGGAAAACAAGGAACTCCTTTGATTTCACTGTTTAGCCCTACAAAGCTGCCTTTGTTCATGAAAAAATGTAAATAAGTCAGCTCCATTAGTTTCCCGGGATGGGTTTTTAAATGCTCTTTCAGCCCCCAGATGCTTTGATAACGCCATATGGCATAAAAAGTGAGAAAGGGCCGCAAAATCGAAAATATCATTTCTTTTAACATAAATTATAAACTTATCCTCTTTCAATCCTTTTCGTATTCATAAACGTTATTATATACAATGATTTATAAAATTACAACAAATTCAGAAAAAAATTGTTTTTTCTGCCCCTCTGCAATCACTGGAGGGCTTGACAAAATGCCAGGTTTGCCCTATAATAAAAAAGCTGTCCAAAGACAGCAGGTGTCATCAATGACATAAAGGGTTTTCCCGCCTGCCGAGGAGAGGTGCTGAAGCTTTTTTTATAGTTGGCTTTTATGCTCTTTTCGCGGTATGTGGAAAGAGCTTTTTTCATTGTTTGTTTCCCAATAAGACGTGGAGGTGAATCAATTTGCCAAGCGCAAAAGTTTTGGAACAAAAAAAGCAAAGCGTTGTGCAGCTCACCGAAAAGCTGAAAAATGCTGCTGCTGGTGTCGTTGTCGATTATAAAGGCATTACAGTAGCTGATGATACAAAGCTTCGTAAAGAACTGCGTGAAGCCGGTATTGAATACACAGTTGTTAAAAATACATTGCTCCGCTTTGCAGTTAAAGAAGTCGGTTATGGTGATCTGGAAAATGTTTTGGAAGGTACTACTGCTCTTGCTATCAGCCAGAATGACCAAATTGCCGCTGCTAAAATTTTGACCAAGTATGCCGGTGCGCACAAAGACAGCTTCAAAATCAAAGCCGGTTTTGTGGACGGCGGCGTGATTGATGCGGCTAAAGTCAATGAGTTAGGCAAGCTGCCGGGCAGGGAAGAATTGCTGTCCATGTTGTGCAGTGCTTTACAAGGCAATATCCGTGGTCTGGCTGTGGCTTTGAACGCTATTGCTGAAAAACAAGGCGAACCCGCTGGGGATGCTGCCCCGGCAGAAGAGGCCCCTGCTGCTGAATAAGGCTTCCGGGGAATCATAAAAAATTGAAAAGATTTTAGTTAGTAGGAGGTAATATTCTATGGCTTCTGAAAAGATTTTAAAATTTGTTGAAGAAGTAAAAGGCTTAACTGTTTTAGAACTGAATGAACTGGTGAAAGCTATCGAAGAAGAATTTGGTGTTTCTGCTGCTGCTCCTGTTATGGTTGCTGGTGCTGGTGCTGCCGCAGCTCCTGCTGAAGCAGAAAAAGATTCCTTTGATGTTATCCTGCAATCTGCTGGCGGTTCTAAAATGGGCGTTATCAAACTGGTTAAAGAAATCACTGGTTTGGGCCTGAAAGAAGCAAAAGCTGTTGTTGACGAAGCGCCGAAGCCTATTAAAGAAGGCGTTTCCAAAGCTGACGCTGAAGAAATTAAGAAAAAACTTGAGGATGCCGGGGCTACGGTTGAACTCAAATAAGTTTTTGTGTCTGCTAAAGCCGGGGGTCCAATGGATTCCCGGTTTTTTGTTTCTTTTTGATTTTTCACCCTTGCGGCTTAACTAATAAGAGCTACGCTGGGCATATAAGGAGGATTTAAAAATATGACCATAGAAAATCAACCCAACTACGCTCATGATAAAAGTGAAGATGGTTTTATGGTAAAGACTGCCAGCAGTATTCATTTGATACCATTAGATCATATTGATGGGTTTGATGTCCGGCCAGGATTTTATGAAAGCCCAGGTGCTACTGCTATCCCTTGTGGTGTTAATTTTACTGTTCATTCCCATCATGGCACTTCCTGTGAATTGCTGCTGTTCCACCGGCAGGAAACAGAACCTTATGCCATTATTAAAATCCCTGAGCACTACCGGATTGGCAATGTTTATTCTATTATTGTATTCGGATTGGATATTGAAAAATTTGAATATGCTTATCGGGTAGACGGCCCCAGCGATCCGGCCAAAGGGATTATTTTTGATAAAACTAAGCTGCTTTTGGACCCATATGCAAAAGCAGTTACCGGACAGCGGGTTTGGGGCGCAAAACCTGTCAAAGGGGATGCTTATAAAGCCCGTGTTGTAAAAGATGATTTTGACTGGGGAAACCGCCGTCCTACCTTAATCCCTATGGAAGATTTAATCATCTACGAAGCCCATGTCCGTGGTTTTACCAAGCATAATTCCTCCCTGGTCCTTCACCCTGGCACTTTTGAAGGGATGATGGAAAAAATCCCTTACCTGGAAAGCCTAGGGATCAATGCCATTGAGCTGATGCCTATTTTTGAATTTGATGAAACCAGGGATCAGAGGGAATATAATGGCAGGCAATTATTGGATTACTGGGGTTATAATCCGGTAAGCTTTTTCTCTCCCAATACCAGCTATGCTGCCAGACGGGAATATAACCGGGAAGGCAATGAATTAAAAAGCCTTGTGAAAATGTGTAACGACCATGGCATTGAAGTTATTTTAGACGTGGTGTTCAATCATACTGCGGAAGGAAATGAAGAAGGCCCTTATTTTTCATTTAAAGGCTTTGATAATAATATTTATTATATGCTGACACCGGATGGAAAATATTACAATTTCAGCGGCTGCGGAAATACAATGAACTGCAACCATCCCATTGTACAGCAAATGATTTTGGAATGCCTCCGTTATTGGGTCATTGCTTACCGGGTAAATGGTTTCCGTTTTGATTTAGCTTCTATTTTAGGGCGCAATGAAGACGGTTCCCCTATGCTGAAACCGCCTCTGCTCCAAAGTCTGGCTTTCGATCCCATTTTAGGCCATGTGAAGCTCATTGCTGAAGCCTGGGATGCCGGCGGTTTATATCAGGTAGGCAATTTCCCTTCCTGGAGCCGGTGGGCCGAATGGAATGGAAAATACCGGGATGATTTGCGGAGCTTCTTAAAAGGGGATGAAGGTACTGCCTGGGCGGCTGCCAACCGGATTATTGGTTCCCCTGATCTTTATAATCCGGAACAGCGTTCCAATGCTTCGATCAATTTTATTACCTGTCATGACGGATTCACCCTCCACGATCTGTACGCTTACAATCAAAAGCATAATGAAGAAAATGGCTGGAATAATACAGACGGTACCGATGATAACCGCAGTTGGAATTGCGGCGCAGAAGGAGAAACGGACGATCCGGAAATTTTATGCCTGCGGCGGCGGATGGTCCGGAATGCCTGTGCTGTATTGATGTGCAGCCGGGGGACTCCTATGTTTTTAGCCGGGGATGAATTTGGCAACAGCCAGTATGGAAATAACAATGCTTATTGCCAGGATAATGAAATTTCATGGCTGAATTGGAACCTTTTAAAGGAAAATAAGGATCTTTTTGACTTTTTCCGTTATATGATCGCTTTCCGTAAAAGCCATGATGTTATCCGCCGCAATACCTGTGCAGCAGTCTGCGGATTCCCGCCTTTGAGCATCCACAGCACACAGCCTTGGCAGCATAATTTCCAATGGAAAGACCGCTTGATTGGCGTTATGTTTGCCGGACGGGTTCAGGATTCTTCCATTGATGATATTGTTTATCTGGCAATTAACGCTTATTGGGAGCCTTTGACGGTCAATCTGCCTTCCCTGCCTTCCAATTATTCCTGGCGTTTAGCTGTCAATACTTTTGTTGACGGCCCAGATGCTGTCCTTCCAGAAGACCGGATGCCTTTTGTTGCCGGTTCTATGGAATTAGGTCCCCGTTCAGTTGCCGTTTTCCAGGGCGGCCCCCGTTCCCGCTGATCAGAAATTTTTTAAGGAAGCAAGTCTAATCTTGCTTCCTTTTTTATTTTTATCGAATATGTAAATCATTTTGAAAAACTTCAATCATCATTCTTGCGCCCAGCCGGAATCCGTCAATAAATGTTTCTGAAAATTCAAAAGGCACCATGTCAAGGTGTTCATTCATAATTCTAATAAATTCAGTGTCTAAAGGCGGATCGAGTTTTTGCAACGTTTTGATAAAATCTTCATAACATCTACAATATTTCTGACGGAGTTTTTGGTATGTTTCGCTTTTTGAAGAATATTCTTCTGCCGGAAAAATTTTGCCCTCGTATAAATCTGACAATACACTGTTCATAGATAACTCTCCTTTATAAAAATATATTTTGACATTTACTAAATGTCAATCTGTTTGATAGTTTAGCACATAATAGAGAAAATGACAATTGCTAAATGTCAAATCGGAGAAAAATCTATGTATAAAAATAAAACTGAAGGCGGCAAAAATAATATTTGCGGACAAAAATTGAAAGAAATCAGGGAAAGTCTTCCGGAGAAAACGTCCCAGCGGAAACTGGCTGATATGCTTCAAATTGCAGGACTTGATGTTGATAAAAATGCGGTACAAAGAATAGAGAGTGGAAAAAGATTTGTAACTGATATTGAACTGAAAGTTATTGCAAAAGTTTTGGGTGTGAGCTATCAGGATTTGCTGGATCGCTAAATAATATAATTATCTCTTTATTGAAGTATTTGCTTCCATATTCCTTGACAAAATGACAAAAGGGCATTACAATTTGGATTCAGAACCCATTTTCATTTTTGCCGGGAAGGGGAAGCTTATGCCGGAGGGATATAAAACCAAACAGCGCCAGCGCATCCTGAATTATCTCATGGCCAACAGTCACCGCCATATTACCGTAGAAGATGCAGCAGAAGATCTCCGCCATAAAGGGGAACCAGTAGGCAAAACAACCATATACCGTTATTTTGAACGGCTGGTGGAAGATGGCCTGGTGCGCAAATTTACCGCTGAAGGTGAAAGTGCCTGTTTCCAATATATTGCAGGGGATACCTGTCAGGAACACTTCCATTTAAAATGTGTGGACTGCGGGAAATTATTCCATTTAGAATGTGCTTATCTGGAACAACTGGAACAGCATATTTTTGATGTCCATCATTTTACCATTCACAGCGGCCGTACTGTATTTTATGGCCTGTGTGAAGACTGCGCACAAAAAGCCTCTAAGGAGAACCTAAAATGAAATATCTTTACAAGCTCTTTCCAATATTCTTATCGCTTGTTATTATTTTAAGCGCTTGTGCCTCTAAAACGGTACCTGAAAAAGTATCATCTGAAAAAATTTCTGTCATGGCTACCTTATTCCCTCAATACGATTTTGCCCGGCAAATTGCTGGGGAATATGCAGATGTTACTTTGCTTTTACCGCCAGGCGCGGAAAGTCATTCTTTTGAGCCTTCTCCCAATGATATGATTCAAATTTCCCAATCCCAGCTTTTCCTTTACACAGGCGATAGAATGGAGCCTTGGGTTCCAAAAATGTTAGCTGGCTTTGATGACTCCGATTTTTTAGCTGTGGATGTTTCTCAAGGGATCTCTTTAGAACCAGAAGGAAACCATTCCGAACATGGGGATCATGCCGGGTTTGACCCTCATATTTGGACCAGCCCGGTTAAGGCGAAACAAATGGTAAAAAATATTACGGAAGCCCTTTGCCAAGCTGATCCCCAGCATGAGTCTGCTTATGAAAAAAACAGTTCCGCTTATTTAGAAAAATTAGATCAACTGGATTCCAATTTCCGGGAAATTGCCCGGAATGGGAAACGTCAGGATTTTGTTTTTGGAAGCCGGTTTGCCTGCCGGTATTTCGCCGAAGAATATAACTTACAGCCTCTTTCCCCTTACGATTCCTGCTCGGCTGAAACAGAACCCAGTGCCCAGGCAATGGCTCATGTGATTGATTATATTCAGTCTGCTGGGATTCCTGTAATTTATTGTCAGGAATTGACAGATGAAAAAACTGCCCGTTCCATAGCAGAAGCAACTGGAGCAGAGCTTTTATTATTTCATTCCTGCCACAATGTCAGCAAAGAGGATTTCCAAAACGGGGTGACATATCTTTCGTTAATGGAACAAAATGCGGAACATTTACAAAAGGGGCTGTCCTAATTGGGGAAAGGCTGTATCCATTTTTACTATGGAAATGGAAAAGGAAAAACCACTGCTGCTATGGGGCTTGCTTTGCGGGCCTTGGGACATGGTATGCCCGTATGGGTTGTGCAGTTTTTAAAAGATGGTTCCAGTGGGGAATGTCAGATATTAAAACAATGCGGTGCTTTGGTTTTTGCCGGAAAAGCTGCTTCCGGTTTTGTATCCTCTATGACCCCCATGCAAAAAAATGCTACAAAAGATCTGCATAACCGGCTTTTGGAAAAAGTTTCGGTTTATACTGGTCAAAAGGGGCTGCTCGTTCTTGATGAAGCCGGGGATGCTTTATCATTAGGATTGTTAGATGAAAAAAAATTGGAAAATATTTTAGATAGCCATGGAGATATGGAGATTGTTTTAACTGGGCATCAGCCGATCTCCTGGGTTGCAGAAAAAGCGGATTATATTACAGAGATGCAAGCCCGCCGCCACCCCTATCAAAAAGGCTTGTCTGCCCGTCCTGGGATTGAATATTAAAAATCCGGCTTTCCCCCAAGAAAAGGGAAAGCCGGATTTTTTTAGTATCATTTTGTTTTCAGCAGCAAAATTATCTCAAAAGCTGCAAAACATTATATTCCATCATATTGCGCATTTGGCCCATCATTGCCATAGAAGTTTGGGAAAGTACACTGGATTTTGTATGGTTCATCATTTCTTTTGCAATATCCGAATCTTTAATCCGAGCTACGCTTGCAGTCAGGTTTTCATACCGGTTGTTCAGATTGTTGAACACATGCTGCATACCATTTTCCATTGCGCCTAATGCACCCCGCTGGCTGGAAACATTGTCACTTGCTGCCCGGATTGCATCATTTGCTTTGGAGGCTCCTTCTACGGACATGAGATTTACTTGGTCCAAGCCCAGCGCTTTTGCAGAAATTTCACCCATCGTAATTTCACGGGTTTCTCCGGCACCTTCACCGACCTGCATGGTATAGGTGGAGCCGTCAAACAATTTATTTCCATTAAAATTGGATGCCTGGCCAATCCGGTCAATTTCTTGTGCCAACTGGTTATATTCATCCTGAATGGAAGCCCGTTGTTCTTTACTAAGGATACCATTTCCGGCTTCTACTGCTAAATCCTTCATCCGCAAAGTAATTTCGCTCACATTGCCTAAAATACCGTCTGCTGTACGGACCATGGAAATTGCATCCTGGGTATTTTGTCCGGCACGTCCCAGCCCTGTCAACTGGGCATTCATTTGCTCTGATATAGCAAGGCCCGCTGCATCATCTGCCGCAGAATTGATCCGGTAGCCAGATGCAATATTACGGATGCTGCGGCTTGTCAAGGCATTGGCTGCATTAAAGTAGTTTTGCATCATATTGCCATTGCTGCGGTAAGCGCCTATTGAATTCAAACTCATAACCATTCCTCCTTTAATCAAGTAATGTATTAGAACCTGTTGGATAATCCAATACTTTCCTAATCATTATTATAGCAGGCAAGAAACATATTTGCAATTCCTAATTTGCATTCATAAAAAAATATGTTAAAATAGAACAAAAGGGGGTGGATACAATAGACAATTTTACTGTGAAGTCCCATTATCTTGCTTCCATGACCCCTCAGGAACAAGGTTATGCCTTATTAGACCGGGCTGTCTTAAATATGACAGGGGCAAAAGAAGCTTTCTCAAAAAACCGCTTTGAAGAAGCAAACCGTTTATTATTAGCTACGGAAAATATTTTTGCTGAATTAGGCGGTGCACTGCGGGCAGATGATGAAGCTTCCCGTCAAGGATCAGCTTTATTTGAGCTTTTACAGGAAGAACTGTTTTTTGTCAATTTGAATAAAGATTTAAAACGTTTGAATGAAATAAAGGAATTAACTTTACAGTTAAAAATTATCTATGGGACACAGCTTGGAAAACTCCGCTTTACTTAACAGGGGGCTATTAAATGAAAATTTTAAGCATTACTGCACAGAAGCCGCATAGTACAGGCAGCGGTATCTATTTAACAGAATTAGTCAAATCCTTTGCCCAAATGGGCCATACACAAGCTGTTATTGCTGGTGTTTATCCAGATGATACCATTGCTTTTCCCCCGGAAGTTGCTTTTTTTCCTGTTTATTTCCGTTCCCAGGCCCTGCCTTTCCCCATTGCGGGCATGTCAGACGAAATGCCTTATGAAAGCACCATATACCGTCAAATGACGGATGAAATGTTAGAAGGTTTTGCCAAAGCTTTTTTGGAAACGGCTCAACAAGCAGTTGAATCCTTTCAGCCTGATATTATTTTATGCCATCATTTATATTTCTTGACTGCTTTAATCCGCCATAAATTTCCAAACCGTTATGTAGTTGCCATTTGCCACGGGACAGGTTTGCGGCAGCTTCAAAAACATTCCCTCCGGCAGGATTTTATTTTAGAGCATTTGCAATCCTTGGATCATGTTTTTGCCTTACATGCCAGCCAGAAAGAAGTCATTCAAAAAATCTGCGGCATTGACAGCCAAAAGATTTCTGTCATTGGCACTGGTTATAATTCCGCTGTTTTTCGGGAACTGGAGCTTCCCCGCAAGCCTGCTGTTATTTTTGCAGGGAAGCTGGCTGAAAAGAAAGGAGTTATGAGCCTGCTGCGGGCCATCCGGCAGATCCAGGCTCCATTTCCTTTAAAGCTGGCTGGCGGCGCTGGCAATGAACAGGAGCTGATTGAAATCCATCAATTAGCGGATGCCTGCCATAATCCAGTAGAATTTTTAGGCCGTCTGGATCAGCCCCACTTAGCGGAAGCTTTTAACCGGTGTACGCTGTTTGTTCTGCCTTCTTTTTATGAAGGTCTCCCTCTGGTGATTTTGGAAGCTATGGCCTGCGGCTTGAATGTGGTATGCACCGATATACCCGGTGTAAAAACCTGGCTGGACAACAGTATTCCGGGGCATAATGTTCATTTTGTTTCCCTGCCGGAAATGCGCAATGCTGACGAACCCAATCCGGAAAGCCTGCCGGCCTTTGAAGCGGCCCTTGCAAAAGAAATAGAAGCCTGCCTTGCTTTAGGCAGCCCGCCTTCTTTTGATTTGCAGCATTTATCCTGGAACGGGGTATGTTCCCGCATTTTGCAATTTATTTCTTAAGAAGAAGAAAAGAGGGTGCTTTTTCTCTTGTAAAAAGCACCCTCTTGCCGCCTTTTAGGCGGCAATTCACCCGAAAAATACGCTTCACAGGATCAAGCGTTCCGCCCTTTGCGAAGGGCGGCCAAAGGCTCTGCCTTTGGAAACCGCGATTTTTTGAAAAAAATCAAGTAAAACTTTTAAAGCGGGTTAATTGGGCTGGTTGATGGTATTCCATACAGTTGTAAATAAAGTTCCCGGGGTTCCGATATATTTTTCGATACATTGTTCTAAAAATTCGGCCTTGTTCTTTAACAGGCTGTAATTTTTATCCGCTAATTTTTGAGATGTAATTTCCGGCGCGTCTGCAAACGCTTCAAAGATGGTTGCCGGATCTTCATAATAATATAAAGAGCCATAACTGCTGACAAAAGCCTTTGCCCGTTCCGGCGATTTACTGCCATAATCATATGGCCCGTTTAATGCTGTCCATTGACGGGCTAAATTTTTTTCGCCCATTTGCTTTTCCAAATAAGCAAAAACTGTATGGCCAAATTCATGGGAAACGGTATTCACCGAAACGCCGCCAGGATTTTCTCCCATAGGAATACACAGGTTGATACAAACTGTATTGGTATTGATTTCGGTAGCTCCTTTGAAGGCGACCTGGGTTTCCGGATAATACAGATTGATACAGAAGAACCGGCCCTCTGCCACCCATTTGTCCACCAGGCTCCGGACAAATTCTGCTGAATATTTCGACAGCCCTCCATCTATCAAAGCGACTGCCTGGGCCCCATATGGCCCTTTTAAGTAGCCGGCGCGGTCTAAAATCGCAATATGATATTTTTCCGCCAGTTCACTGGGTGTTATACCTCCGGCATCCTTAGGGACTGGCCCTTCGGGCGCTTTCGCTTCCCTGGAATTTTTGCCGCTGTAATAAAGAGGCCCATTCTGCCGCATTTCTTCTGTAATGGAAGAAATCCCATAATAGGTTGAGCTGTGGCCCTCTCCTTTAGAATCCCGCTCCGCCATGCCTCCTGCACTGGATGAAGCAGGAGGTGTTTTCTTTACAGTGCCATTTAATAAATAGAGGGTTCCTTCCGCTAAAGACGTCACAGAAAGGGTAACTGCCATTCCTGCCGCTAATAGTGCCGTTCCAAAACGGCGGAATCGCCGGATATATTCCATTGGCATCCATTTTCACATCCTTTTTCCTTTATGAAGCCATAGCATTTAAAGCTTCCCGGATCGTTGATACAGGATCGGTTCCTTTGGGGATTTTTACGGTAATGTAAGGCCGCGCCCCGCCGCTGACCATGACCCGGCCCCGCAATTTAACTGCCAGGCTTCCGGCACGGCTCATATCTAAAACTTCCGGATATAATAAAATGGCTTCTCCACGCTGGGAAATTTCTGCAATCCCCATAGCTGACGCCGCATTCCGTACCAGGGCTACGTCCACTAAGCCTTTGACCGCCTGGGGCGGTTCTCCAAAACGGTCGATGAGTTCATCTATAATATCCATTGCGTCATTATCATTTTGAATTCCTGCGATTTTTTTATAAATATCAATACGCTGAGCTAAATTATCAATATAGTTTTCCGGAATATGAGCCCCAACCCGGATGTCTACCATACAGGCATCTGCTGTATGTTCCGGCTTTTCTCCTTTTTCCTCTGCAATGGCTTCTCCAAGGAGTTTAATATACATATCATATCCCACGGATTCCATATGCCCATGCTGCTGGGCTCCCAATATATTGCCTGCACCACGAATTTCCAAATCCCGCATGGCGATCCGGAAGCCGGAACCAAAAGAAGTAAATTCCCGGATGGCCGCCAGACGTTTGGAGGCAATTTCGGAAAGGGATTTATTGGGCCGGAAAGTGAAATAGGCATAAGCCCGCCGGGAAGAACGTCCTACCCGTCCCCGGATCTGATAAAGCTGGGATAAGCCCATATAATCCGCATCTTCGATAATTAAAGTGTTACAGTTAGGTACATCTACTCCAGTTTCAATAATGGTGGTACAGACTAAAATATCTGTTTCATGATCCAGAAGCTGCCGCCATACCCGGGATAATTCTTCTTCTGCCATTTTCCCATGGGCTACGGTGATACGGGCTTCCGGAATCAGTTCCCCAAGACGGGCCGCACAGCCCTGGATGCTTTCTACCCGGTTATGCAGGTAAAAAATTTGCCCGTCCCGCCGCAGTTCCCGGCGGATTGCCTGCACCAGCAAGCCCCAGTCATGTTCGATTACATAAGTCTGGACCGGATGGCGATCCTGGGGGGCTTCTTCCAATACGGACATATCCCGGATGCCGCTCATTGCCATATTTAAAGTCCGGGGAATAGGGGTCGCGGATAAATTGAGCACGTCTACGGAAGCCCGCATTTCTTTAAATTTTTCTTTATGGCGGACCCCGAAACGCTGTTCCTCGTCAATGATACATAAGCCTAAATCCTTAAACACAACGTCATTCTGTACCAGACGGTGGGTGCCGATTATCATATCTACTTCCCCCCGGCGCAGTTCATTTAAAATTTCTTTCTGTTCCTTGGCTGTCCGGAACCGGGAAAGCAGTTCAATTTTTAATGGGAACCCTTCCATCCGTTTTTTAACGGTCTGGAAATGCTGCCAGGCCAGAATGGTGGTAGGGCACAGCAATGCACATTGTTTGCCGTCCATAATACATTTGAAAGCGGCCCGCAAAGCAACTTCTGTTTTTCCAAAGCCTACGTCACCGCAAAGCAGCCGGTCCATAGGCATGGAAGATTCCATATCTCCTTTGATTTCACTGATACAGCGGATTTGATCTTCTGTTTCTTCGTAGGGAAACCGCCGTTCAAAATCATTCTGCCAGTCCGTATCCGCAGAAAAGGCATATCCTTTTGTCTGCTGGCGTTTTGCATATAAGGCAATCAGTTCTTTTGCCATTTCTGCCACGGCTTTTTTCACCCGGGCACGGGTTTTCTGCCATTCCGTAGAATTCAGCTTGCTTAATCGGACATTACTGTCCTCCCTGGCTCCTACATATTTTGTTACCAGATCCAACTGGGTGACGGGTACAAACAGCATATCTGTCCCTGCATACTGGATCTGGATATAATCCTTTGTAACACCTTGGATTTCCCGTTTCACAATCCCTTTAAAAACACCGATTCCATGGGCTGCGTGAACAACATAATCCCCGGGAACCAGGTCGCTGATATCCCGGAGCTGCTTCCCAGGCTTATGGCGGGCAGGCCGTTTACGGCCCTCCCCTTGGGAAACGGATTTGGACTGGGAAATAACGGCCAGCTTGATGTCCGGGTATTCTACACCGGCACTCATGCCGCTGCCGATAATTAAGACCGTACCCGGCGCAGGCAGTCCAGCGTCTTCCCGGGCCTGGGCAGGAATTTTTTCCCGGTTCAGATCCTCTGCCAGAGAAGCCGCCGCTCTTGCTGTCCCAGCAAAAACCACAGCCCGGTATCCCCGGCTTAAATAATCCCGCAAATTTTCCTGCAACGGGGCCAGCTCGCCGCTCCAAGAGGAAAGCTGGATTGCATTGATCTCCAGCATATCCCGCAAGGGAATATCCCCTACGGAACGGGTAAAGGCATCCATTAACAAAGTGTCCCGCTGGGACGCGATCCGCTGCAATTCCACCCAGTCCCCGGAAAAAGTATCACAGCCTTTAAAGAGAATCCCTTCGTCCAATAAAAGCCCTAATTCTTCATGATCCTTTTTTTGTAAGGCTTGCAATGCTTCCCGGCAGTTTGCCGGATCACACAAGTAAAAAATCCCGTCCACATAGTCAAAGATTGTGGCAGGCGTGTATAACAAAGGCAAAAAGCGGTCAACCGTTGGCATGGATAAGCCGCTTTCCAATTTTTCAATATCTGCTGTCAGTTTTTCTTTTGCAGCCTTGCCCCTTGTCCCCCGTAAGGATTTCATAGCATTTTTTAACAGGCGAAGGAGTTTTTCCGGCTGTTCCGAAACTTCCGCAGCTGGCGTAATGGATACGCTTTTAACCGTATCCACCCGCCGCTGGGTATCGGTTTTGAAGGTGGATATGGTGTCAATTTCATCACCCCAAAATTCAATCCGGAAAGGATCCGGCATATGGGGCGGGAAAAAGTCTAATAAGCCCCCCCGCCGGGAAAACTGACAGACGCCTTCTACCTGATCACAGCGGGTATAGCCTGCGGCTAACAGGAAAGCTTCTAACTGGGAAGGGTCCTTCTGTTCCCCCTGGTGCAGAGTCATTGTCCGGGCTTTCAATATTTCAGGCGGGATGGTATACTGCAATGCCGCCTGGGCGGAACAAACCACTACCGGCTTTTTCCCTGCAGATAAAGCCCCCAGGACTGCTAAACGGGCATGTTCATATTCCCGGGACACGCTGTCCACTTCATAATAGCACAGTTCCCGGGAGGGGTACAAAAAGGCTGCCTGGGGATCGCCGGACATAATGCGGATGTCTTCACACAAACGGACGGCTGCTGCTTCATCTGAAACAACTGCCAGGGCCGCTTTTTCAAAAGCGGCGTGCAGGGATGCAATAAAATGGGCTTTGTGTATATTGGAAAGCCCCGTTGCCAATAACGGAGTGTTGTGTAACCGCAAGGCCCCTGCAATCTTCCGGTACTCTGGCAGGCTCTCTAAGAGCTTTACGAATCCTTCCATTCCCTCACCTCTTGGCTGCTCTGAAACAGCCCTCATAGCTTTTCCGGCTCCTGTTTTGCCGGGGATGCGTTATATAAATTCATAGCCTGATCCATTTTTCCGGAAACAATCATACTGGCGGCTTCCGCAGCACGGGTACAGGCTTCTTTTAATAAAAGGGATTCTTTTTCCCCCAAGCGCCCCAATACCCAGTCTGCCAAATCATAATCCGTATGGGGTTTCTGGCCTACGCCGATTTTGATCCTAGGGAAATTTTCACTGCCTAAAAGGGCAATGATACTTTTTAAGCCGTTATGACCGCCGGCACTTCCTTTTCCACGGACACGCAGCCGGCCAGGTTCCAAACTGATATCGTCGGAAAAAATTAAAATATGTTCCGGCGGGATTTTATAAAACCGGGCCGCCTGAGCAATGGCTTCCCCGGAATTGTTCATAAAAGTAGTTGGTTTCATTAACAATATCCGGTTACTGCCAATCATTCCTTCGCCGCAAAGGGCCTGAAAGCGCAGGCGGCTGACTTTTATGTTCAGTTGATCGGCTAAAGCATCAGCCGCCATAAATCCGGCATTGTGGCGGGTATTCTCATATTTGGATCCGGGATTTCCCAGCCCTGCAATGATAAACGATACCGGCCCTGAAAGGGCCGTTCCAAAAAGAGTTTCCTTTTTCTTAAAAAACATAGCATCTTCCTTTATGGGATAGCTCGCCCTTGTTTTTTAGCTTTCTGGGGGCAGAGCGCTTGAAATTCTTCTTCTTTCAGGACTTCCCCATCCCATGTCTTAATATCGGGGTTGCTTTGCCGCAGCAGCTCCATAAGTTTTTCCCCGGCTTCCCGCTTTACTTCGCTGTGGAGCTGTATCCCGCGCTGTGAAACAATTCCAATGCACAGAACGTGGACAATTTCCTGTCCATGCTTTGTTGGATATACAAGGAGATGATCATAAAAACATACGGAGGAAATCTCCTTCCGTTTCATAACCGTATCCATGAACACAAGGTAATCCCGTGTAAGCAGCCCCATTCCAACATCATCCACTACGACTTTCTTTTTCCCAGCCAGACGTACCTGGAAAGTGTCAGAAGCCCCGGACTGCTCGTCAAAGGCCCGCATGTCAGCAACCGTTAGTCCGTTCTTTTCCGCATACTGCTCCATCAGCTGCTGGACATTCGTATTGTGCCGCCGAACGGAAGCGACTATCATGATTATGCAGAATATCATAAGTCCCAAGGGAACAGCAATATATGGGATACCGCTTAACGCGCTATGTCCCTTTGACGCCTCTTTTATCGTAGCATAGATAAAAAAGACAGTTAAAAAACCGCAAAATGTCCCTATAATCCCCATAGAAACACACAGAAATCTTGCCGAGCTTTTAAAGTATTTCTGAGCTGCGGCGAAATATCCGCGGGGATAATATTTACGGCGCAGTTTTTCATTCATTGCAGTAAAATATTTGTCCATTCTTTATAAATTCCTTTCTCTGCCCTGCTTCCGTCGCAAAATAAATAGTCTTAAGCTTTTTTTCTGCGGTTGCGCTGAACAACCACACTTTTAAATGCCTTCATCATGGCAGGGGACAGCTCCTGACAATCTTCATCAAAAACAATCGGATATTTTTGAGCCTTTTCAACTTCTTTAAGCTGTTCCTTGGTGGGCTTTTGCCCGTTTTCAATAATAAATGTTTTGATCATAATAAAGTTCCCTTTCTGCATTTGTTGCAAGTCTGGCTGAAATCAATCGGATTGTATCTTTTCTTTCTGTAAATACTACAAACAGTACTTCTCCAACTTTTCCTATTGCAATATATCTATCTTCATCAATACTGTGCTCAAAGTCAAACATTTCAATGCAATAAGGGTCATCAAAAACATATGCTGCCGTTTCAAAAGAAATTTTATGCTTTTCTTTGTTTATCACATTTTTATTTTCGTCCCACTCAAATTTCATTTTTAACGGTTCCTTTTATTTGCTGGATGCAATAGAAGTATATCATTAAATAACAGATTCATCAATCAAAATTTTCCCTGCTGCCGCTGGGACAGCGCAAACCTTTTAAAAGGTTTGCGCTGTTTCGAAAGGTTAAACCCGGTCAAAGAGAGGAGATACCGGTTTATCCTGGTAAATACGGGCAATGGCTTCCGCAAAGACCGGGGCTACCGGATACATTTTTATCTTGTCTAATTGTTTTTCAGGAGGCAGCGGGATGGTATCTAACAGGATCAGTTCTTTGATACAGCTTCTTTGGATCCGTTCGATTGCCGGATCAGACAGGACTGCATGGGTTGCGCAGGCATAAACTTCTTTTGCCCCGCCTACTTCCAGCAGGGCCTGTGCGCCTCCGCATAAAGTCCCGGCTGTATCTACCATATCATCTACTAAAATAACACGTTTGTCTTTGACTTCACCGATAATATTAAGTACTTCACATACATTTGCTCTTGGACGGCGTTTGTCAACGATTGCAATGGGCACATCCAGCCGCCCGGCAAATTTCCGGGCGCGGGTTACGCTGCCCATATCCGGGGAAACGGCTACAATATCATCCCGTTCCCCTGCCGGGAATTTTTCTGCAAAGATAGGCGCCAGCAGCGGGACGCCTAATAGGTGATCCAATGGGATGTCAAAAAATCCCTGGATCTGGGAGGCATGGAGATCCATGGTAAGTACCCGGTCAGCACCGGCTGTTGTAATCAGGTTGGCGACTAATTTTGCGGAAATCGGGTCCCGGGATTTGGCTTTCCGGTCCTGACGGGCATAGCCAAAATAAGGAATAACCGCTGTAATACGGGCGGCGGAAGCCCGGCGGAAAGCATCAATCATAATCAGAAGTTCCATTAAATGGTCATTAACCGGGCTGCAAGTGGACTGGACTACAAATACATCCGATCCCCGTACAGATTCTTCAATGGAAACAGCAACTTCGCCGTCAGCAAAATGATTTACTTGGCATTTCCCTAAAGGTAAGGCTAAGATATTGGCGATTTGTTTTGCAACTCCCACACAAGAGTTTCCAGCAAAAATTTTAATATCTTTTCCATGCAGGCTCATTGACTTCAACATCCTTTCACGCAACGGCTTTCCATGCCGTTATCTCCATGTTTCCGCTATCCTTTTTTAAATGCGATATGTTCATCTGCCCAGTTTTCTTTAATTTCCTGGCGGCTCCGGCCGATTGCCAAAGCTCCTTCAGGAACATCTTGATCAACAGTGGTTCCGGCAGCCGTATAAGCCCCGTCCCCTACGGATACTGGAGGAATCAGGTTGGTATTGCAGCCGATGAAAGCCCGATCTCCTACAATGGTCTGGTATTTTTGTTTTCCATCATAATTGGCTGTTACGACTCCACAGCCAAAATTGCATTTTTCCCCAATGGTGCAGTCCCCTAAATAAGTGAGGTGGGCTATGGAAGTCCCATTGCCAACAGCAGCATTTTTCAGCTCTACGAAATCCCCCACTTTTACGCCATCCTTTAAATGGACGCCGGGCCGGAACTGTGCAAAGGGGCCTACGGTACAATTTCTGCCTACGGTGCACCGGGCCAGCCAGGAAGCTTTTATTTTAGAATTTTCACCGATTTCCGCATCTTCCAAGCGGGAGTTTGGCCCGATTTCACATCCAGCCCCAATCCGGGTATGGCCTAGCAGGAGGGTCCCAGGCAAAATGGACGCGCCCGGTTCAATTTCCACATCCGGCCCAATCACTACCCCGTCAAAGAAAGGGATATCTACACCATTATCTAAATGTTTTTCTATGATGCGGGTTTTGGCTATGGCATTGAGGCGTGTTAAAGTTTTCCGGTCATTGGCGCCTAAAATTTCATTGCTGTCCAGGCAGGGAAATGCCCCTGCTTTTTTCCCGGCTTTTCCGGCTGCCCCCACCATATCTGTGAGATAATATTCTTTTTGGGCATTTCCGGTTTGGAAGGTTTCAGGAACCAATGCCGTTTCCAGGAAATCGGCGTCCATCCAGTAAACCCCGCTGTTGACTTCCCGGATGGCCCGCTGTTCTTCTGAAGTATCCCGTTCCTCCACAATATAGATGGGGTTTTCCCGAATAACCCGCCCATATCCGGTTGGGTCCTCCAAAATGGCGGAAACCAATGTAACAGCATTTTTTTCCTGCAAATGCTGCTGTAAGGCTCCCTGGATGGTTTCGGGGGTAATAAAAGGGCCGTCCCCATTCAGGACTAAGATTTGGCCCCCATGAAAACAGGGCTTTGCCATCATAAGGGCATGGCCTGTACCAAGCCTTTCCTGCTGGCACACAAAGGTACATTCCGGACAAAGGCTTTCTAAAGATTCTTTGTCCTCTCCCGCTACAATGACAATATCGGTAATGCCTGCTTTCAGGCAGGCATCCACCGTCCACCGCAGCATGGGTTTGAATAAGACTTCACATAACACCTTGGGCTTTGGGGATTTCATACGGGTGCCTTTCCCCGCGGCAAGGATTACGGCAGTCAGATGATTTGGCAACTTGACTCGCCTCGCTTCCCACTCTTACTTGGTTGCCTTATTAAAAAAGGCTTGCTAATTATTATTATGTCAAGAATTGCAGCGGTTTGCAAGGGAATCGTGAAAACTTTCGCGGAAATTTCATAAATTTTCCTGTTTTATTACTTTGTCAGGGTTCCGCCCGGGGTTGGGACCAGCAATAAGATGTTTTCTTCCTCCCCTGTTGCAGCGTTAATATAAACTAAAACCTGTTGCTGGGGGTTGTCTTTTGACACGGCAGAAAATTCATAAGTGAATACTTCATTTTTCCCGGGCGTCGGGATCACTGCCAGCCTCCAGGAGGAAATTTCTAAAAAAGGGCTGACAGAAGCTGCCGCTTCCTGGGAAGTCAAAAGAGGCGGTGCCAGTTCACGGGGCTGGTGGTTCATCAGATACCCTCTGGCGTCATAAAATACCACAGCGCCATTATCTAAGGCAATGCCGATTTTAATCAAATCGGGATAAAGCAGGATGCCGTCCTGGGAAGCGGCATAATTGACAGTACAGATACCGTCTGCCGTTTCATAGTAGCTTGCCCGCATATTTTCCAGGCCCGCTTCTTTTAAGAACTGCTCCGCCCGTGAAAATACGGCCTGCTGGCTCAGGCGGATTTCCCCAATGGGCCTGCTGTTGATGAGATAAGTTAAATAACCGCCTGCTTTGCTGATGCCGATACAAGTGGTATTGGATGCAAATACATAAGAAGGCATAGCGGAATTTTCATCATCCTGCTGGGTCAGATTTTCAGGGGGAAGGCCTGCTGCAATGGAAGCCAAAGCTTTGGCGTGGGCCGGGGAAACCGGGGAAGCATTGGCGGTCATTACAGGGGTACGGTCCAACAGGTGATCCGAAAAGGGGCCGTCATAAATCAGGGTAGGATAGGAAGTAATGGTTTCTTCCAGATTTTCAAAGCCTGCCTGTACTGCTGCCGCTCCCCCGTCGGCTTCCATCCGGGCCAGGGACAACAGCCTGCCGGATCGGTATTTCCAAACGGCATCATCTACATAATCCCGCAAAGATACGGCGGCCTGCTGGATGGCTTTCTCATTCTGCCGGTCTTCTTCGGTGAGGGGCGTTCCGGATAAAACTTTTTTCGATAAGGCCATGGAATAATCTCCGGCCTGGGATAAAAAGCGGTAGGCGGTATCCAAAGGCAGGGTTCCCATTGGCAGGTTGCCTAAGGCTTCTTTAGCGCCGCCGCTTTCCCGCCAGACCCGGGCCGATAAATGGACAAATTGGGCAGGCGTCCCGGCATACTGGCTTTTTTCCAAATCCGCGGCAATATTGGTTAAGCCTGCGGACAATTCCCCCAGGGAACGGGCATATTGATTGGATAACAGGATCCGCCATTGGCGGGCTTCTGCCCGGCTTTGGATGGCAATTCCGACTGCAACCAGCACCGCCGCCAAAGAAAATGTAAGAAAACGGATCAAACCACGTCTGGTAAAAGAAAAGCCCATAAAAAATTCCTCCGGTATCGAGTATATTTTTGACTTTATTGTGTGCTTTTCCTTAAAAAATATTTTATCTCTACAAGAATATTGAAAAAAAGAGTTGTTTCCTCTATAATGTATCATGATATGTTATATGTATTGGGGAAAGTAGATATGGAAGAAACGATTGCCTATTTGGATAATGCCGCTACCACGCGGCCCTGCCCGGAAGCCGTCCAAGCGGTTATGGAAGCCATGGAGCGGGGCTACGGCAACCCCTCCTCCCTCCACCGCCTTGGGGCTGCGGCAGCCCGGGCCATTGCCGGGGCAAGGGAAAGCACGGCAGCTTTATTGGGCTGTAAAAGTGAATGTGTATATTTTACTTCCGGCGGCAGTGAATCCAACAATATGGCTTTACTGGGCGCTGCCAATGCCCGCCGGGGACGCCATGTTGTAACAACAGCAGTAGAACACAGCTCCGTTTCAGGGCCTTTGCAATGGCTGGAAAGCCAGGGCTGGGAAGTAACTTCCATTCCCCCGGGGCCTAACGGGGAACTGGACGCGGGCCGGATTTTAGGGGCTGTCAGGCCGGATACCGCTTTTATCAGCATGATGATGGTCAACAATGAAACCGGGGCGGTTTTCCCGGTTGAGGAAATTGCCCGGAAAGGTAAACGTGCTTTCCCCCGGCTTCTGATCCACTGTGACGGGGTGCAGGCTTTCGGCAAGCTGCCCTTGCGGTTAAGCCACACGGAAATTGATTTATTCAGTGCCAGCGGCCATAAAATCCAGGGGCCAAAAGGTTCCGGGCTTTTATACATCCGTCAGGGGCTTCATATTGCGCCTTTCATCCGGGGAGGCGGCCAGGAAAAAGGGATGCGCTCCGGCACGGAAAATGTCCCCATGATCGCAGGCTTTGGAGCTGCCTGCCAGAAGCTTCTGAACCGGGTACAAGGGAATTATACGGCTGTTCGGGATCTGCGGGATCTGTTATGGCAAAAGCTGCTGACGGTTCCACAGGTACAGGTTCTATCTCCGGAAAAAGGCTCCCCGTATATTCTGAATTTTTCCATTCCAGGTTACCGGGGAGAAACCATGCTCCATTATTTAGAAAGCAAAAATATTTTTGTTTCCAGCGGTTCCGCCTGTTCCAAAGGGGCTGCCAGCCCGGTATTATCTGCCATGGGGCTGCCAAAGCCGGTGATAGATGGGGCATTGCGGGTCAGTTTTATTTATAATACCAGCCGGGAAGAAGTGGAAAGGCTGGTTCCGGCTCTAACCCAAGGGTTAGAGTCAATTGCTCACGGGTAAGGGGATTCAATAAAGATGAAAGAAGTTATTTTGCTCAAATGCGGGGAGCTGTCTTTGAAAGGGCTGAACCGCCGCAATTTTGAAAGCGTCCTGATTCGGAACTGCCGCCGCAGGCTGGAAAAGCTGGGACAGTTTAAAATCTGGTCGGCCCAGTCCACAATTTATGTGGAGCCCCAGCAGGAAGCCGATATGGAGGAAGCAGAGGATCAGTTAAAAAAAGTATTTGGCATTGCGGCTTTAACCCGCTGTGCGGTGGTGGAAAAAGATTTTGAAAAAATTTGTGCTGCCGCTCCGGAATATTTGCAGCAAATCCTGGAGGACGCCGACACCTTTAAAGTGGAAGCCCGCCGCAGTGATAAAAGGTTTCCCATGAAATCGCCGGAAATCTGCCGGGAGCTGGGAGGCGTTTTGCTGGAGGCTTTCCCCCATTTAAAAGTGGACGTCCACACGCCGGATGTGATTATTTATGTAGAAATCCGGGAACAGGGGGCCTATCTCCATCCGGATCAAATTCCCGGGGCCGGGGGCCTGCCTGTGGGCACCAGCGGCAAAGCCCTGTTGCTGATTTCCGGAGGAATTGACAGCCCCGTTGCCGGGTATATGATGGCCAAACGGGGGCTGGAAATTCAGGCTGTCCACTTTGTCAGCCCTCCCTATACCAGTGAACACGCTTTGGAAAAAGTACGGACCTTATGCCGGAAAATGAGCGTTTATACAGGACGGGTTTCTTTAACTGTGGTGCCCTTTACGAAGATTCAGGAACAAATCCGGGACTGCTGCCCAGAGGAACTGTTTACAGTGATTATGCGGCGCTGCATGATGCGGATTGCCCAGCAAATTGCCCATGAAACCCAATGTGAAGCCCTGATTACAGGAGAAAGCCTGGCCCAGGTTGCCAGCCAGACGGTACAGGCGATTGCATGTACTCAGGCAGCCTGCCAAATGCCCATCCTGCGTCCAGCTATCGGCATGGATAAAGATGAAATTGTAAAAATTGCCTATCGGATCGGTACATTTGAAACCTCCATCTTGCCTTATGAGGACTGCTGTACTGTATTTACTCCCAAGCATCCCAAAACCAAGCCAAAATTAGAAGCCGTTTTGGAAGCGGAAAAAGCCATTCCGGATTTGGAAGGCTTACTGGAGGAAGCTGTCCGGCAGGCCCGGCAGGAATTATTGGAAAATGAAATCTGCCCGTAAAACATGGATCCTGTGCAGCAAAAATAAGGGAAAGGCGGTGAGAATATGAATGCGGAACTGATTGGGGCCGGAGAAGTAGAACCTGCGCAGCTAGAACATATGGCAGGGATTTTTAATGAAATCCTGGCTTCGGAAAACATCTCCATTGAAACCTGTACTGTCGCAGGCTGTGATCCCCGTAAACTGCGGGCCGCCTTTCAAAAAGCTTCCAGCCGGTATGATCTGGTATTAGCAGTAGGAGGGCTGGGATTAGGGCCTGAAGGAAACGCAAAAGAAACTTTAGCGGCTTTTTTAGGGCGGCGGCTGGTCCTGCACCAGGAAACCCTGAAACGCATCCAGACCGCTTATGCCCGGGCAGGCCGGAATATGCCCCAGGCAGCTTCCCGCCTAGCTGCTATGCCAGAGCAGTCAATAGTATTCCCTGGGCAAAAAGGCATTACTCCTGGATGCGGGGTTTCTTTGGGGAAAAAACAGATTATCCTCCTGCCGGATCTGGAGCGGGAAGCCGTTCCCATGGTTCAGGCTTGTGTCGCGCCTTATCTGGCCCGGCTTTCCGGCGGCGGAGGCGTTATCCGTGTGGTAAATATTTTCGGCCTTTCCGAAGAAGAAGTTCATGAAAAAATCGAGTCCAAATATGGCAGCCTGCGGAATCCCACTGTATCGGTCCGCTCCAAAGAAGGGGAAGTCCAGGCGGTTATTTCCACCCAGGCCAATTCCAAAGCGGAAGCTTCCATGCTGGCGGCTCCCGTCATCAAAGGTCTTTTAGGGATGTTCGGGGAATACGCTTACGGTGTGGATCAAGTGAGCCTGCAAAATGTTGTCATTGGCTCCCTCCGGGCCAACCGGATGACCATTGCTTCCGCAGAAGACGGGACAGAAGGGTTACTGGAGGATCTTCTGGAAGAAACCGATTCTTCCGGGCGGATCTATTTGAAGGGGTTCCAGGGGCCTCTTGCCGTTCCGGAAAAAATACTGAAGAAATACGGGCCTGCCAGCCCCCAGACAGCAGCCGCTATGGCAAAGGGGGCCATGGAAACAACCCATGCCAGTTTTGGCATTGCGGCTGCGGGGGACGGCAAGCATTTCTTTGGAGCAGTCTGTGATTCCCGGGCCGTATGGACTGTTGAAGTGGATGTTCCGGAACGGCTTTCCGAAGCTTATTTACAGCGGATGCTTGTATTAGCTGTTTTGGATTTTGCCCGGCGGGTCATTGCCGCCCTGCCCCAGCGGTACGAAGGAGCAACTTCTTTGGTTGCGGCGGCGGAAGGCAAGCTGGCCAAACCCTTTTCAGCAAAAATCCCCATTCCCCCCGGCCAGGAATCCAAAAAGAAAAAAAAGAAGAAGGAAAAACGGGAAAAGAAACGGGGCGGTTTCCTGTCCAGTATTTTCCCATTCCCCGGGGATTCCTTTGGGGAAGTCCTGCGCAAGGTGGTCCTGATCATTGCAGTCTGTACTTTCTTCGGATCGGCCGGTTACTTAGGGGTTTATTATTACCAGTCCTTCAGCAACCAGAAGCTTTCAGAAGCTATGGCGGATCAATACGAAGCCGGCATCATTGCCAGCGAACGTCTGGAAGTACCGGACAATTATCCGGAAGATTACCAGCGCAAATTTGCCAACCTCTACGGCATCAACCAGGATATTGGGGCCTGGCTGAAAATCCCTGACACCTTAGTCAATTACCCGGTTGTATTTTACGAGCCGGATAACCTGTATTACAGCCGCCGGGATTTCACAGGGAAATCCAACCGGCATGGCGTTCCGTGGATTGAAGCCCGCTGCACCCTGAATCCCCAATGTGACAATTATATTGTTTACGGGCACAATATGACTGACGGGCAGATGTTTGGGGAACTGATTAAATATAAGCCCTCCGGAGAAGGGCTGGAATTTTTGAAAGCCCATCCGATCATTTCTATGGATGACGTTTACCGGGATAACGACTACAAAATCATGTCGGTCTTTATTTCCACAACCAATCCCAAATATGGCGGGGTATTCTATTACAACTATTTCACGGATTTGAGCAATGAACAGAATTTCAATAATTTTGTAAAAGAAGTTACCGACCGTTCCTTCTATATTTCCAATGTGGATGTCCAGCCCGGGGATAAATTTATTACCCTGTCCACCTGTTCCTATGAATACGGGCCTGTATCCGATAATGCGGATGTCCGTACCGTAGTGGTAGGCCGCCGGGTGCGGGAAGGCGAAAAAAATGACGGCAGTGATATTCTTTACCAGCTCAATCCTTCGCCAAAGGTGCCGGAAGGCTTTTCCAAAGAGATTGCCGCCGGAGCCCATGCCGGAGATGCTGCCCAGTATATCCGCTCTCAGGGCACAAAAGCTGTCCAGCAGGCTGCTGCGCCGGCAGCCGGACAGCAGGAAACGGCAGCCGGACAGCAGGAATCCCTGACTTCCCAACAGGAGAAGCCTGACATCCCTGTGATGGCGGAAGCAAGCCGGCCTTCTGAGCCTGCTACGGCTATCACCACTGACCCGGTAGCCGAATCCATGAAAGCGGCTCAGGCTTCTTCTTCCCAGGCCGCTTTGGATGCTGCCCGCGCCGCTGCTTCGGAAGAAGCGGAACGGCAGGCCTGGGCTGCTGCCCAGGCATCCCAGGCGGCCCAGGAAGCGGAAGCCGCGCGGCAGGCAGAACAGGCAAAAGCCGCCGCTTCCGCCTCGGAAGCGGCCCGGCTGGCCGCGGAAGCAAAAGCAGCTTCTGACGCGGCGGAAGAAGAACGTGCTTCCATGGCGGCGCTGGAAGCCGCTGCTTCCCGGGAAGCCGAGCTGGAAGCCCAGGCTGCAAAAGAAAAGGAAGAAGCGGAAAAGCTTTCCAACCAGCAGGATTCCAGCAGCCGGGAAGAAGATGAAAACGAAGAAGAAAACCAGGACAAGGACAGCAATGACAAAGTTAGCGATCCCGGAGGCCCCCTGACCATTTATGCGTCAGGCAGTAAGCGGAGCAGTTCCGCGGAAGAACTGATCCCGCAGATTGTTATGAATGAAATGGGAGCCGGTTTTTCCCAGGAAGCTTTAAAAGCCCAGGCTGTCGCAGCTTACAGCTATGTCCGGTATCAAAATGCCCACGGGATTGTTCCTACTTTTTATCTCAATACCCCTTCTTCTGATGTTGCCCAAGCCTGCCAGTCCGTATTGGGACAAGCTGTTTATTCCGGCGGTTCCATTGCCTTTACGCCTTTTTATGCCACCAGTGCCGGGGTAACGGCAGCCTCCTCCGATGTCTGGGGCGGCAGTTACAGCTATCTGGTTCCGGTGGACAGTTCCGTTGATGAGCGGGCCAACGGTTATGAAAAAAGTGTTTCCCTCAGCGCCAATGAAGTGGCTGCCAAGGTAAAAAGTGCCATGAAGGTCGATTTATATGCTTACAGTGACAATCCAGACGACTGGTTTGGCATTGAAAGCTATACGGAAGGGGAACAGTATGTGAAAGAAATCCGGGTCGGCGATAAAACTACATCCGGACGGGCTTTCCGGGAACAGGTGATGAACCTGCGTTCCGCCGCTTTTGATATTGACTACGACGGAAGCCGTTTTACATTTACTACCAGGGGCTACGGCCACGGGGTAGGCATGAGCCAGAACGGGGCAAACTTCTACGCCAAAGACGGATGGAGCTATACCGATATTTTAGAGCATTATTATCCCGGAACGCAAGTTCAGTAATTCTGTTTATTTCTGAAAGTAATAAGTCGATAAATTATACAAACCGGATAAAATATGGGGGTTTCGGCAAAAATTTCGCGGGAAAAGCTGAAAAAAAATTAAAATTCCTACTCCACAACCTGCAAAGGATGTGGTATAATAGCCCCAATGGTATTTTGGATACCGCTATTTGAAAATTTACATACGAGAGGGTTTCTATGAAGATATTACAAGACCTCCTGCGCAGTGTCTGTCATTTCGGCGCAGGGGCAAACGTTGTTTGCAATGACATGAAAGAGGGCCTGTCTGTCAAAGGCCGCCGTGCTGCCTTAACCGGGGCTGCCGCTTTAACATTAGCCGCTGTCATTATGACTTCCACAGCCTGCGGCTCCCGGAAAGCCGAATCCCCGCCGGATGAAGAACCTTCGGAATCTTCCTCCATTGCAGAGGAAAGTTCTGAATCCGAGCCTTCTTCCTCGGAAGAAGAGGAAGAAGATACTTCCCCCAAGGAGCTGGCTGCAGGGGCCGACCGGTATAAGCCCATTGATATTGAACAGTTAAAAACTCTGCTGAATGAGCGGGCCAAAAAATACCAGGAAGATTCTGCCGCGAAAACTCCAACTGCCGGGAACCTGGAAGAATGGAAACAAATCAACAGTGACGTGGTAGGATGGCTGTCCATTCCAGGAACCAATATTGATTATCCGGTACTGTATACCTCCAATACGGATTATTATACCCACCGGGGCTACTATAAAGAGCAAAGCAAAAATGGCGTTATCTGGTTCGACCAGGACACCAAGTTTGATGGGAACGGCAACATTACTTCTACAAACGGCGTTATTTACGGCCATAACTGGACCAACTGCTGGACCCCGATCCGCCGGAACGATCCCAGTGACTTAATGTTTGCGCAGCTGGCTGCCTATGACTATGAAGATTTCGGCAAACAATATCCTTATGTTTATCTGAAAACCTTCGGCGGCCAGCATAAATACCAGATTTTTACCGCTTTCTATACCACCATTGACTTTAAATATTACTTTGCAGAATTACCTGACCCCAATCCGATCAATCAGGCTACGCTGACTATGGATGAGATGATTTCCCAGGCCATTGCCAAAAGCAAATATGATTTTGGCGTTACAGCCAGCGCAAAAGATAAGATCATCACCCTGTCCACATGCACCCGTGTGTTAGGACCTGGCGATAATCAGCGTTTTGTGGTTATGGCCAAACTGGTGGAATGATCAATAGTTCCTTATGTTTTCCAGGGGGGCATCAACCGTAAAAGGTTTATGTCCCCCTTTTTTATGCTTTTTGCCGAGCAACTGAAATGATTTTGGAGGATGATATGTTTATGCAGATCACTGCATATGCCCATACCAGTCAGGGAGGACGGCCTGTCAATGAAGATACTGTAAAAGTCTGGGCAGGAGAAAAACAAGGGATTTTTGTTGTAGCAGACGGTTTAGGCGGCCACCATAAAGGCGATACCGCTTCCCGCATGGCGGCAGAAGCCATTTTAGGCGGGCTCCGCCAGGAGATGGGGCCGGATGGCCCCAGTCAGGAAACCATGGGGAATGTATTCCAGCAGGCAAACCACACAGTCCTTGAGGGCCAGAAGGAAGAAGGCCACAAAGATATGATGACAACTGCCGTAGCCCTTGCCATAGGGCATGGGAAAGCTTCCTGGGGATATGTTGGGGATTCCCGTCTTTACCATTTTTCAAACGGCTCCCTGATCAGTGTTACCAAGGATCACAGCCTTAGCTTTAAAAAATATTTATTTGGTGAAATTTCCTGGGAAGACATCCGGGAAGATCAGGATCGTTCCGCTTTGCTGCGGGCCATCGGCGGTGAGCAGCGGTGCCTGCCAGGGCTTGCCGGCCCTGTGGAAATATCCGAAGGGGATGCTTTCCTGTTATGCAGCGACGGGTTTTGGGAATACCTTTCCACAGATGAAATCAAAGACTCCCTGTTTGAAGCCCCTTCGCCGGAAGCCTGGGCCAAGGCCATGCTGGCCTTATGGGAAAGCCGTGGGAATCCCAACCGGGACAATGCTTCCCTGATCACCGTATTTGCCTAAAGCAACCAGAAGAAAGAAGGGAAAATGACAGCAATGGAACAAAGCCTGGAAAATAAGAAAATCCAGCGCCGCCGGATGATGTCTTATTTTATTGAAGCAGCCATTGGGATTATCGAACAAAACGGCGTGGAAGGGCTTTCTTTGCGGAAAGTGGCCCAGGCAGCAGGCTATAACAGTGCTACCTTATATCATTACTTTAAGGATATTGAACATTTGTCCTTGATGGCCTGTATGAAATATCTGCGGAATTATACCCTCCAGTTAGCGGCTTACCCTTATTCCTCCGATCCTTTGGAAGCCTTTTTGGAAATATGGGATATTTTTTGTGAAAATGCCTGCCACTACCCCAAAGAATTTTATACCCTCTTTTTCAATAAGCACAGCAACGAGTTGAATAATACGATTACAGAATATTATGAATTGTTCCCGGAAGAATTAGGAAAACAAACGGAACTGATTAGCCGGATGCTGCTGGGCCAGAACATTTATGAACGGAACCGTTTCATTATGGCGCCTATCGTAGAAGCCGGATGGCTGGAAAAAGAAGATGCTGAATTGGTAAATGAAATTATTATTTTCTGTTTTAAAGAAATTTTAGCCCAGAAATGTGCCAATCCCGATTGCATGGATGGCGATATGATGAAAAAAAAGACCCGGCAGATTATCTGCCGGCTCCTTCCTGTTCCGAAAAAAGGATAAAAATTTTGTGAAACAGCCGGAATGAAGATTTCCTTCATTCCGGCTGTTTTTTTGTCAAATTATAAGGATTATCCAACTTGATTGTTAAAAATTGCACAAATCAAGCTGTCCCAATCTGTGCAGATCATAGAAAAAATCTATAAATATGTGGTTTTTTGATAGAAAATACTTGTATGTAATCGCGGTTATGATATAATTGCGAATAAGAAAAGGCAATTATAATCAAAATATTCTTTATATTCGCTGTAATTATAGTGTTTTTGTATATGATTGCTTTTTTTTGCAAAAGAAGCGCCTTGCCAGCGGGCTGGCAAGGCAGGCTGTCTGGCTATTCCAGCAGGAAAGGAGGCGTAAGCCTAAAGAACAACCATAAATACAACCTATAAAAAGGGGAGGGAATCCTTTGAAAGAACAGAAACAAAATGCTGCGGGTAAAAATACCGTTTACCTGATCTCCGTCGTAATTTCTGTTGTGATTGCAGTATGGGGTATCGCCAGCAGCAAAACCTTTGAAGCAGCAGCCAATTTCTTAATGGTGGCAGTCAAAAAGAACTTATCCTGGCTTTATCTTTTGGCAATGCTTTTCTTTGTTATTTTTGCAGTCGCTGTGGCTTGCAGCAAATACGGAAAAATGCGCCTTGGCCCGGATGACTGCAAGCCGGAATACAGTACGACTTCCTGGTTTGCCATGCTCTTTGGAGCAGGCATGGGGATTGGGCTTGTATTCTGGGGCATTTCTGAACCAATGTCTCATTTTGCTTCCCCCATTGCCGGGATTGAGCCGGGAACCGAAGAAGCCGCTTTATTTGCTATGAAAGCATCCTTTATGCACTGGGGCTTCCATCCCTGGGCCAATTACAGCATTATCGGCTTAGGGCTGGCTTACTTCCAATTCCGCAAAAACAAACCTGGCCTGATCAGCAGCTTATTTATCCCGATTATCGGGGAAGAACGGTGCCGAGGGCCTATCGGCAAAATCATTGATATTTTTGCTGTCATTGCAACCATTGCCGGTGTTGCCACTTCCCTGGGCATGGGCACCATGCAGATCAACAGCGGATTGAATTTCTTATTCAATGTTCCTAACACAGTGCTCACCTGGCTGGTTATCATTGTCATTATCGCTGTTATTTACATATGGACTGCCGTTTCCGGCGTAGATAAAGGCATCAAAATTATTTCGGATGTAAATTTATATCTGGCTGCGGGCCTGGTTCTTGTGGCATTCCTGGTAGGCCCGAAAATTGAAATCCTCAATATTTTCACCCGGGGTACAGGGGATTATATTAACGGATTCTTTACAGACAGCCTGATTATCAATCCTTTCGGCGAAAATGGCTGGCTGGACGGCTGGCGGGTTTTCTACTGGGCCTGGTGGATCGCCTGGGCACCCTTTGTAGGCACCTTTATTGCCCGTATTTCCAAGGGCCGCACCGTCCGTGAATTTATTATCGGTGTTATTGTTGCTCCGGCCGTTGCTTCCATCCTCTGGTTCTCTGTATTCGGCGGTATGGGCCTGAATGTAGCTGACAGCCTGGGACTGGAAAAGGTTTCTGAAATGGTGGGCCATCCGGAAATTGCTTTGTTTGAAGTATTTTCCCAGTATCCCCTTGGTACCATCTTATCTATTGTAACCATTGTCCTTTTATGTACATTCTTTATCACTTCCGCAAATTCCGCTACCTTTGTACTGAGCATGTTCAGCTCCGAAGGCGATTTGAACCCCGGCAACCGCAAAAAAATTGTATGGGGCGTCCTTCAGGCAGCTATCGCATTTGCCCTGCTGATGTCCGGCGGTTTGCAGGCTTTGCAGACTGCATCCATCGCCGCTGCATTCCCCTTTATTTTTATTATGTTGTTCACCTGCTGGTCGCTGGTTAAGGCGTTCCGGGAGGAAAAATTGGGCTGACCGGCCCCTGACTAAACAAGGAGGTTCCCGATGAAGCTAAAAATCCATAATTTTAAGGTCGAAGAAATCCGCTTCGGCCAAACCGATTCCTTTGAAAACGGGATTCTCACCATTGACAAAGAAGCTGCTCTGGCTGTTGTCCGTAATGTCCGCAATATTACGGAAGCTGACCTGGAAATTGTCAATCCTGGTGATATGGTCCGTTTGTGCCCTGTGAAAGAAGCCATTGAACCCCGTTCCCGTACCGATGGCCGTTCCATATTCCCCGGCGTAACCGGTGATGTGGATTACTGCGGCGCAGGTGAAATCCATGCCCTGAAAAATTGCAGCGTCCTGGTTGTAGGCAAACACTGGGGCGGGTTCCAGGATGGTTTAATTGATATGGGCGGTGAAGGTGCTAAATACACCTATTTCTCCCAGCTCCATAATATTGTTCTGGTAGCGGATTCTTCCGAAACCTTTGAACAGAGAGAACAGCAAAAGAAAAATACAGCCTTGCGCTGGGCTGGCATGGCTTTGGCCGAGCATATCGGCAATATTGTTAAGAACCTGACCAGCAATGATGTGGAAGAATTCGATTTCGAGCCTTTAACCAAACGTTCCCCAGAAGTCATGAAGCTTCCTTCTGTTGTGCTGGTGCTGCAATTCCAGTCCCAGATGGAAAACCCTGGATATAATGATCTGCTTTATGGCTGGGATACCAACCATATGGTACCCACTTTCATGAGCCCCACAGAAATTTTAGACGGCGCGGTTATTTCCGGCAGCTTTATGCCCTGCTCCTCAAAATGGGCTACTTATGATATTCAAAATGCGCCGATCATTAAAGATTTGTTTGCAGAACATGGAAAAACCATCAACTTCTTAGGGGTTATCGCTTCTAACCTGAATGTTGCCTTGGAACAAAAAGAACGTTCTGCTATTATTCAGGCTAACATGGCGGAAGAATTAGGCGCCGACAGCGCTATTGTTGCAGAGGAAGGCTATGGCAATCCGGATGCGGACTTTATCCTTTGCCTGCGGGCCTTGGAGGACAAAGGGATTAAGACTATCGGCTTGACCAATGAATGTACCGGCCGTGACGGCGCTTCCCAGCCCCTTGTTTCCTTAGATGAAAAAGCTGACGCCATTGTTTCCTGCGGCAATGTCAGTGAATTGATTGAGCTGCCTGCCATGCCGAAGGTCTTAGGCGAGCTGGAATCTTTAGGCCGGGATGGGTTATCCGGCGGCTGGGCTGGCGACGAAAAATTAGGGCCTTCTGTCCGTCCTGATGGTTCCATTATTATGGAAAATAACGCTATGTTCTGCGGTGACCAGGTGTTAGGCTGGTCCGTTAAGACAATGAAAGAATTTTAAGGAGGCCAACCATGAAAAAAGCTGTCCTTTATATCAACCAGTTTTTTGGCCAGATCGGCGGTGAAGACAAAGCAGATTTCGAACCGGAAATCCGCACCGAGGAAAATGGTGTTTCCCAGGCGCTCAACGCTGCTTTGAAGGATATTGAAGTAACCCATACCATTATCTGCGGTGATAACTATATGGGTTCCCGCCAGGAAGAAGCTTTGGCTTTTGTAACCGGCCAACTGGAAAAAATTGATTTTGATGTGGTGATTGCAGGCCCTGCATTCCAGGCCGGACGTTATGGCAATGCCTGCGGCATCGTCTGCAAAACAGTCCAGGATAAATTTGGAAAACCTGCTATCACTTCCATGCACGAAGAAAATCCTGGAGTTGATTTATTCCGGAATGATGTCATTATTATGAAAGGCGGCAAAAGTGCTGCTGCCATGAAAAAAGACATCGCAAAAATGGCAGATTATTTGAACCGCAAGCTGGCCGGGGAAACCATGGGCTGTGCCGATGACGAAGGCTATTTTGGCCGGGGACTGCGCCACCAGGTCTGGCCCCAGGGAGAAGCCCCTGCTTCCAAACGTGTCATTGATATGCTTTTGAAAAAACTCCATGGAGAACCTTTTGTTACAGAACTGCCCATTCCGAAATCTGACCGCGTACCCATTGCTGCCCCTGTAAAAGATTTATCCCATGCAAAAGTAGCGATTGTTACTTCCGGCGGCGTTGTCCCTGTGGATAATCCGGACCGTATTCAGTCCGCTTCTGCTACCCGCTGGGGCCGTTATGATATTAACGGAATGGAACGTTTGGAATCCGGCGTCTTTAAAACCATCCATGCCGGTTATGATCCCGCTGTCTGTGATGCAAACCCCAATGTCTGTGTCCCCGTAGACGCAATGCGTGATATGGAGAAAAAAGGCAAAATTGGTGAACTCCATCACTATTTCTATTCCACCGTAGGCACTGGGACTACCCAGGCAGAAGCTACCCGTATGGGCAATGAAATTGCTTCCAAGCTGAAAGAAGAACAGGTAGATGCTGTCCTTCTGGTATCAACGTGAGGCACCTGTACACGCTGCGGTGCAGCGATGACCAAAGCTATTGAACGGCAGGGATTCCCGGTTACACAAATTGCAAACCTGACTCCCATTGCAAAAACCGTTGGTGCAAACCGGATTGTACAAAGCTTTTCCATTCCTTATCCCATGGGCGATCCCAAAAAGACTCCGGAAGACGAATTTGCTATGCGTGAACGCATTGTTGAAAAAGCTTTAGATGCTTTAACACAGGACATCCAAGATCAAACCATCTACAAAGTGGATATGGGCTAATTCCATTGCCTCAACATACAGCCGCCGCTATGACGCCAGCTAGTCATAGCGGCGGCCCCCTTTTTTTATTCCGATTTTAAAAATAAAAAAGCACCGGAACATTTTCCAGTGCTTTTTTTATTTTATGGAGCGGGTTACGAGGCTCGAACTCGCTACCTCCACCTTGGCAAGGTGGCGCTCTACCAGATGAGCTAAACCCGCAATTTTTAAATAAAAAGTTTTTGGCGACCCGGATGGGGCTCGAACCCACGGCCTCTAGCGTGACAGGCTAGCGCTCTAACCGACTGAGCTACCGGGCCATTAGGAATACCATCCATAGACGGTACATCGTGTCCCACGACTTCTGTCGCAAGCAACGTAATTTATTATACATAGGAAGCCCTGATTTGTCAACCCCTTTATCCAAATTTTTTGTTTGACAAATGAAAAATCCAGCGCTATAATAGAAATATAAAAAGGGTGCTGTCAGCAGACGGTTTGCCCCTGATTTAATTGGTCAGTATACTAACCGCTTAACCTTGGGGGGTGGCGGTTAGTATACTTTTATGGAAAAAAGCAAAGATGTAAGGACAATGCAAAAGAAAAAAATGATGAATCTTTTCCACATATCGTATCGCCCCCTTCTCAGGGGCCGGACTGAACCGCCTGCCGAATGCAACAGCACCCAAAAAGAATATAGCATAAAATGACAATATTGTCTATATATGTCCTGCAAAAATTATCCGGAATACTTGTCAATCCACCGCAAACAGGGTATAATAAAAGTAATCAACCAGCAGAATCTATGGGCTGTCTGAAAAATCGAAATTACCGTCTTTTGGAATAGACTGCGGCAATTTCCCTATTTTCTGACAAGCCCTAAAACTGAATGATTTTTGAAAATGAGGAGGCTTTTTAAAAAAATGGGAAAAGGAAGTTTTATTGCGATAGTTGCTTTATTAGTAGCAGTTGCCGGGGCAATCGTAGCCTTTGCCGCATATTTCCGCCGGCGGGGCTGTTCCTTATGCGACGATATGGACGAAGGCGACGCTGATCTGGATTACTATGCCACCCATATAGAAGAGGACAGCGAAGAAGCAGAAGAAGAAACTTCTGAACCGGAACAGCAAGAAGAAGCTGTCGCAGAAGAAGCTCCCGTAGAAGAATCTGAAAAATCAGAAGATATCCCCGAATAATAAGCTGAATAAAATCCCCTTTTGTGAAGATCTTTTCTTCCAAAAGGGGATTTTGGTATTTTAAGAGGTTTCTGAAATACTGCTTGCAGGGGATTCCTGCTGAATGCTGTGGGCTGAATTAAAGTTGCCCCAAAAATCCCGGTTCGAATCGGTTACTTGGGAAACCTGCCAAATGCCTATGGCAATGATAATGCCTAATAAGAAAATGACTGCCCCAGCCACTAATAAAATTTTACGGCGGCGTATTTTCTGTTTCAATCTCCGGATTTTTTCCAAATCCAAAACCCGTTCCCGATTATTCTTATCCATTCACGCTGTGGTTGTTATTCCTTTCATTAAACATCTAGCAGGATTCCTCTTTTTTTGAGGAATCCTGCTGGTTTTGCGTTTTGTTATTGAGCCTGATTCCGGTAATAATTGATCAGGCATCCAGAAAGAATGATTTCCCTTTCATCTTCTGTCAATGCGCCTAATTTTAAAGTCATTTCCTGAAGCCCTTGTTTGGTAAAAGCATATGCTTGTATAGCATCCTGTTTATCTATAACAGCCTGACGGATTTTCGGGACAAAAATATAATCATATTTTTCAAAGACAGGTTCTTCCAACAAGAATGGCAGCATTCCCCAGTTGATCAAATTGGAACGGTACCGTTTTGTTGCATATTCCTGCGCAATATTGGCCCAGCCGCCTAAAACCCGCTGGCAGGAAGCTGCCTGCTCCCGTGCAGAACCATCCCCAGGTTTTCTGGCATAAACCAGGCTGCCGATCCCAATATCTTCCCCATGGACGGCTTGACAGTTGGGAACCTCCTGCAATGCTTCCAGGGAGGGTCCTTCCGTGGGCAGAGAAGGCTGGCCTTTTTCCCGCAGCTTTTCATAAACCTGTACTTCTTTGGCTGCTTCTACATAAGCAGGATCTTTCCGGGACAAGGTGAATTCTGCTAATTTCATGGGATTGGAGCGATAGGACGAAGTTTCTCCCGAAGGAATCAATTCATCTGTTGTAGTTACAGGATCTGTAATAAAGGAAGCTGTTTTCAATAAGAGATGCTCCGGCAAAGGCGGCATTTCCGGCCAGTCTGCAATATTAGGGCCAAACCGTAAAGCAGCTTCCGGCTGGGGCTTGCCATAGCCATTATATACCCGGTGCGCATAAATTTCCTGGTGGAACTGATAAGCCGGTTTTGTATAATGAATATCCCATTCTGTGGCTGGTGTTAATATACCGCCATTACGGGCTGTTGCAGCAATGGAACGGGCATCCATTAAAGCTACCGAAGCGATCTGTCCATTGCCAGGCTTAGAACCTTCCCGGTTGGGGAAATTACGGGTAGAATGCCGGATCGACAAACCGCCATTGGCAGGTACATCCCCGGCACCAAAGCAAGGCCCGCAAAAAGCGGTGCGGATGGTAGCGCCAGCCTGCATAAGTTTTGTTAAAGCCCCGTTTTCTGTTAAAGCTACCATAACGGGCTGGCTGGAAGGATATACGCTTAAAGAGAATGCGTCGGAACCGATGGAATACCCATCCAAAATATCTGCCGCATCACAAACGTTATCATACGTGCCTCCGGCGCAGCCTGCAATAACACCTTGGTCTACAACAAGCTTCCCATCTTTTATCTTATCCCGCAAAGAAAAATCTAAATCAGGAATATCTAATTGTTTTCTGGCATCTTGTTCTACTTTTGCCAGAATATCTTCCAAATTAGCATTTAATTCTTCAATTTCGTAAGTGTTGGAAGGATGGAACGGCAAAGCAATCATTGGTTTCACCGTAGACAAGTCCACTGACACCACGCCATCATAATAAGCGCCTTTTTGGGGGGCTAAGGGCTGGTAAGCTTCTTTCCGGCCATGAATGGCAAAATACGATTCTATTTTTTCATCTGTTGTCCAGATAGATGACAAGCAAGTGGTTTCTGTTGTCATTACATCAATGCCGCAGCGGTATTCTGCACTTAAATTGCCCACTCCGCTGCCAATAAATTCTAATACTTTATTTTTTACATAACCATTTTTAAATACAGCGCCAATAATGGCAAGGGCTACATCCTGAGGGCCAACTCCAGGAGCCGGTTTCCCAGTGAGATAAACGGCTACAACGCCGGGACAGCTTACGTCATAGGTGCGCCCTAAAAGCTGTTTTACCAGTTCGGGGCCGCCTTCCCCAATGGCCATGGTTCCCAATGCGCCATAACGGGTATGGCTGTCACTGCCTAAAATCATTTTGCCGCAGCCGCTCATCATTTCCCGCATATACATATGAATGACTGCCTGATGGGCCGGGACATAAATACCGCCATATTTTTTTGCGGCAGAAAGCCCAAACATATGGTCATCTTCATTGATTGTTCCGCCAACTGCACATAAAGAATTATGGCAGTTTGTCAATACATAGGGAATCGGGAATTCTTTCAAGCCGCTGGCCCGCGCTGTCTGGACAATCCCTACATAAGTGATGTCATGGGAAGCTAAGGCATCAAATTTAATTTTTAATGCTTCCATATTGCCGCTTGTATTATGGCTTTCCAGAATCGACCAGGCGATTGTTTTTTTCCGCCCTTCTTCCCTGGCCTTCTCTGGAGCAATGCCTGCTGCTTTTAATGCAGCTTTCCCTTCTTCATTGTCAAAAATCAACTGATCATCTACATAATAAGCACCTGTATCCGATAAAGTAACCAATTTCTTTCCTCCTTTAAACTTCTTACCTCCGCATTGTATCACATCATCCCTTTTGACGCAATCTTTCAAAAAAGGTTTTTATAAAATTGAATAAGAACGGGGATCTATGGTCAAAAATGAAAGGAAAAGAAATCCAGAAAGGGGATAACCATACGGAAGGAGAAAAATGGGAAAAACAAAAAACTTTTCTGACCGCCTTTATTATGGCATTTATTTTGCTGTCCTTAGCCATGATCGGAACGGTTTTAGCTGTACAGCCCGTATTGCCCGCCGCCCAGGAAGAAAAAGAACAATACGACTATCAGCCTCCCGCATCTGATACACTGACAATGATTGTGGCAGGCATGGCAGGCAATATCCCTCAGGATTTCCTGTTAATCCGGTACAATCCCCAATACGGACAAATTCCACTGGCTTTATTGCCGCCGGATACCCTGGCAGAAGGAAAAACACTGGGTGAAATTTATACCAAAGAAGGAGCAGAAGCTTTAAAACGGTCCGTATCAAGCCTTTTTGGAATTGTTGTTGACCGGTATGCGGTTCTTTCCGGAACCATTTTTATGAAGCTGGCTGCTCAAATAGGTTCTGTTGTCTATGAGCTTCCTTATGAAATCGTCTATTCCCGGGAAGGCAGCCCTGTCCATTTTTCTGCCGGCAAACAGCAGCTAGACGGACAGGATCTGTTGGATTTATTTCAAGTTCCAACATTGAAACAAAATCCTGTGGAAAAAAGTGAACTCTTAGGAGATATTATCGCCGAAGCCATTAACCAAAATATGAGTGCCGCTTCTGAAAAACGGGCTGCCAGTGTCTTTAAGCTTGCGGTCAATGCAGTCCGTACCGATGTCACTTCAACTGATTTTGAACTGCGCCGGGAATCTGCCGCATTCCTTGCCGGAATGGATGCCCGGTTTGCCGGGAACCTGCCAGTACAGGGAGAATGGCAGGATGGAAACTTTGTCCTGTCAGAAGCATTTCTTTCCCGGGTCCGTCAGTATTTCCAGCCTGCCTAAGGCAAAAGGAAGTCCTTACATTGAAGCAGGACTTCCTTTTATTTTTTTCTCCATCACATAATTGATTAACGCAACCCCATTCCGGATAACCTGCTGGCTTTTCAGCACATAATACCCTCTGCCCAGGAAAAATGGTTTTGCTGTAATGGAAACATGAGAAACAATTTTGTCAACAGGAAAAGCCTGTTCCAAATGGTCACAAATGCAGAAGCAATCCCCTGGTTTTGATAATCTTTATGGACATAAAGCCGGTCTAAATATCCGGTTTTATCAATATCCCCAAATCCGGTTATTTTATGATTCTGTACTGCCACCAGGCTGTAATGCTCCAAAAAAGATTTATCCCATTGTGCTAAATCCACATTGCCTGTTGCCCATACAGCCAACTGCTCCTTGGTATAATCCTTGACATTTACAGTATGAACCGTATGATAAAATAAATCTGTCAGAGCTTTGCAATCTGATGATTGGTATTTTCTAATGATCACGCTATCCCTCCTTACGAAAGAAACACCGCCCCAGGCTTTTACAGCCCAGGACGGTATCAATGTTATAAGTATCAGATGCAGGCTCCCAGCTTATTTAAGCGGCGCCAGTCAAAGCCCGGACAACATATGCAACAAAGATACCAACATAGTTTCCGGAAGCGCCAGCCAAAACGCCCATAATTAAGCCGATATTGATTAAGGATTTCCATTGTGCACCTGCTGCGGTCAAAGAAGATGTGGGTCCGTCAACGATACATCCTACCATAGACAGCAGTACATATTCATATTTAATTTTCAGCAAGCGGCAGATTCCCAAATGGAGGACAATACAGCCGATCAGCATAAACAGTACATACAAAGTCATCATCAGTGCGGAACCGAGGAATTGTTTCAAATCTACGGCAAAGCCGATGGTAGACAGGAAGGTTAAGGAAATAAACAAGCCTAAATCCAGATTTCCACGGAGTTTCTGAACGGGTTTCAACTGTGCAACACAAATGGAAACGGTTGTCAGCAGCAAGAGCCGTCCGGCTTTCCAGAAATCTGCCGGGAAAATCGCCTGTGCAGTAGCAGTTGTTACGAAAGTGACTGCAAAGCCAATGGTCAGCAGCCAGGCAATATCACGAATGGACCATTTTTTATCAGCCATTAAAGGTTCTTTGTCGCCTTCTTCCAGTTCGGCAGCAGAGAACTGATAGGGCCATAATTTGTTCCATTTTTTAGAATTTTTCATCAATACAGGGGCAGCAAACAAAAATACCATTAACGGGGTGGAAACCACATAGTCAGCGGCATTGGCAGCGGCTAACGTTCCGCTTGAGCAGTCCAGGCCAGTCGCAATAGCAGTTAAGTTTGGCGTACCACCAGTATAAGTACCTACGAACATGCCAGCGCATTTCCAGCCTTCTTCAATCCGGGGAGCAAAGAACAGGCCTAATACAATAGCAACAATACATACCGAACCAATGGCGGAAATTAAAGCAAGAACCGGTTCCTTGTTTAATTTTTTCAGTTCGGTCAGGTTCATACTCAATAAGCAGATTGAGATCGACAAGGGGACACAATACGTTGACAAGGTGCCGTAAACATCATGAGAAATTGGAACAACACCAGTATTGGATAAAACAATGCCCAAAACAACAACGGTTAAGACAGGGCCTAAGGATTTAAAAACCTTATACCGCTGAAGCCATAAGGAAAAGGCTACCATCAGTAAAATGACAAACATCAGGCCGTCAGTACGGGTAATAAGTGCCTCCATTTTAAACCTCCAATTTTAACACATAATTTTTTATGTCGTTACAAACAATGGACAGCATTCTCTCTCTTTCTGCTGCCGCTTATGCTAAAATAAAACCACCTTCTTTCCTCCGATCCTTTTACAAGGAAATTTATGTAAACAGCAGATTGTATACAATCCACATCATAGATACAGTTTATCATTTACTTTGTGAAAAATCAATCAACAGATGTTACAAAATTTATATGCTTTTATTAGAATTTCTATAAAACCGATAGAGATTTTCTATATACAGATAAAACAATGTCCCTGTAAAAAGGAATTTATTTCCTTTGCAGAGACATTGTTTATAAATCAGAAAAAAATATTTTTAAAACCTATTCCCCAGAAGGCCCACCCGCAGATGGATTTTCTGTCTGGTTTTTTTTCTTTTTCTTAGGGGCTTTTTCCCTGGGCTGCAAAATATGGGTTTTCCGCAGAATCCACCGGATAAACCAGACAATTGCACCGATAATCAGCACCCATACCAGCAAGCCTACAATCAATACCGGGCCATTCCGGATAAATCCCAACAGCATAGATTTACAAAAACCTGTTACGCCCCGCATGGATGCAGAAGCGGCGGCGGCCAATTCTTCCCCGAAGGTTTTCGGTATGCCGGGGCTTTCCGTATAGGTAACAACTTCATCCAGGTTCATTTCCAAATAGGAATACATCACCTGGGAATCCATATGCCGGAGGGATGCTGTAATGGATTCAATTTCGTAGCGCACTTCAGACAGGGCCTGCTCCAAAGATACGACATCTTCCAATTTATCGGCTTTTTCCAGAATCGCCAGCAAACGCTGCTCCTGTATTTCCAAAGATCGCAGACGGGCCTGGGCATCATAGTAACGCTCTGTCACATCATCTGTATTTTCCTGGCGTTCCCGTATATTGCAGATGCCGGAAACCATGCTGACTGCCCCGTCCAGCCTTTGGGAAGGGATTCGGGCCATAAAATAAGCATGGCGGGGATTTTCTTCCCGGTTGCTGCGGATGCTTCTTCCGGAAATGTTCTCCTGTTCGATATATCCCCCTGAATCTGCTACGGCCTGCCGGATCTGGGTCAAAGCATTTTCAAAGTCCTGGGTTTCCAGATACAGCGACATATGACGGATAATTTTCCGGTTTTCCGGCAGCTGGGCCTGGGAGGTTGTTTCCTGGCCTGCAAGGGCTGTGGTATCATTTACCGCCCCGTTTTCGCCCATATCCATTTCTTCTGCTTCCGCATAATCCACCATAGCCATCGGGGTCTGTGCGGCTGCGGAAGAGGACATAGCAATGGATTCCACGCCTGCATCACTCAATTTCGATCCGCCGGCGCTTCCGCCGCAGGCAGTCAAAAGGAATGCCAAAGAAACTGCCAATAAGCTGCAATATGTATGCCTCATCAATAAAAAGCCTCCTTTTTCCACGATTTCACCTATAAAGTGTGGAAAAAAGAAGGCTTTTACTGCAAAGGCTTAAAATTTTTTAATTTTTCCGGCTGGCCGGAGGACGGGGCGGGCGGCGTTTCATCCGATACCGCTTTTTATTCCGGTTCCGGATGATCATTAACAGGATATACAGCACAGCAATAATGATCAAGAAGGTCAGCAGGAATTTAAAAACAAATTTCCCCATAAATTCTTTAAACTTGCTCATGTAATAAAGCCCGTCACTGCGTTCGATTGATTTGGCAGCAACTAACCGCACCCGGCCCAGCTCCAGATTTCCGGCAGTGGTAATCCGTACATACCCCAATTCATCCCCTTTGTTGATGGGGGCATCAAAATACTTTTCTTCCTCTTTCCGGTCAATCATCCGTTTTTTTGCGTTGTAAAGAACCACATCCTTTTGGACGTTATCCGCATTGGTTTCCACCGTCACCAGGGAAGCAAATTTTTCCGCCGCAATCAGGTCAACTTTTTTCTCATCCCAGGATAAATTCACGGCAACCTGTGTCATAGTTTCCCCGACATTTACCAGGGTTTTTACCTGGAAGGTTTCAAAGACCCAGTTGGCTAAAAGCTTTGTATCCACAAAGGCCAGGTTTTTAGCATACCTGCCATAATTGCCATTGCTGTCCTCTCCCGCTACCGGCGCCCCGCAGACTGAAAACAAATAGGTATACCCATCCCGGGATACGGTGGTAACAAAATTATGAATATTGGGATTGGGGTCCCGATCCGGTTCAAAAAGGGTGCCTGTTTTGATGCCGTGAAGATCCGGAATATAATAATCGCTTTGGGAATTTTGCTGGGGATATACAATGCTGTACCAGGTGATCCCATTGGGATTCCGGTTGGTAGGCTTGGAAGTATAAGCATTAGTCGAAACAATTTCCTGGAAGGTTTCCCCGTATTTTGGGTGTTCCCAGGCGTATTGGGCAATCAGCGCCATATCTTTGGCTGTGGAATAATGGTTGTCATCCGAAAGGCCCGTAGGATTGACAAAATGGGTATTTAACGCGCCGATTTCCCTGGCTTTTTCATTCATCATTTCCGCAAAGACTTCCAGATCCCCGCCTTCCGGGGCGCGGCTGTCTTTGGTGCTGACATATTTCCCCACCATCATGGCGGCTTCATTGGCAGACTGGAGCATCATGGCATACAGCAGATCCCGGATGCAGAAGCTTTCCCCCATTGAGATACCGCCTAATGTATCGATCCGCTGCTCATACAGGTAATTGTTAATATCCGTTGTTAAAGCTACGGATTCCCCGTCTAAATCTTCCACATACTCCAGGGCCAGCAGACAGGTCATAATTTTTGTAATGGAAGCCGGAGGAATCCGTTCATCAGCCCCTTGTGCCCACACTTCTTTTCCGGAATCCAGGTTCAGGATATAAATATTTTTACTGCGCAGCTCGTCCACAAAGGGCGGCGGCGGGAATACAGCAGCAGTTTCCGGTGCAGGAAGGGCTTCTGCCGGAATTGCCTCCTCATCTTTATTATTTTTGCTGCTTTTACTGGACTTGCTTGATTTGCTGGATTTGGAAGAACTGCTGCCTTCAGAAGAAGGCGAACTGCTGGAAGCATCTCCCTTTTTTCCGCAGGAAGCCATTGGGAGCGTACTCAGCAGTAGCATAAAAGCCATACAGCAGGTTCCTATCCGCCTGCATATTTTAGAAGAAAGCTTCATATTAAAAAACCTCCATGACAGAGAGATGATTGACAGAAAATTGATTGCGGAATCAACAGATCTGTGATAATATGTTGGTGGCTGCCTTTTCCCCTGGCAGATTGAGGGGGAAAAACAGGATTTATCTGTTATTTCAGGTATCCATTTGATAATAGTATAACAAAAAAAAGGGGGACATGCAATGCTAGATTATAAAGAGCAGAATTATGGATTTGATACACTGATGATCCATGCGGGAACACAGGCCGATCCTGTTACCCATGCAGTAAACCTGCCTGTTTACCAGGCCACTGCTTATACCTTTGACAGTACGGAATATGCCAAAAATTTATTTGAATTAAAACAGCCGGGAAATATTTATACCCGCCTGAGCAATCCCACTGTTGATGCTTTAGAACGCCGTGTAGCAGCTTTAGACGGCGGTGTCGGCGCTTTGGCAATGGCTTCCGGCCATGCCGTTATGATGGCAGCATTCCTGAATCTGGCTTCCGAAGGGGATGAAATCGTTTCTTCTATCTGCATCTATGGCGGCGCTATCAATATGATGGGGATTACCATGGGTCGCATGGGGATTAAAGTTAAATTTGTAGATCCCGACGATCTGGAAGCCTGGGAAAATGCTGTAACCGAAAAGACAAAAGCTTTCTTTGTAGAAGCGGTAGGCAATCCCAATGTAAACGTAGCCGATCTGGAAGCCATTGCAAACATTGCCCATAAACACGGAATCCCATTTATTGTAGACAGCACTTTTACCACGCCTTATCTCTGCCGTCCCATTGAATTTGGCGCAGACTTTGTTATCCATTCTGCTACCAAATTCCTGGGGGGACATGGTACTTCCATGTGCGGCATGGTAACGGATGCAGGCACATTCCGTTTTAAAGGCAATCCCCGGTTCCCTCTCTACAATGAGCCGGATGTGAGCTATCATGGGATTGTTTTTGCCGATTTAGGGGAAACTGCTTTTATTACCCGTTTGCGGGCTTTGATCCTCCGGGATTTAGGGGCCTGCTGTGCTCCTATGAATGCTTTCCTGATTCTGCAAGGCATTGAAACTTTATCCTTGCGGATGCAGCGCCATTCGGAAAGCGCCCTCAAAATTGCGGAGCATTTGTCGAAGCACCCTGATGTTTCCTTTGTCCATTATCCGGGCCTTGCCGGGGACACCTATCATGAACGGGCAAAAAAATACCTGCCAAAAGGCGCCGGCGGCGTTATGACATTTGGCGTCCGGGGCGGGCGGCAGGCCTGCGCTAAATTTATTGACTCCTTAAAGCTGGTTACCCATGTAGCCAATGTAGGGGATGTCCGTACACTGGTGATCCATCCCGCTACAACAACCCACAGCCAGTTAAGCGACGCCCAGTTAGCTCAGGCTGGGATTACGGCAGAAACCATCCGGCTTTCTGTTGGCCTGGAGGATGTCAAAGACATTATAGCCGATATGGAACAAGCTATTTCATGCACAAAAAAATAGACGGGGTGAAAAAGCATGATCTATGTAACGGGAGATATCCATGCTGATCAGGCCCGTTTCAAATCAAAAGCAATGAAGCCTTTAAAAAAAGGCGATACCCTTATTGTATGCGGTGATTTTGGCTTTATCTGGGACGGCTCGAAAAATGAACAAAAAGTATTGAAATGGCTGGAGAAGCGGCCTTACCAGATTCTGTTTGTAGAAGGCACCCATGATAATCTGGATATGCTGGCAGAATATCCCCAGGGTTCCTTTTCAGGCGGTTCTGCCCGCCGCATTTCCAGTAATATTTTCCAGCTTTTGCGGGGGGAAATTTACCATATTGAAGACGTGGATATTTTCACCTTTGGGGGCGGTGAAAGCCCCGATATGGATGACCGTATTGAAGGCATTAGCTGGTGGCGGAATGAACTGCCTTCCAAAGAGGAAATTGCCTATGCCCGGCAGAATTTAGAAAGCCATGGGAACAAAGTGGACTATATTATTACCCATTCCCCTTCTTCCGTAGTCAACAGCTTCTTAGATATGGATCATATGCGCACCGATCAATTAGGCGCTTTTCTGGACGGGGTATCACGGGAGGTCCAGTATAAACAATGGTATTTCGGCCGTTACCATTTCGATAAAGTGATTCCCCCATTACATCATGCTGTTTATTTAGATGTATTGCCACTGAAGGTTTAAACCAAAGGAGGGAAAAAATTGGGGACTGCCCTAAGGGAATGGAGCGGGGCATGGCATTTTATTGCTCAGATTAAATGGTACATCATTACAACGCTCCTGTTGTTTCTTCTGAGTACAGCCGGTTCCTGGGCCTTGTTTTCCCATAATGAACTGCTGACTGCCAATGTTGTATCTCAAATAGACGAACTGTTTGAATCGAAAAATTTATATGAGGAGCCGGAATTTGATTCGGCTGAACCGGAAGGACTCCGGATCAATGGAGTCAAACTGATTGCCAGCAACCTTGTGGCAATGGCAACCGGAATGTTATTAGGGCTTATCCCCTTTTTATTCCTGCCTGCCCTGCCTTTGATCCTCAATGCAGCTATCATTGGCGCGGTAGGCGGAGGGCTGAGTTTAGCCGGAGTCAATCCCACCGGGCTTTTTGTACTGGGGGTACTGCCTCACGGGATCTTTGAACTATCCGCTTTGCTGTTTTCCTATGGCATGGGGTTTTATTTGAGCCTGTCACTTGCCCGGCTGATTATCCGTTCCCGGAAAAGCAAACCTTTGCTGGAAGTGCTGAAAGAAATATTCCGGGCTTTCGTCTGGATCGTAGCCCCTTTTACCATTCTCGCAGGCTTAATTGAAGCTTATATCACACCGCTTTTGCTGGCATGGTTCATGCCTTAAAAATGCGCTGTGGAATGCTTTCAAAAGCATTCCACAGCGCATTCTGTTATCCCAAAGCTTTTTCAATTTCTTTTACCAGGGCGTCATTATCCCCGCTGGCGGCATAAATCAAATAATCTCCACGCATGGTTTCCAAATGGCTGCGGACCCGTTCACATTGATCCGGTTCATACAGCTCCAACTGCTGGGCTAACTGGGTCATGGCTGTTGACATCATATTTTTCACATCATTGCTTTTCCCTTCAGCCGGAACCATCATCATGCAAAAATTATATTTTTTATCTACGACTATCAAATATTCCTGCAATAAAGATACATCAATATTATAAATATCAGAAAGCTCCGTACTGTCCGGCTGGGCCGGGCTGTCAAATAATGCCGCCCCCTGGCCATCCTTCAAAGCCCCTATTGTCTGAACCAGCGCATCCGGATCCAAAGGCTTTGTTTCCGGTTCTGTTTTCCCGCCGCCGCAGGCCGCCATCATCATTGCTGTGCAGGCCAAAATGAAAACTGCCAGCTTTTTGAAAAAACCTTTTGACATATTCTCTTTTTCCCTCCTTTTTATTTGGATGTTTCTTTTATCCAGGCATGGGTACGGATATATTCCATCATTAAGGGATAGGTGCTTTTGTTGGGATGTATGCCGTCTGTTTCATAAACCAAACCCTGTCTGGCCTGGCCATTTTCATCCTTTAAGGCTTCCGCCAGATTTAAAAATTTATAGCCCTGTTCCCGGCAAAGCTGGGCTAACGCATAATTGATCTTATTGCATTTGTCATTGTTTGTGGTATAGGCTGTCCGTTCCGATTCATCATACCGTTTATCTACCGGCAGAACCGAACAAATGATAATATCGGTATCCGGGCTTTGGGCTTTGAAAGCTGCCAGGAATTTCTGGTATTCTGCCGCAAACACATCCGGCGCCATTTTATATACACTGTTGGAGCCAATGTTGATTAAAACCCGCCCGGGTTTATATTCTGCTGCCGCATTCACAGCCAGCATTTCTTCATCACCATTTTTGCCGCCGTATACTTTAATGGGTTCTGTCTGGATGGTATCCGGCTGGATGCCGTGCATGGCCCAAACATTACGGTATGGGAAAAAGCCCCATCCCAACCCATTTTCTGTAATGCTGTCCCCAATAAAGATGGTCCCGTTGATATAGTCTTCTCCGGCATCTTCCGTTTCCGGCAGAATCACATCCTGGAAATAAGCATTTAATGTAAATTCTTTCAGTCCCATTGTCAATGGGGACTGGGGCAGTACGGAAACGGTACGCTGGGCCCGGGCTTCGTTGCCGCTGGAATCTGCTACCAGATAGGTCAGCACATACTCCCCGGCTTTGGAAGTATCCACTTCCCCTTCCACGCGGACTTTGGAGGTCAAATCCCCGTCATAATTATCAGAAGCTGTCCATCCAGGCTCTGTATAAGCTTCCCCCACGGGAAGGGTTATAGCTTCCCCGGAGGCCAGCAGCAGCTCTGGAATGGTAATATCCAAAACAGAAACCTGTCTGGTCAGGGGCTTCACCCAGCCAACGCCATTTAAAGAATAGGTTATGGTATAATCCCCCGGTTTGGATGTGTCTACGGTACCTTCTGTTTTGATCCAGTCGTTTAAACTGACTCCAAAAACACCCGCTTCCCCGCCTTTTTCCTCATAAGCTTCCCCTAAAACCACTTGTGTTTCAGCAGAACCGATTAAATCAAAATAAGAAGTACAAGCTGCCCCGCCAGCCGCCCCTGTTAAAAGAAGGACTAATGCAGCAGGTATGATCCATTTCCAGGAACGGGGTTTGCGGTTGACCCTTACAACAGGCCGCTGTACATCTCTTTCTATATTCATTTCCATATGTAAATTGTATCCATCCATTTCCTTTTAACGTATGATATTCTGTTGGGCTTCGACAGGAAGCCCTTTTATTTTTTCCATAATATTATAATAGCACATAATTTTTTTCTGTAAAGCGCCGGAAGCCTGTAAAAATGTGAATACTTTGTAAAGAGATTCTTTCAGGGGATTTTTGTAAGAAAACTTCCTTTTGGCTTTCGATAAAAAGAACTGGAAATCCCTTTGGAAAACGTGTATAATAAATTCTGCCGCATAGCGCGGGAAAATTTAGTAAGGGCTTTTGGAAAGCCTTGTAAGGAAGGATAGGAAAGGAACAGTGGACCAGATTTTGAAGAAACGGATTACAGCAGTCTGGGCTGCATTTTTGATCCTGGCTGCTGCCGGATTGGGGTTATGGCCTGGGATGACGGCCCGGGCGGAATCCTCAGACCGTGATTATGACGACAGTTATTTTGATGATGCTGTATTTGTAGGCGACTCGATTTCTGTAAAGCTCAAGCAGTACGTTACCCGCCGCCGTGAAAAGGGGGAAGCCCTTTTGGGGGAGGCCCAGTTTTTAGCCGTAGGCGGCTTAGGGAGCTTTAATGTACAGTTACCCATTACGCCAGATTCCCTTCACCCGGAGTTTGAAGGCGAAAAAATGTATCTGGAAGACTCGGTCGCTGCCACAGGCGCTAAAAAAATGTATATTATGTTTGGGATGAATGATATTGTCCCATATGGGATTGACGGGGCAATCGAAAATTTAGAAGAACTGATTGACAAAATTTTAGAGAAAAGCCCCGGCCTTCTGGTAGCCGTAGAAAATGTTACCCCAATTTTAACAGAAAAAGAACAGCGCAACTTAAATAACGTGTATATTTCAGAATATAATGAAGCCCTCCGGGAATTTTGTGAACGCAGGGACTTCCCCTATTTGGATATTGCCTCCCAGTTAAAAGACGGGAACGGAGGGCTGGTACGCCGCTACTGCGGTGACGCGGAAGGCTTGGGAATGCACCTGTCCAATGAAGGCTGTATTCCCTGGATCGAATATCTGCGCAGCCATCCTTTGTCTGACGCTGTGGAAGAAGAAGCTGTCCCTGCCATGGCAGAAGTTTCTTCCGAAGATACAACAGAGGAAGTTTCGGAAGAGTTTGAAGAAATAGACCGGGAGGAAATTTTATTCATTGACGGTGAGCCGGTTGCAGAGGAAGATTCCGAAGAAGATCAAGAAGCTTCCCAGGAGGAACCGGGTGCTCCCGTTCCAGTGGAAGGCCCAGCCGAAACATTAGACATTGCTCAGGAAATCCATTCTGATATTCCGGAAGAAAGCGGCTCCTCCATCGTAAAAGAAATGGATTCTGTCGAACTTTATAAGCAGTTCGCCATGGATGTATCGAATGCCCCGGACAAGGCGAAAAAGCCCTGGAAAACGCCTTTAAAGGGACGCCTGCTGAACGAAGAATCTTAATCATAGCCAAAATAAAAAAAGCCCGTTTCCGGGCTTTTTTTATTTTGATTATTTTAAGACAGCCCCTTCGCTGGCGGAAGCCACCAAACGAGTATAACGGGCAAGCCATCCTTCTTTTATGGGGCACTCTTTCATGGTATAGGTTTTCCGGCGGGCCTCAAATTCTTCCGGAGAAACTTTTGCATTGACTGTGCCTTCGGGAATATTGATTTCAATGGTGTCCCCTTCCTGGAGCAGGCCGATTTCACCGCCCATAGCAGCTTCCGGGCAGGCATGGCCAATGGATGCCCCTCTGGAAGCCCCTGAAAAACGGCCGTCTGTAATGAGGGCCACGGATTTGTCCAGTCCCATGCCTGCCAATGCAGAAGTGGGGTTGAGCATTTCCCGCATACCAGGGCCGCCTTTTGGCCCTTCATAACGGATAACAACCACATCCCCTGGATGGATCTGGGATTGGTAAATGGCCTGGATGGCATCTTCCTCGCAGTCAAAAACCCTTGCCGGGCCTGCGTGAACCAACATTTCCGGCGCTACGGCGGAACGTTTTACAACACAGCCATCTTTTGCGATATTCCCATGAAGAACAGCAATGCCGCCTGTTTTGCTGTAAGGATTGGAAAGGGGCCGGAGGACTTCTTCATTATGGTTTTCCGCCCCTGCAATATTTTCTGCTACTGTTTTTCCGGTTACGGTTTTTAACGTGGTATCCAATAATCCTGCCTGTGCCAATTGTGCCATAACTGCAGGAATACCGCCGGCTTCATTTAATTCCTGGATATAGTGAGGGCCTGCCGGAGCTAAATGGCAGAGGTTCGGTGTACGGGCGCTGATTTCATTAAAGAGATCTAAATTAAGGGATACTTTTGCTTCATGGGCAATGGCCAGCAAATGCAGGACACTATTGGTACTGCACCCCAACGCCATATCCATGGTAATGGCATTTTCAAAAGCTTTCGCTGTTAAAATATCCCTGGGCCGGATATTTTCTTTTACCAAATGGATAATTGCCATTCCTGCATGTTTCCCCAGCAGCATCCGGGAAGAATGGACTGCCGGAATGGTACCGTTCCCCGGCAGGGCCATGCCTAAGGCTTCACACAAACAGTTCAAGCTGTTTGCCGTATACATGCCGGAGCAGGAGCCGCAGCCCGGACAGGCATCTTCTTCTAACTGGTGCAGCTCTTTATCATCAATTTTCCCGCTTTTATAGGCTCCCACAGCTTCAAACATTTTTGACAGGCTCATATTTTCCCCATTGTGCCGCCCGGCTAACATTGGGCCGCCGCTGCATACAATGGAGGGGATATTTAACCGGGCTGCTGCCATCAGCATACCGGGAACAATCTTATCACAGTTGGGAACCAGTACCAGCCCGTCAAAACAATGAGCCTGTGCCATGGTTTCCACGGAATCCGCAATCAGTTCCCGGGATGGAAGGGAATATTTCATTCCGGTATGGCCCATGGCAATCCCGTCACAAACGCCAATGGCAGGGACTAACACCGGAGTGCCGCCAGCCAGTAAAATCCCGGCTTTTACAGCTTCCGCCAGTTTATCCAAATGGAGATGGCCCGGTACGATTTCACTATGGGCGCTGACTACGCCAATCAATGGACGGGAAAGTTCCTCATCTGTATAGCCGCAGGCCCGCAGCAGGCAGCGATTGGGGGCACGTTCCGCCCCTTTTGTTACTTGGTCACTATTCCGATTCATAAAAATGCAAGACCTTCTTTCCGCATCAATTTGTTTCCCCAATCCCCTGGGAGGCTAAAAATTCCGCAAAATGGCGGGCTGCCCTGGGAGAACGGCCGCCGCATTGCAGGGCATAAGCTTCTGCCCGATCCGCAACATCCTTATTATAGGCAATCCCATACAAGGTTAAATAACTCCGCACCACTTCCTGGTACAGCTCCCGGTCAGGCCGCACAAAAGTAATCACTAAACCAAACCGGGCCGACAAGGAACTCAGCTCCTGCATGGTATCGTTTAAATGGATTTCGTCCCCTTCCCGGTCGGAGAACTTCTCCAGTACCAAATGGCGCCGGTTGCTGGTGGCATAAATCACAATATTGGGACTTTTGGCAGCCACGCTTCCTTCCAGCATGGCCTTCAATGCGGAAAAATTCCCGTCATTTTTCGAAAAAGACAAGTCGTCTATAAAGAGGATAAATTTTAAAGGCATCTGGTTCAGCCTGCCAATCAGATCCGGCAGGCGGAAAAGCTGGTCCTTCCGCAGCTCTACCAGCCGCAGGCCCTGATCCCGGAATTCATTGGCAATGGCTTTCACACAAGTGGATTTCCCCGTTCCTGCATCCCCATATAACAGCACATTGGCAGCAGGACGGCCTTCCAAAAGGGCCTGGGCATTCCGTACCGCCTGTTCCCGTTCCCTGCCGTAGCCGGTTAAATCAGCCAGACGTACCGTTTCCGGATAAAAAACCGGCTCCAGCCCTTTTTCCGTCACAGTAAACATATGATGACTGGCAAAAATCCCATAGCCCCGCTGGGCAATATGATCCATTTGTTCCTGATAAGCAGCAAAAAAATGATGTGCCCCATTGGTCCAGCCTGGCAGGGAGCCTTCCCACTTGATTTCCTGTTTCACCTGCTCCACCGTAAAAGAAGAGGCTTTTTCCAGGATTTCCAATTCCGATTTTAACGTATCCGCCAGAGCTTCCGGAATTTCTTTTCCCATTGCCTGCCGCTTCACATAAGGCGTTTCCGCCTCCAGCGCTTTCCCCAATACATAGCCTGGGAAATCAGTGGTTTCCTGATACAACGCGGCACAAAATGCCCCGCATAAGGAAGCTTTTTCTGCCGGAGCCCCCTGGCTGAGGCACAGCTTTTGAAATGCGGATAAAACCGGATCGTCTAACAGGCTGCGGAAAACAGCCAGAGTCCCTAAAGCCCCTCCAGCTTGGGCCAATGACAACATGATGGTATTCCTTCCTTCTTTAAATGGAAACACCGGAAACAGCCGTTAAGCTGTTTCCGGAGCTGCCTTTTTTTATTTTTTCAGCCAGCTCATCATTTTGCGCAGGCGTGCGCCTACACTTTCTAATGGATGGGCTGCTTCCATACGGCGCATAGCCAGGAAATGGGAACGGCCGCCGGATTTATTTTCTGTGATCCAGTTGGTTGCAAATGTGCCATCCTGGATTTCATGGAGGACTTTCTTCATTTCTTTCCGGGTATCTTCTGTGATAATCCGTTTTCCTGTTACATAGTCGCCATATTCCGCAGTATCACTGATAGAATACCGCATCATGGCAAAGCCGCCGCTGTTGATCAAATCAACAATCAGTTTCATTTCATGGATACATTCAAAATAAGCCATTTCCGGTGCATAGCCAGCTTCTACCAAAGTATCAAATCCGGCTTTCATCAACTCGGTAACGCCGCCGCACAAAACAGCCTGCTCGCCGAACAAATCGGTTTCGGTTTCTTCTTTAAAGGTGGTTTCAATAATACCTGCCCGGCCCGCGCCGATGCCGCAGGCATATGCCAACGCATAATCCCGGGCTTTACCGGAATAATCCTGATGGATGGCGATTAAAGAAGGTACGCCTCTGCCTTCCTGGTACTGGCTGCGGACTGTATGTCCCGGGCCTTTTGGAGCGCACATGGAAACATCCACATTCTTCGGAGGGACAATCTGATTGAAATGGATGGCAAAACCATGGGCAAACATTAAAATATTGCCTTCTTGCAGGTTTGGCTCAATATCTTTATGGTAAATATCCGGCTGAAGCTGATCCGGCGTCAGGATCATAATAATATCGCCTTGTTTTGCAGCTTCGGCTGTATCACATACTGTAAGGCCAGCTTCTTTTGCTTTGGCAACACTGGCAGAATCCGGGCGCAGGCCCACTACTACATTGACGCCGCTTTCCTTCAGGTTCAGGGCATGGGCGTGGCCCTGGCTGCCGTAGCCAATAATTGCTACTGTCTTGCCTTTCAACAGGTTTAAGTCACAGTCTGTGTCATAATACATGTTCAGCATTTTTGATTTCCTCCAATTTATATTAAAGTATGGATACCCATTTCCATAGCGGCTGCCCCAGTCCGGCAGGATTCCAATATACCATGGCCTGCTGCTTCCTGGAGAAACCGGTCTAATTCTTCCGGCGTTCCGGTAACAGTCCATACAGAACAGCTTTCCCGATGATCCATTTCTTTTGCATCATACCGGGTGGTCAGTTCTGTAAAGCCTGCTGTCGGCTGGTGGATTTTTACCAGCATCATTTCCCGGGATACCAGACGATCCGACGGGATAATTTGTACTTGTTTGACATCTTCTAATTTTTCTAATTGCAAACGCATCTGCTCAAATTGAAAAGGATCCCCTGTTGCAATAATGGTAATGCGGGTAAATGCAGGATTTTCCGTTTCCCCCGCTGAAATGGAACGGATGTTGAAGCCTTTACGCCCAAACAAGCTGGACACCCGCGTTAAAACGCCATAATGGTTGCTGACTAATACAGCCAATACCCCTTGTGCCATGTTCCGCCCTCCTTACGCCATATCCGCACAGAATATAATATCATCTGCTGTGCCCCCCGGGGGAATAATGGGGTACAATTCATCATCCCGATCCGTAATACATTCCACGATACAGGGCCCGCCGCAGGCTGCCGCTTTCCGCAGGGTTTCCCGGATGTCAGCTTTCTTTTCGATCCGGAAACCATGTGCTCCAAAAGCTTCCGCTAATTGGACAAAGTTGGTATGGCGTTCAATGCTGGTGCAGGAAAAACGTTCCTGATAAAAAAGCCGCTGCCATTCCCGCACCATCCCCAAAACGGAGTTATTCATGACCATTACCATAACCGGCAGTTTTTCTGAAACAGCAACTGCCATTTCATTCATATTCATATGGAAGCTGCCATCCCCGGTAATCAATACTACCCGCCGGTCCGGATTGGCAACCTGGGCGCCAATGGCAGCTCCTAAGCCATAGCCCATTGTGCCGAAGCCCAGGGAGCTTAAAAAAGACCGGGGCCGGGAAAATCCGAAAAACTGAGCCGTCATCATTTGATGGTTGCCTACATCCGTCACAATAATCGGATCTTCCAAAAGCATCTGCAATTCTTTTAAAACTGTATAAGGATGAACTTTTACTTCATCCATGGGCACAGGCAATGGGTTTAAAGCTTTATAGCGGAGCAGCTCCTGCATCCATTCCCCATGATTTTGTGGTTCCAATGCGTTTTGCAGCATTTCTAAAACGGTTTTTGCATCTCCCTGCAAAGATAAATCGGCTGCTACATTTTTCGAGATTTCTGTGGCATCAATATCTATGTGCAGTACTTGGGCATTTTTTGCAAAGCTTGCCCGGTTGGAGGCAACCCGGTCCGAAAAACGGGAGCCTACGGCAATCAGCAGGTCACATTCCTGAGAGGCTTTATTGGAAACCGGAGTCCCGTGCATCCCGATCATACCCAGACAACGGGCATCATCCCAGGGAATCGCGCCTAATCCCATAGCGCTCATGGATACCGGTGCATGGATGTGCTTGGAAAAAGCATTTAACGCTTGGGAAGCATTTCCGGAGATTACGCCGCCTCCTGCGTAAATTAAAGGGCGCTGGCTTTTCCGGATGGCTTCGGCTGCTGTTTCGATCCCGACGGCATCCGGCACAGGTGTTTCCCGGGGACGGAACTTGGCCCGGGGCGTATACTCTGCCACGGCCGCTGTCACATCTTTGGGGATGTCGATCAGCACCGGCCCCGGCCGGCCGGAATTGGCAATGATAAAAGCCTGTTCAATGGTATCTGCCAACTGGGAAACATCCCGTACAATCCAGTTGTGTTTTGTAATCGGCATGGTTACACCGGCAATATCCACTTCCTGGAAGCTGTCCCGCCCTAAAAGCTCTGTTGTAACATTCCCTGTCAGGATTACCATTGGGATGGAATCTAAATAAGCCGTAGCGATACCGGTTACTGTATTGGTTGCCCCGGGGCCGGAAGTCGCTAATACAACCCCTGTTTTGCCTGAAGACCGTGCGTATCCATCTGCTGCATGGGCTGCCCCTTGCTCATGGGATGCGGTTACATGGCGGATTTTATCTTGAAAAGCATACAGCGCATCATAAATATTTAATACTGCGCCGCCCGGATAGCCAAAAATCGTATCGACTCCCTGGTCAATCAGGGAACGCACGATAATTTGTGCACCCGTTAATTTTTCTGCCATACGGATTCACGCCTTCCATTCAAAATAATAGAATCTCTTTTAAAAATAAAAATAGCCCTTGCCCTGGAAACTGGGCAAAGACTTTCAGCGATGCTTGCCATTTACCCCCGCTTTCTCTTTATTTAAGCGGGTATCCCTTTGGCGCTGATGCCTTGCCCTTTTTGCTTTGTAATTCGTACAGCACAAATAAGCGGAAGGATGGAAAGAATCCCACCGCGCAAGATTACTGTTATAAAGTTGCAAAAATTACAATACATCATCTGAACGGAACCTTCCACTTTCTGATCGTTTCTGTTTCCTGTTTTTTTATGATTATATATGATTATAAAGGCTATTACGGCTTTATGTCAAGAGTCCCTTTTATTTTTGGAAAATCCGCCAGAATCTGAACTTCCTTTGCTTCTTCCTTTAGCGAAACTTGCAGGAATGATTAAAAAAATTTATCCTTTCTTTCCTAAAACATTCCTGAAAAACCTGCCGTTCCTTTCACATAAAACCGTTTTTACACGGCAATAATAACCTTGCAGCTACAAATGAATCTGATTTTTCCTTTTTCTGTATTCCTTTTGGAAAAACCAGTTTTCCATATTTGATTGTTAAGGAGGCAGTTTTCAATATGAAAGCTACTGGAATCGTCCGGCGCATTGATGACCTGGGTAGAGTGGTCATCCCTAAGGAGATCCGGCGCACCATGCGTATTCGGGAGGGCGACCCATTAGAAATTTATACAGATAATGATGGGGAGGTTATTTTTAAAAAGTATTCCCCTATTGGTGAACTTTCTTCTTTTGCTTCCCAATATGCGGAGGTTTTAGG
>RAZJ01000059.1 GCA_003612625.1 bacterium 1XD42-1 | reverse complement strand
TGTGCCCTTCCTCACCGGCCTTCACCGCTGCCGGTCTGCTTTCGTCAATTCCTGAATTTGCTCATTTATAGTTCCTAATATTAAAAGTAATAGTAGTAAAGACAATACAAATAAAGTTATTCCAAAGCAGCCGATATTTTCATATAATATCTTCTGTGCTTTTGCATTCTGCCATTAATAGTTGTACTAATTCCATTTCTTTTTCATCTAAAATAGAAAAAAGTGCAATCGGCTATCTATTTATAGATCGTTCAAATCCCAGATATCTACACCGTGCTCTAGCCAGAAATCCATAAATGCGCTCATATACGGGGAGGGGCCGTTGCCCCGGCGGCAGTAGATCAGCAAATGCCGCATTCCGGCGGGGCAGGCGTCCAGATATTCACCCAGAAACTCCTGCATAGCGGGATCCACAAAGAGGACATCCCTTCTGGTCTGTTCCGCCAAAACCTGTGGGTTAAACGCCGCACACATTGTCCTTCCGTCACGGGCGCTATAACCCAACGCCTTAGCCGCCTGTTGGAAGGTAATGCGCCGCTCCTTGTCCGAACGGGCAATGCGGAAGAACACCGCTCCGTCATATTCCCTCATTTTTTCCTTGGTAAATTGCTGGATAAGGCTTTCCCGATCCTTTGGGCCATCGCTTTCCTTTAGCAGCCCAACATGATTCCACATATTACCACCCCGTTTTCGGCATTGTCTTTAGACCATAAGCGCTGGGGATCTCATAGTACCACCGGCCTGGCTCGCCCGGCCATTCCCGGCTGTACCAGGCATAATAGCCCAGCTTCTTCAATTCCTGAAAGTCCCGCTGGCGGGTGCGGTCGGAGATTCCTGGCAGTACCTCCCGGTAAAGGTCACGCTTATCCATTCCGTCACAGTCATCCTCCTCCGCCATCCGGGCCATGAGGACGCACAACCGCCGAATCTTCTCCAGGTATTTTCTGCGTGTCTGGTTTTCCTCCGCCGCTACGGAACGCAGTTCCAGATTCACCGGATAGAATGCACGGATGTTCCGGTCATACTGTGTCTCCAGAACACCCGCCCGCTCCAGCAGGTGGATGTCCCGAAGAGATGTCTTTTCACTGACTTCAAACTGTTGCTTTAGTTCCTGATAGGACACTTCCTGACAGTTGAGAAACAGGTGGTAAACGGAGAGAATACGGCTGGTTTTGCTTACTTCTTCACTCATGATACATCACCTACCTCGCTTCTTCTAATAAACGTCTGTGTAACATTTCTTGTTCCGCACGATCTTCTTCCTCCATCCGTCTAATTGTTTCCGCATTCCAGGGTTCCCAGTCCTCTGGAAGAACCCCCAAAATTTTCTCCAGGGCAATCCAACGGCCCGAAGCCGGGTCCTGCCATCTATCTGTAAGTCTGGGAGAACCCGTGCTGTCACCAGTTCTTGCGTAAACTCCATATATTGGCCTCTTTCCCAAAATCCATATGTTACAAACGGCTTATCCACAGGCAGGAACTTCCCCAGCAAGGGACGTACCCGTTTCCTGTGCCAATACAGAGGACTATCCTCGCGCTTGATGCCCTCAATATGGCTGTCCGGCGCCGTAAGCCTCATCCCGGCCTCATATTCCACTCTGACCGCGGTGTCCAATACGCCGCCAACGCTTACCGTCAGCGTCTGCTCGACCTTCATTTCCGCCAGAGTGTGTCCCGTAAGGGCGACCCCTACGACAACGCTGTTGCAGAAAACTTCTTCAGTTGTCTCAAATGCGAGTGTGTCCACCTGCGCCATTTCTCCGCCAGAAAACATGCTATGATGGATGTATTCGCTTACATCGAAGCTTTTTACAATCCTGTGCGCCCACATTCCTCTATTGGCTGGCGTCCTCCGGACGCTTTCGCAACTTCCTTATCCGAGCATTCTGTCGCTTGAACGAGTGTCAACGAGTTATCCTGCGTTTCATTCTGTTTTTTGAGCCTTTTTACTGCCCATTAAACTGGAAAGGGCACACTAGTTCCAATTTCTGCTTTTGTGACATAAAATGCTCCCTTCATGAAAGACCGTTTTCTTTTTCACTGTCTCTCATAAAGGGAGCATATCAGTTTTAGGTTTAACCGGCAGATTTTTATTTTCCTGTTAATGAAACCCTTTCCCTAAAATTTCGCTGGTATTTGTAATCAAAATAAATGCAGAAGGTTCGACCCGTTTTACATATGTCCGCAATGCAACTGCCTGAGGCCGTTTAAGAACCGTTAAGACAATATATTTTTTATGATGGGTGAAAGCACCCTGGGCCTGGAAAATAGTAGCGCTCCGGTTTAATGTATGAATGATATAATCTGTAATGGGTTCCGGCTCATCACAAATAATATTAAAGTATTTACACAAGTTAATATTTTCAATGACATTATCAACTACAAGGGATTTGGCCAGCAGGCCCAAAATAGAATATAAACCTGCTTTAATATCAAATACAAAGAAAGACGCAATAACAATTAAAGCATCCACTAGAAAAAGAGCTGTACCAATATTATCGATATGGGTATATTTACGCAGCAGCATTGCAACAACATCTGTCCCCCCGCTGGAAGCCCCGATATTAAACAGCAGAGCAGAAGCAAACCCTGGCATAGCTACAGCAAAACATAATTCCAGCATAGGCTGATCTGTAATGGGGCCGGATAATGGATATAATTTTTCCATAATTGAAATCCCTACTGAAATCAGGATGGTACAGTATCCTGTCATAAGGAAAAATTGTTTGCCTAAGAAAAGCAATCCTGCTACAAGCAACGCAATATTCACAACTAAGTTAATGGTACCTACTGAAAAAGGCAGATAAGGCTCTAATACCATTGCTAAACCAGCGATTCCGCCAAAAGAAAAATGATTGGGAAACCGGAAAAAATACGTACTAAATATGGTGAGAAGGGAACTGAATGTAATAATCACAAATAGAAACAATTTTCTTTTCATTGCCTGTCATGCCATCCTTTTTTATAATGATCCCAAAATATCATCAATATATATAAAACATTTCTAATTGTCAAGGCCTTCCTGCAAAAATTCACGTTATCATTTCACAATTTGCAAAAAGGAACATGAATTGCCAAAGAAAACCGGTATCTTTTTAGGCGGAAATCACCATAAAAAATACCGGTTTTTATATTGTATTATTTTTTTGTTAGTATTTTGTCAAAAGCCAGCCGTTCTCCTTCCATACACCAAATAATTCCGCAATATTGGAACCCATTTTTTTGAATGGCATGTTTCATTGGTTCATTATTCCGGTGGGTATCAATACGGATATAAGGAACTCCTTTTTCCTGGCATAAATTTTCTGCCAGTTGAAATACGATTCCAGATAAGCCTTTTCCCCTGTTGGCAGCAGATATAGCTAACCGGTGGATAACGGCATAAGTGGAAACACTGTTCCACTGGCCTTCAATTTTTTCGTAATCCGGCTCCCCTTGGAAATCAATGCACAAATAAGCAACGAAAGCCCTTCCGTCTGTTACAAAATAGCCCCGTTCTTTTGTAATATCTGTTTGAATGTCCTCCAGTTCCGGATAAGGGCCTTGCCATTGATCAAGCCCCTGTTCTTTTAAATATTGCCTTCCTTCCTCAATCAATTCCATTGCCTGGCTGATATTTTGGCTGGCTGCTTTTTGCAGTGAATACTGGCCCATTAAAAAATCCTCTATCCTGTATTTTTTTCTGTTTAGGCAGTTGTTTACATGACGACTGCCCCATAACGGACTGCAATTTTTTCTAAATCTTCCCGTTCAATTTCGCAATTTGTAGAAGCAATCAGAGCTTTCCCTTGATAAAGCAACAAGGCACTGTCTAAAGCTTCTAAGGATTCCGATTCAAAAGCTACCGGCAAATCAATCATATGTGCATTTAAAGAAAAAGCATATCCGTCATCAGGGGTATCCAAGTGGATCAAAACAGCGTCGCAGCCTTCTTCCGCTGCTTCTAACAGTTCATTTGCCATATCCATGGAACAGGTAACGGGTTCGGAAAATTCCATGCTGTTATCTAAATAATATACATTGCGGGAGGCAACTATAATATCACATTCTGCCGGGGGAATGATGACCCGGTCAATATCAAAGGAATCCACCATCCGCCGCAGCAAGGCAATATATTCCGGATCGGTGCCGCAGCATCCGCCAATGATTTTAACACCCTTACGCATTAAGGCTGCACAACGGTCACTGAACTGGACTGGAGTTAAAGGCGGTTCCCCGGCATTGGGCTTTGTAATCAAAGGGATCTTGGCATAAGGAGCGATTTCCTCGATCAAAGGAAGCATGGCTTCCGGGCCGTGGGAACAGTTTAAACCGAAGCCGGCTATTTCCAGATCCTGCAACACGATCATAGAAGCCAGCAGATTATCTCCCCACATGGTATGTCCCTGGGCATCCACTGTCATGGTCAGCAGGATTGGAAGCCCAAATTCCCGCAGAGCCAGAACAGCCGCACGGCATTCTGTAAAAGAACTCATGGTTTCCACTGCAAACAAATCTACACCTGCTTCTGCCTGAGCCTTACCCTGCTCCCGGTACACCTCTAATAAATGAGAAAAGGGTGTTTCTCCAAAAGGCTCGCACATCAATCCCGTAGTGGATATATCCCCAGCCAACAGGACAGAATGACCTGTTAAAGCCTGCTGTGCCTCTTTCACAATCTTTGTGTTAAATTCCTGCACTTTATCCTCAAGGCCATATAAAGCTAAATTCCCTCTATTGGCTAAGAAGGTAGGTGCATAAACAATATCACTTCCAGCGCTGGCATAGGAAAGGACTACCTGATGAATGGCTTCCGGATGTTCACAAAGCCATTGCTCTACGCATACTCCCGCAGGAAGCCCTAATTTCATAAATTCCGTCCCCGCCGCGCCATCCAACAGCAGCGGCGGTTTTCGCTGCAATTCGCTCATTTTCAACTCCTATCTTTCCATTACACGACATCACATTACATAGATTCCGGTACATCAATTTTCAACAGGGTTAATACATTGGAAATCACCTGCTTTACTGCCATACAAAGGTTTAACCGTGCCTGCATAAGCGGTTCTGCTTCTCCCTTGACCCGGCAGGCAGTATAATATTTATGGAAATCCGCCGCAGTATCTACGGCATATTTTGTCAGGCGGGCAGGATCATAATGACAGGCCGCATCCCGGATTTCCTGTGGGAACCGGGCTAAAGTACGGATCATCTGCTTTTCTTCCAGTGTAGAAAGGACTTCTAATTCTTCCTGGGTACAGGAGCGGAACATGATATTTTCTTCCGCCAGCTTTTTCAAAATGGAGCAGATCCGGGCATGGGCATACTGGACATAGTAAACCGGATTTTGCGCGCTTTGCTCCACTGCCAAATCCAAATCAAAATCAAAACTGGAGCCGGGCTCCCGCATATTAAAGAAAAACCGGGCTGCATCAATAGGCACTTCTTCCAACAGATCCGTTAAAGTAATAGCCTTTCCGCTCCGTTTGCTCATCCGGTAAGGCTGGCCGTCTTTCATCAAGCGGACCATCTGCATCAATACAATATCCAGCTTTTCCCCATCTAATCCTAAAGCATCCATAGCGCCTTTTAAACGGGCTACATGGCCATGATGATCCGCACCCCAGACATTGATCACCCGTTCAAAACCCCGGACTGCAAACTTATTGTAATGATAAGCAATATCTGCCGCAAAATAAGTGGGAATCCCATTGGCCCGAACTAAAACTTCGTCTTTTTCGGCACCCTTTTCAGAAGCTTTATACCAGACAGCCCCGTCTTTTTCATAAGTCATCCCGTTTTCAGACAGACGCTGGAGAATGTCATGGATCGCGTCAGGATGCAGGACGCTTTCCCGGAACCATACATCATAATGAATCCGGTATTTTTCTAAATCAGTCTTTAATTTCCCGATATTTTTAGGAAGGGCATAGTCAATCAAAGCCTGTTTGCGGCTTTCTTCCTCTGCCCGGACATACTGATCCCCGTGAATGGCAGCAAATTCTTTTGCCAGCTCCCGGATGTCATCCCCCTGGTAAAAATCTTCTGAAAACGTAACGGCGTCTTCCCCTAAATAAATCTGGAGATAACGGGCAGCTAAAGATTTCCCGAATTTTTCAATTTGATTGCCTGCATCATTTACATAAAATTCTCTGGTAACATCATAACCGCACCAATCCAGTGCAGCAGCTAAACAGTCCCCTAAAGCTCCGCCCCGGGCATTTCCCATGTGCATAGGGCCGGTCGGGTTTGCAGAAACAAATTCTACCTGGATTTTATGGCCCTGGCCTTCATTGGTACGGCCATAATCTTTTCCTGCATCTAAAATGGTCTTTACAACATCAGCATACCAGGTTTTGCCTAAAAAGAAATTTAAAAAGCCTGGCCCGGCAATTTCTGCCCGGTCAAAAGGGCTTCCGGTTAAATCCAGATGGGCAAGGATCGCTTCCGCAATCTTGCGGGGAGGACATTTAAAAGCTCTGGCACAAGCCATAGCAGCATTGGAGGCAAAATCCCCATGAGTAGGATCTCCAGGGATTTCTGCAATAAAAGGCGGAACGGCTTCGCAGGCCGGAAGCTGGCCGGAAGCAACTGCTGCTTCCAAAGCGGATTTTACCAGCTCGGAAACAGAAGCTTTTGCCTGAGCAACAGGATTTGTCATTTGATTTCACGTCCTATATTTTCAAATTTCAATGGTTAAATGGCTTCGGGAGCAGGGATTTCCCGAACGGTAACGGTAACGGTATTTTCACTGGCTAAGGCTGTGTTAATATCCAATGAATAAGAAAATTCTAATTTCCCGCCGCAGTCATCTAAAGTAGAACTGATCCGGCTCCCGCTAATGCCAATGCTCATAAATCCCATACCGGTATTATAATGGCAGACATGACGGACACCCCGTTCTACTACCAGTTCGCTTTCGGCAGGCGCACTGCGGGCGATTGCAACCGATTGTTCCCCATCTACGGTCATTTTGATCCGGCACCCGGCCATTCCGGTTACTTCCGATTCTTCATAAGAAATGATATATTTTTCATGATCCTTGGCATATGTCCCGTCTGTAACAAGGTCCACCGAATCGGTATCATTATCCTGGGTATATAAACCACTAATTTCGATCATAACGTCTTTCTTTTTCATGTCCGTTTTGGGTCCTTTCCATATTTCTATCTGCATATCCTGCAAGGAGGATATTGTAATTTATTACAAGGAATCAATATTGACCCACTTCACATCCCCGCCGACACTGTCCTCTAAAAATAAAGAGGCTATTTGGGAAAAATCTTCTGTTGAATCGGTTACAAAATAAGAAGTGTTGCCGCCAGTGCCAAAGGCATCCCGTTTTTCCAGTTCTCTCCGGGCCTGGCGGGCTAAACATTCTCCGGCATCTATTAAAACAGTGCCGCTTCCCATGACCCGGCCAATAATTTTACTAATCAATGGAAAATGCGTGCATCCTAAAATTAAAGTATCTACACCGGCTTCTTTGACAGGATCTAAATAAATCCGTACAACTTTTTCTGTAATTTCATTGTCCGGCTGGATAAATCCATTTTCAACTAACGGAACCAGCAAAGGGCATCCTTTCACAGTTACTTGAAAAGATGGCTGTAAATTTGCAATGGCTTGTTGGTAAGCCCCGGTTCGGATGGAAGACGGAGTTGCAATAACACCAATCCGGCCATTTTTTGTAGCAGCACAAGCAGCTTTTACTGCGGGTTCCAGAACCCCTAAAAAAGGCACTCCTGCGGACTGGGCCAATTCCGGCGTAATATTGGTACTGACTGTGCCGCAGGCCGCTAAAATCAATTTACAGTCATATCGGCGTAAAAAAGCAATATCCTGCGCAATATATTTTAATAAGGTTTCCCGGCTTCGGGTGCCGTAAGGCAAACGCGCTGTATCCCCAAAATAAATTATATTTTCTTCCGGCAGTAAGCAGCGCAGTTCTTTTAGGGCAGTCAGGCCGCCTACCCCGGAGTCAAAAACACCAATCGGTCGATTATCCATCAGCGGGACTCCTGTTCCGAAGCCAGCGCCAACAGACGTGCTATCAGTTCACTATAAGGAATACCGGTGGCTTCAAATAATTTGGAGTACATGGAGATGGATGTAAAGCCAGGGATGGTATTCATTTCATTTAATAAAACCTGGCCTTCTTCGGTTAAGAAGAAATCAACCCGGCATAACCCTGTACATCCCATCACTTGGAAAGCTTGGATGGCTGTTTTCCGGATGCGTTCACTATCTTCCTGGGAAATCCGGGCAGGAATATATAAATCAGTAGAATTATCTAAATATTTCCCTTCATAATCATAAAAATCATGATGAGGGACAATTTCTCCTATAACAGAAGCCGCTGCCCCTGTATAATTGCCCAATACAGCGCATTCTAATTCTTTTCCTACAATGGCTTTCTCTATAATAGCTTTTCGGTCATAACGGAATGCTGTTTTTAACGCATTCAGCAGGCTGATCCGATCCCGTACTTTTTCTACGCCCACAGAAGATCCTGTATTGGCAGGTTTTACAAACATAGGATATCCAAAATTTTTTTCCCATTCCGGCGCCCGTTCTCCCAAGTCACCCAATTCCCAGCGGAACATTTTCGCCCAGGGCGCCATTGCAACGCCTGCGCTTTCCAATAACGTATGGGTAAATGCTTTATCCATACAGGCTGCAGAAGCAAGGACGCCGCAGCCTACAAAGGGGATGCCTGCTACTTCCAATAAGCCCTGGATGGTCCCATCTTCGGCATGTTCCCCATGCATCACTGGAAATACAATATCCAACCGGATGGGATGGGTTGGATCATCTAACCGGATATATCCATGATGGCTCCGGTCCGGAGATAAAATTGCAGGGCGGGCATATTTGCCTTGATGCCACTGATCTTTTTCAATTTCTTCAATTGGCCCGGTATATTCCAGCCACCGTCCATCTTTTGTAATTCCCAGCATGACAACTTCATAACGGTCTTTTGGAAAATTGCGCAGGACCGATGCTGCCGAACGCAGGGAAACTTCATATTCGCTGGAAACTGCACCAAACAGGACAGCCACAGTCTTTTGGTTCAAAATGAAACGCCTCTCTTATTTCAATAAATATATTTACGGTGCGAATCAAGGGTTAAAAAGAGATAGAAAAACAGCGCAAAAAAGTAGAGAATGTAAGTATGTGGCAAACAAATCTCATCAGGCTCTATTGCGCTGTTTGCGACAATAGTAGCACAATCGAAGCAGTAATACAACGTCAAAGTAACAATTTCCGTCCCCAATTCAGTGATGAGGAGATGTATAACAGTCTACTTATGGGGCGTTAGCCAACGGAGATTTGAGAAGAAGACGATATACGAGTATACCCGAAATCATCTTCCGGATTGGTTCCCAAAAATGCCTAGGTATCAGGCATTTTCTGACCGTCTAAGTCGGTTAGCGCCAGCGTTCCAGGCATTAGCGGAATATTGGTTAAATATTATCGGAGTAGATTTGGGTAAACACAGGGAATATATTGTGGACTCCTGCCCAATCATCCCAAAGGTTCCCTTTGCACACATGCAAAGGGTGCCGGCGAATTGTGTGAAAAAAGCTATAACGCTTCTCGAAATGAGTGGTACTGTGGCTTGAAACTTCATACTGTT
>RAZJ01000058.1 GCA_003612625.1 bacterium 1XD42-1 | reverse complement strand
GGTCGTGCTTCCATTATAACACTTGAGGCTATGCCCTCTTTTTTGTCATTTTTCAGATTTGCTCATTTATAGTAGCTTAATATTTTAATGTTCTAGGTATACGTGCAAATCCGACAATCCTAGGAAATATACTCCTGCGGCGAAGCCGCAACTCCGGGGCCCCCGCACAAGCCCAGCGAAGCGGGTTGTGTGGGGAGAGGAGGCGTAGCGCAGCGAGGGATGCGGAGCTTGTGCCGACGAGGGGAGGGAAAGGAAAGGGTAATTGATGGGTCAGTAATAGCTTGGTCTTTAGTTACTCTATCTTTATTTAATTGCGTTGGATTTTCCGACGACGGTTTATCCAACGACGGCAGCAAAGAAACAGGCTGTTCGTGGATGATGTATTGTTGCTGCTGAACTTGCCGCTTTTGTCCGTGGTCTGGTGGCGCTCAATGTACCCGGCCCGCTCCAATTCGTTGACGGCGGAACGAATAGCGTCCTTGCTCTCCCGGTTGATGTAGCACAGACCGGACAGGGTATAATTCCAATCTTCCGGGAGGGACAAAATCTGCGACAACAGGCCCTTGGCTTTCAGGGACAGGGAGTTGTCCCGCAGGTGGTAGTTGGACATCACCGTGTAACCCTTGTTCCTCTCCACGCGGAATGCTGGCATTGTTCTCCGCTCCTTTCGGTGTCTGGACATGAAAAAACGCCGCAGACTTTTTCAAAATCTGCGGCGTTGGCCGGGACGCAGAAACGGGCGGTGTCTTGCCGACATCACCCGTTTTCTGTGCTGTTGTTCACTTGTTTGCGCCGCCCCGTTTTCCGCTGCCTTTATAAAACATTGATTTTACTGTTTTTTTCCATGTTTTCTTATGGCAACGCCCTTAAGCCGGGGGGTGTTTATTATTTTTTGCTGTCCCTGATAAAGATGCAGCCAAAAAGTCCATTGACAAAAATAAACCGAGGATTTGCTTTCTCAATGGCATAGTTCGGTATTCCCTAAAACGAAAAACCAGCTTTGTATTGTTTATCAAATCAGAAACAGCTGTAAGTTTGTTCCGTATAAGGACAGAAAAACCATATGTGCTGATTTGCAGAAAATTTACAGAGCTGTCAGTCTTTCTGTATTTAACCAAATCTGTTTTGAAAGAATCTCAATAATATCATTCATATACATAGCATTTTTTCTTAAGTTTATGATATTGGGCTTTGCCGGGGTTGTTTATTTTCAGAGAAAATTTATCGGCGGACCCATTTCCCAAAAAGGGTCTTTTTGTAATGAAGCAATTCTTCTTTTGCTTCTTTGTTGCTGCCCGCTTTTTTTAAATAAGCAACTGCTTTTGGAATATCCGCAGGCACCCCTAATCCCCGGCCATAAATAAAGCCTAACATATAGTAAACCTCATTGTTATCCCAGTTTACCTGTTCTAAAAACATCCGTGCTTTTTCATAATTCTGAGGGGTTCCCCAGCCTTCAAAGCAGCATTTGCCCAAATAATAAACGCCCCATGTACTACCCTGATCGTAAGTGAAAGAGATAAGCTGGAAAGCCTTAGCATAATCTTGAGGGACTCCGCGTCCATAGAAATACGCCTTACCCAGCAGATTATGACTGCCGATGCGGCCAGCCGGAATTTCTTTTTCAAAGCACCGCACTGCATAAGCTTCATCTTTTTCCGTGCCGATGCCTTCAAAATAGCAACGGCCTACGTGGTACCAGCCATCAGGCTCGCCGCCTTCCGCAGCTTCCTTAAACCAATAAAGCGCTTCTTCTTTCCGGCCTTCCTTTTCCAGATCTTTTGCATAAATACATTGGTGAATGGGATGGCCATATTCTGCACCAGTTTTCCAAAGATCTTTTGCTTTTTCCGGCTGAGGTGCAATAATATCTTCATCACCCTGAGTATAATAGCGGTTCAGGTTATTAGCGGCAAAATAGATACCGCCCCGAAGGGCTTTCCAGAACCAGTCCTCGCATTTAGAAATATTTTCTTTCAAATATGCCTTAAATGCTTCATGGTTGGGGAAGGAATCCTTTCCTTTGTTCTGAATCCGCAGAAAATCCCACCAGAAATAGGAATTTGCAACGGTATATTGGCAAAAAGCATCCCCGGATTCCGCCAATTCCAGCACTTCATTAAAAGCTTCCTGTAAATTGGCAAAAGGCATATTTTTTTCCAGAGAAGGTGTCAATTCCCCGCTGCGCAATGCTACCATTACGCCCAAAGCGCTGCCCTGTTCCACAGACTTATGCAACAATGCTATTGCCCGATCATCATCTTCCGGGAAACCGTGGCCTTCCCATACATACTGATAACCGCAAAAGCACCGGGCTAACAGGCAGCTTGCGTCCCCATCTCCCGCAGCGGAAGCCTTTTCCAGCAAGGCGAAAGCTTCTTTCCCCCGGCCAGTCCGTTCATTGTAATAAATGTCCTGGAGGGCCTGTTTCACCTCATTGCTTAAAACTTTTGCCATAATCTTCACATCCTCTTTTATTTTTTGCTGTTTTTCTCCATCTGTTTCGTAATATCTTTCCAGCCTTTTTCACCTGGAAGAAATTCTTTTAAGGCATAGGCAGTCAGCCAGGCGGCTGCCTGTCTGGGTGATGCCTTGATAGAGAAAAAACGCAATTGATCCAAATCAGGCCGGGTAGCTTCCACTGTACAGCGGCCATCCATTTTATTGCCTGCTTCTGCCCGTATCCACAAATAGCCCTCGGGCAGCGTTAAATCGACAATTTGATAAGTACCGTCTATCAAGCCTTCTGCGGCTATCTGTATATCTTCCTGTGTAAAAGTCGTGTGAGTTTCGGAAGCACCGCTGGAAAAGACCAGTGCCAGCCGTGCTTTGGATGTTTTCTGAGTCTGGGGTCTGGTATTTTGAGAGGAAGCATACATCTGCCGCAATTCCCATCCTGCGAGATTGGGAATTTGCCGGCGGAGCCATCCCTGCAAAATTTCCCTTGCCTGACGGGGATCGGCAGCCAGACATCTGGCGAAATTCCGGTTCCCATCCGAAGGAACCTGCTCCAGCAGCAGTAATACTTTTTCTGTACTGCCGCTTTCCAAAGCGGAACAATGAAGCCCTTGAAAGGCATATTCTTTTTGTATAATTGGGCGGGCAGGGATCAAAGAAAAGCCTGTTTCTTCCCCTTTCAGGCAGCCTTGTAGCCGTTCCTCTACCAAAGAAGACGTGACCCGGGAAGTTACGGAACCATCAGCTTGCCGTAGGATCATATCCTGAGGCCCGCCGCTTAAGGTTTCCCTCTGGATCTGTTCGGAAGCCCGGCGGCTTTGTTTCTGTCGGAATTCCCGTTCAAATTTTTCTTTTTGGATATCATCCATATGTAAAAAAACTGCATACTGGTCATTTTTACCCCGGGCCGCATCTGGCACACGCAAAGAAAGATAATCTGCCGCAGCTTGCAGTTCTTTTGGGTTGTTAAAATCGGTGACAGATTTCTGCCAGCGGTTATCAATCAGAATAAGTTTTAACGAACGGCTGGAATTGGTCCCATGTTCTGTATGATGGCTGCGGATTTTATCCTCTGTAAAGATCCCCCGGATGCGGTCAATACGGTTTGCAACATCCCCCAGAACCCATTCCTTTCCAATACCAACTGTGTTAAACCATTGGCCATTCTCTTTCAAATCTTCATCCACCATAGCAAAAAGCTGTTCTACGGGAGGGGCTTCATCCGGGTAAGGTAGCTGCTGCCGGATGGATTGGGCCAAAGTGCTTTTTTCCGGAAAGAACGTATCCCGTACACCGATAAAGCCCACATAGAAGCCTAAAAGGAATAAGAGAACAGCACCGCCGACAGAACCCCAAAACATGACATAATCCTGCATATCCCAATATGATTTATCCTGCCCCAAGCCCATGACAAAAACGGAACCAACCGCCACCCCGAAAAAAAGCAGCAGAAGCCCCCAAAAAATGAAGCTCAACCGTTTTCTGGTACGGCTCAAGCAATAGCCTTCTGTCACGCCATGGGGGTTGACTTTCCGCTGGAGCCACACCAAAAGCAAAATGATGGGAATGGAAAGAAGCCCTAAAAAAGCTGCCAGCAAGATATAAACGATGATCATCCACGGCCAGCGCAAAAAACGGGATAATTTATTTTTACCTGCCATTCCCGATCATTCTCCTTTTACCCTTGCAATATAGATTTTAAGGAATGCCCAAAAGCAAAATTCTTCCAGGCATTCCTTTTTGTCTGCTAAAAAATAGGGTATGATTTTTTACGGGTTCAAAATCTGGGGTTCTTCTTCTGAAGAAGGCTCCTGATTCATTTCTGAAAAAGCACCTTCCATCATTTGACGGAACGTTTCCTCATCCATATCATCCCCTAAGGCCATGACACTTTCCATAAGAGAAGCTTTGTCCTCATCTGGGAAAGCATCCTCCAGCATCCGTTCAAAAGCTTCTTTTTCTTCCGGCGTAACCGAGCGGGCTTTAGGCTGGTCATTTTCGCTGGGTTCTTCTGGAACATTTCCTATCAGTTCTGTTTCATCTTCCGTTTCTTCGGAATTTTCTTCCTCTTCTTCCGCTGAAACATCCTGAGATTCTTCCTGGCTGTCTTCCTCCTCCTGGGCTTCCTCTGGAATCGGTTCCTGGGAATCTTCGGAAGTTTCCTCCCCGTCAGGCGATTCTTCCATCAGAACCATTTCCTGGGGAACCTGATCCGATGGAGGCAATTCTTCTGTTTCTTCCAATTCTTCGGCAGATGGCTCCCCGTCCGGAGAAGCTTCTTCCTGATCGGGTTCCCCCTCTGGAACCAAGCTTCCAGCCTCTTGAGAATCTGCTGTTTCTTCGGTGATGGTTTCTTCCAGTTCATCCTCTTCCCCGCTGTCAGGGGACCGCAAAATTACCGTTATCAGCTGGGGCCGGTTAAAAATGCGAAACGGGAACCCGCTGTTTCCCAAGCCCCGGTTTACAATCATCACCGTATTATCTATAATATACGGGCCTTCTGTATATTTTGGAAGGGTTCCCTGATCAGGAGCATAAAGCCCTTTTCCAAATAAACGGATCTGCCCGCCATGGGCGTGGCCGCAAAAAATAAGATGTACTCCCGTTTGGGCATAAATATCGCTGGGCCGGTGTGCAATCAATACTTGGAAAGCACCTTCTTCCTGCTGGCCGCACATCCATTCCAACCGTTTCTGGACCTTGGCCATGCAATCCGGCAGTTCTTCCTTCTCCATTTTGGAGCCTTCTTTAACATTCTGAGAAAAAGCCGCCGGATCGGAAACACCCATTACAGCAAGGGCCGCCTCCCCATGATCCAGGACAACGAAACCATTGTCCAATACTTCGGCGCCTAAAGTTTCCATTTGGGGGCGCAGCTTGGCATAAAGGCCGGATTCCCACTCATGGTTGCCTGAAACAAAAAAGACAGGAGCAAACTGGGCAGCCTGGCGTATTAAGCTGAGGACATTTCCCCAAGCGTCCTCTTTTGTCCGGCGCTTATCGATCATATCTCCGGAAATCAAAATCAAATCCGGTTCTATTTTTTCGATTTCCTCCACCAGCCGCTTTTGATCCGGGCCAAAGCTTTTATTATGGAGGTCTGAAAGATGTAAAATTTTACAGCCGTCTAAAGTTCCTGGCAAAACAGGGCTTTCCACTTCATATTCCTCTGTTTGCAGGCTGTTGTCCTGCCACCAGAGAAAAACGCCAATTAAGACTGCCGCTATTACCAATATTATTCCTAAAAAAATCATTCTTCGCTGGAAGCCTCCTCCTCATTCCCGCCTAAATACAGGGTTTCGATGATTGTATGGGCCACTTCATCGGCAGAAATGCCCTCTCCTCCGTTGTCACAAGCGGTTACATAAATTTGCAGATTTCCTGTCAAAGGATAATACACTTTTTGTTTCAGCTGCATATCCCCGGAAGGAACGGTATATGCAACAGTAAAGACTTGGAAAAGAGGCGCTTCAATCACTTCATAAACAAATTCAGAAGCTTCCACATACTGCTCTTTTATTTTTGTTTCAAAGCCTTCCTGGAAGGAAGCTTGTACATCTGTTATTTCCGGTGCCTGTTCGCTTCCGGAAGGATAAATACAAACACTGACATTATTAAAGCTGCCGCCCTGATAAGCTTCTTCTCCTGCAAAGACTAAAATCCCAGAACCGCTGGGATCAGCAATCTGTCCCCATTGCTGAGGGATAGAAAAACGGATAGGCTGTGGGTCCTCCGTTTCAAAAGCTTTTACTCCAAAAGAAGGTTCAAACCCTTTGTCCTTTTTTTTACAGGACGGAAGCATAACTGCTGTTACAGCAAGGAAAACACAAGCTATCCTTTGAAAATTTCTTTTCATCTCCCCGCCTCCTTTTATAACAAAATCCACCTTACTAAGTATAACGGATTTTGGGAAAAAGCCAATAGGAAAAAGAAATTTTTGTGTAAATCATTGAAAAATATATAAAAAAAGAGAAAAATTTTAGAACTTAAAACGATCCTAAAAAGAATCCTTAGAAAACATCTGAGCACCCAGCAAATAAAACCCAGTCATCAGCAATGAGAGATTCCCTCTGGCTGCCAGCCAAAAAGCTGCACAAAACAGGGGGAGCAGGAGAAGAAAAGCAAATGCGGCAGAAACAGTATCTGCATACTGGCCATATCCGGCCCTGCAAACAGCCAGCCTTAATAAAACGCCGCCATCCAGCCTGCCAACCGGCAGCAAATTAAATACAGCCAGCAGTAAATTGACGATTGCGAAGCCCTCTGCTTTTTTAAGGGCAAAACATATTAAAAGTGCGATACCATTAGCGCAGATTCCTGCGGCATATACAGCCGTTTCCTGCTGGTAAGAAAGGAAACCTCTTTTTTCCATGCGTATGCCATATGGTGCAAATTCAATCCGTTCCAAACAGCCTCCGCAGGAATATAATACTGCCCAATGGCCAAATTCATGGATCACAACGCCCAAAAGCATAAAAAGTCCGAAGCCATTGGAATCCAGCAGCATATAAACTGCCAATAAAGCAAAAAAGCCAAATGAAAATTTACAACGGATTTTACCGGTTTTAATCTCCATCGCGCATCAAACCATTCATAACCCAAGCCGGGTCATAATATATTCCATTAACCAGCAATTCAAAATGTACATGGGGGCCAGTAGAAACCCCTGTACTTCCTACAACCGCTACCAATTCTCCTTTGCGGATATTTTCCCCTTGTTTTGCAATAATTTTTTCACAATGACTGTAAATCGTTTGGAGTCCATGCCCATGATCCAGCCGCACAAAATTCCCATAAATCGCAGATTCTCCTGTTTCCGCCACCATGCCAGGCCATACTGCATGGATTGCTTTTCCCTGGGCTGCCGCAATATCAATGCCTCTGTGGAAATCTTCTTTTTCTGTAATGGGGTGGGTACGCCATCCATAAGCAGAAGTAACCGGCCCGCTGACAGGCGGCTCCAAAGCCGCTGTCAGCAAAACCGGAGCAAAGCTGCAATTTTCAGGTGTCCCGCTTCCCCCCATGCCTAAGCCGCTGGTAATGACAGCAGGCACGCTGCCTGCCGTCATAAGGCTTGAAGAAGCAAAAACTTCCGGATCGGGCAGACTTGCTGTTTCAGTGTCAGGATTTTGTAATTCTTCTGTTTTTTCACCTTCCGGCAGCCTTTGTCCCTGCAAAACCCCGGAAAAAAATCCCGGTACTTTTTGCGCAGTTTCATACAGCCAGTCTTTTACCGATTCCTGGGACATTAAAAGCTGCTCATATTCTGTTTTAGCAGCTTCCCATAGCTGGGGCTGTGCCGACTGGAAAGCCCGGCCGCATAAAAGCAGCAGTAAACATAAGGCTGTCTGGCAGACTAAAGTATAAAGGTAAGGATCGTGGAGTTTCCGTTCCGGAGGGGAAAACGGCGGGGAATAGGGCTCATAAAAATCATAGCGGCGCATCATTTAAACGCTCCTTTATTTTCCGATGCTCCACTTTATGAAAATTTCCAAAAAAATATGCAGGCAATAAACTTCATAAAAAAGTTGCAATCAAACCTAGAAAACGTTATAATAATTCCAACATTTTCAAATTAGCAAACTTTGGATCATCCATTATTAAAAAGAAAGGGTTGAAAAAATTTTTTTATGTCAGTTGCTTTGCTTGCCTTTGATTTAGATGGTACGACTGTTTGTAATGACCATCATACGGTATCTTCCCGGAATCTTGCGGCCTTAGAAAACGCCCATGCCAAAGGCATTGAACTGGTTCCCGCCACTGGCCGTGCCCAAGGCCGGCTTCCTGATTTTCTGTCCCAACTGCCAATCCGTTATATTATCACTTCTAACGGTGCTAAAATTACCTGTCTGCCTGACAATGAAATTTTATATGAAAATACCATGTCCCTTTCTTTTGTAGCATATATTTTGGAACAATTAAACCCTTATCCTATTTATTGGGAGCTTTATGTACAAGGCTGCTGTTATGTGGATGCTTCTATGGAACATATTTTTTCCAAACTGCCTTTCCCCCGGGGCCGGCTGGAAATGATGGCAAAAAACCGGATTGTTCAGGAAAATTTGCTGCACTTTGTAAAAAAACACAACTTACGGATTGAAAAATTAAACCTGCCATATTTGCCTCCGGAATATCAGCACTCTGTCCGTTTATTATTAGAAAAAATCCCAGATATTACAGTTTCTTCTTCCCTTCCGCAAAATGCAGAAATCAACAGTACAACCTGTAACAAAGGTACTGCTCTGGCTTACTTATGCAGCTATTTGAATATAAAACGGGAGGAAGTAATGGCTTTAGGTGATAATGGGAATGATATAGAAATGCTCCAGTTTGCGGGGATTTCCGCTGCCCCTTCCAATGCGGCTCCTTGTGTAAAAAAAATTGCCTGGGAAATCCCTGCCACCAACGAAGAAAGTGCTTTAGCCATTGCTGTTGAAAAATGGTGTACCGTTTGAAAAACAAGACATAAAATTTTTTTCTTATTATGGAAAATTTAAGATGACAATGCTCCAGATTAGTGGTATAATAAATGGGAATATTATGCCTGAATACCGTACAATAAATAGAGGTGGATAAATATTAAGATGTACAGCGTTATGATAGTAGATGATGACCGTACCAGTTTAGCAATTTCAAAAGCATTGCTTGAACCGAATTATAATATAATTTTAATGAAATCTGGTGTCCAGGCGTTAGGATATTTGAAAAATAATCCGGCTCCAGAGCTGATCCTTTTAGATTTTTCAATGCCGGCTACATCTGGGACCGACGTATTAAAAGCCCTTCAGTCAGATGAAAAATTTAAAGATATTCCTGTTATTTTCCTCACATCCAACTCTGATGACAAGCTGAAGATTGTAGACGGATTACTTTCCGGTGCCGTTGATTCCATTGATAAACCTGTAAATCCTGCTTTGCTGAAACAAAAAGTAAATGCCCAAATTGCGGTACTTCAAAACTCCCGTGAAAACCAGTCCATGCGCAAACGGATTGCAGAATTAGAAAATTTAATCCGGCAATGTACTTTTTTATTGCAGGGAGCCGTGGCGCCTTCTGTCCCTCCTACTACATTTGGATCGGGAGAGCAGTAATGCTAAAAAAGCTGTAACAATATTTGTGAAATAAAAAACAAAAAAGTCCTTGGAACGAGAGTGAATGGTATGCAACCCGTCAAGCAGACAATTAAAAAAATATAAAGTTCTTGAGTTGCTCGGCATATGCCGGGCAACAATTTTATGCAGTTAATAGTTGTTTTTTGTAAAACTTCAGGGCATCCCCAAGCCCACGTTAAGGACTGCCCTTATCCCCAGTTTGCCAGACAGAAAAATAATCTGTATAATGGAAAGGAAAAAAAGGGGGACAAACATATGTCAAGAAAAGAACAAAGATACTGTGGACTATCCAAAGCGTATGTAGAATTGCCAATATGCCAAAGAGCTTAATAATTTTCCCAAGCTAAAAGTAAATATTTTTAGTGTAAATTATAAAATTAAATGCGAAGAGTAGATCCCTGCTCTTTGCATTATTTTTTTGCACTAAAATACAAATATTTCCAAAAGTGCATTGGAGGTGTGTAATGTCAAAATCTGAAATGATTGCTTATATTGCCGGTTCACTTACAACGGTTGTCCTTTGTGCTTCCGTATTTGTACACATTTTATTTTGCTTCAAGCGTAAAGACTTTTCTAAGTGTCACAAATGTGATGTCTTTTTATGTCCCCGCTCCATGCTTTGGAAAGAATCAAAGGATTTACCTCG
>RAZJ01000057.1 GCA_003612625.1 bacterium 1XD42-1 | reverse complement strand
ACGCCCTTTTTCGCCCAGCGGTTTATCCGAACATAGATCACGTGCCAATCTCCGTATTCTTTGGGCAAGCTCCTCCATTTGCACCCATTTTCCACTACGTATAGCACTGCATTCAATACGTCCAGGTTGCTGATTTTGGCTGGTTTCCGCTGTTTGGGAAAGCACTCTTTGATTTGCTCGTATTGCTCTTTCTTTATTTCCATTCTTTAATTATATCACAATCCAACTTATGTGAACACTACCTAGGGCATATTTCAGCCGTTCGGAAAAATTAGCTGCTGGCTTCTTTTCTTTGCCGCTGTTTGCTAAAAGCAGGCCAAGATTTCCCTGCAAAATATCGTAAAATTTTATGGCTTGCTCTACTGGAAGTCCGCACTCCATTGCCGCCTCTACAACTTTTAGCCTTTGCTCTCCCTTTAGCTGTGACCATTTCAATTTGTCCACCTGCTTTCTGTTGTCTATCTTCCGCCGCCGCAAGGCGGTTTTTTATGTATTGAGTGATGTTTGTCCTACTCGACTTGAAGTTACACACTTAAAATCATTTAGATCAATATTGATCACTTTGCAAATCTCTACCAGTTCGTCGGCAGGCAAACGGCGTTTTCCAAGTAATGCTTTTGAAATGCTAGCAACTGGAATACCCGTTTTCGATGCTAAGAAGGAATAGGTTACTCCCCTTGCATCGATCAGCTCTTTCAATCGTTCTGCTGCTGTCATTAGTTCTCCTCCTTTTTCTTCGTTTTGCAGGTTATAAAAATATAATAACCTGCTATACGAAGAATGTCAAGCTGTTTTAGAAATTTTTTTCTTCGTCTTGCAGAAATTTTTCTTGACTTTGGCTCTTTCTGATCGTATAGTAAAAGTAGGAGGTATGCTTATATGATCCCAGATATTGCCACTGTATTAAAAGCAAAAAGAAAAGAATGCAAATTGTCTGTCAAAGATGTATTACAAATGCTTAAATCTTATGGTATTGAGATTTCTGATAAAACCTTATATGGCTGGGAACGGGGCCATCGTCAACCCGATTCGGATACGTTTTTAGTTCTTTGTCATATCTATGGCATTGACTCAATATCGGAAATTCTGGGATTGGAGAAAAATCAAGAACTTTTGAAAGCAGATGAACAACGGCTTCTCAGTAATTATCGTTCTCTGAATGAACAGGGACAGGAATTGATTTGCCAACAAATGGAATTATTAGTTGAGTCCAGACGATATAAAAAATCTTGTGACATTTCCAACTTGGCAAAAGAAGCCTGAGAAATAAAAAAACGCCTCCGGTGCTGGAACACCGAAAGCGTTTTGAAATACCATAAGGGCAAGCCCTAAAATGATACCTATTACAAAATCATTTTACCACTTGCCCTTTGGAAAGTCTACACTTTTTTAAGAAAGGACATGTGAAAAAATGAGAAATCCAAATGGCTATGGAACAGTAGCGAAATTGTCAGGCAATCGCCGCCGCCCATTCATCGTAAAGAAAACGGTTGGATGGAATGAAAATGGCCAGCCCATATATGATATTATTGGGTACACGGCTACTCGTGAAGAAGGAAATATTTTACTGGCCGAATACAATCGTGACCCTTGGGATGTTGACCGTATCAAAATTACTCTGGGAGAACTTTTTGACTTATGGAAAGAAAAAAAGGCTCCAAAGCTAGGGCAGGCTAACCGTTCAAGTCTTTTGTCAGCTTTTAATTATTGTGTTTCTTTGTCGAAATGCCCCTATAAATCAATTAAAGCCTTTCAAATGCAGGAAACGATTGATAATTGTGGGAAGTCTTACGCCACACAGGGAATTATTAAAAATCTTTGGGGACATCTTGATAGATTTGCCTTGGAGCTGGATATAATTACCCGCTGTTATTCTGATCTGCTTACTACCACTCCGGCCCCGCCTACCAGCAGAGTTCCTTTTACAGATAAAGAAGTAAAAACAATATGGGAACATGCTAATGAACCTTGGGTAGATACTGTATTGATTTTTCTTTATAGTGGCTGGCGGATTTCTGAGCTTCTGGCGCTTAAACCGGAAGATGTTGACCTGAAAGAAGGAACTATGAAAGGCGGTACAAAAACGAAAGCTGGTAAAAATCGGATTGTACCAATTCATTCCAAAATTAAATCTTTTGTAGAAACGAGAATTGCAGAAAATGGTCCAACTCTAATTAGTTATAATGGAAAATCTGTTTCTATATCTAATTATAGGGCTTTTTGGTCTGATATTATGGATCGACTTGGGATGTCACATGTTCCACATGAATGCCGACATACTTTTGAAACTCGTCTTGATAGTGCTGGAGCAAACAGGAAATGTATTGATTTACTTATGGGTCATGTATCAAATGATACAGGCAATCGGGTTTATAACCATAAGACTTTGGAAGAATTAAAGGCAACAATAGAGCTTATTATATAGAGTTCAATTTGTTTAATGTTTAATGTTCAACGCTCGTTGAATTATAGCGTATTAGTAACAAAAAACCTCTAAAGCCCCGCTATATCGGGACTTTAGAGGTTTTTATTTTTACTGTCCAATAAACCGGGAAGGGCACAAGGTTCTATCTTTTTTGCTACAATATTCATTCGGCCGTTTCCCTGGTAATCCCAACAGGTAATCAGTGTTAAAAGTTCATCTCCATAGGAAGCTAAAACGCCTGTATCATAAAAAGACAGCTCTTTCACTAAGGCAATAAACCGATCAAAATCAGCCGGATCTTTTGCATCAATAAAATTATAATAAAGATCTGGGCTGGAATCCTTTTCATCATAGACCCAGTAAAATACAGAAATAATGGCATATTTTTCTTCCTGATAAAGGGTATTAAAATCTATTTCAGGATGGGACAAAAAGTAATTTTTATCCTGATACTCTAATAAGGTGCTGAACATTGTACCGTCAAACATATGGTGTCCATGCAGAATCAAATTGGTACTCCGGGGTTCTATGGAGCAATCTCCATCTAAAAAAGGCATGCCATACAAGCTGTTTGTACCATCGAAAAGATGATATAAATAATAAGTGGGATCATTGGGAGTATACATAACAGGAAAATTCAGCATTGTACCGGGAATTTCTATCCATCCGATTAAGTCCTGGTTTTCTTCATAAAGCTTCTGGTATTGGGGAAGGATTTCTTTCTTAACAGAAATTGGGAAATCAGGACTATCTTTATGGGGAGTTTCTTTTCCTGTCCTAAAAATAGAAGGCAATTTTTCTATTTTAGGAAGGGAAGTGCGAGAAACAGTCTGTTCCAAAATATTTAACTGCTGTTGTACTTTTCTCTGGCCGTTCCACCGGAACAAAAGTAAACCAATAGTAAAAAGAAATAAGATCGTACAAAATATGCCCAGATGAAAATAGGTATATTTCATAAAATTTCTTCCCCTTCCCAGCCAATAACAGCAACAGGAAGCTCTTTTTCCCGTTCCAGAGACAGAATAGCCCGTTTACCATCCCGAAAAACAGAGGCTTTTTCATATTCTGCACCGACTTCTTCCCTGATACCATCAGAAGTCCGGCGGGTATCCTTTGTCCAATAAATCCGTCCTTGGAGGGTTTCCAAATCCGTAAATAAAACAGAACCGTCTTTTTGAAATTCGCAGATGCGCAGAAAACCTGATTTTTTCGCCTTTGCTTTTTCGATAAAGGCAGTAATTTGCTTTTCATCCATTTCCCCAGGTATTCCCACTAATATGTCACCATTTTCCTTGGCAAGCTCCGGCGTATAAGTAAAAGGCAGGGCAGCTAAAGGCAATTTTTTTGCACCAGCAATATTGGAGCTTCCGAGAGCAAGACAAGCACTTTTTGCCGTAGATAATGCCTGATCCCGGGGCAGGGTCGTAGAAAGTGTATAGGCATAATAATCATGAAACCAGTAAATTTTCTGGAAACCCGACTGAGTATAAAAAGCAGCAGAACTGCCCCGGAAAGGAATCTGTTCAAAATCTGCATCCGGATCAAATCCTGTAATCTGTTCAGAGCTAACCTGCTGAATAAAAGTAAGGCTTTGCCCATCCATATTGATATAATCATCTTGAGCATAAAGAGCTGAATGACGGTGGGAAATACGGCGGAATCCTGCTGGCGGCTGAATTTGATAAAACCTATCCTCTAAAGAAATCCTTTGCTTTTGCTGCTCCTGTATGGAAAGATCTTCCTGCACGGGAACAGCTAATTTTTGATTTAAAAACGAATGGCTCCATAAAAACTGGCCGCCCGCTATGGCAAAAGCAATCAGATCGACAAAAGCAAACCCTGCCGCTACCCATCTCCAAAGAACAGGAAAATTTTCTTTTGGGACAGCATTTACTTTATCTTCGGGGGTTGGCCGGACAGTGGCACGCTGTTGGCGGGCTGACCGATAGTTTTCTTCTACTTGGGCGGAGGTGCACTCTAAAAGCTGTGCTGCTTGTTCAAACGAAATGCCGCCTGGCCCGCAGAGAAGAAGTTCCATGGGTATCCAATCTTCCGGAACCGGAGGACTCTTATCAGGAGGATAAAATTTAGAAGCATATTGCATCGCTTTCTTTTGGGCAAAGAGAGAAATAAGAAGTTCCGATGAAAAAGGGAGAGAAGTCTTATCGGAAAGATGTTCATATTTTTTCAAGGCAAATAAAACTGCCTGTTCTGCTAGGGGACGGCAGGGAAGAAAACGTTGTGCCATTACAGTGAAATGATTTATTCTATAAAACAGGAAATTTTTCATCTGATTGTTTCTTCTCGCTTCCTCAACGCCAAAGCATTTTTTTAAAAGGTAAGCTGTCCTTGATTTTCTTCTGGACGAAGGAAAGCTCCAGCAGCAGGAATTGATTTTGCCCGGTAACGGTGGGAATTTGGCAACATATTTTCCTCATAGGGAACCGCAGATTCTAAAACAGCATCTTTTTTTAATGTCATAATTGAAATTCCTTGAGCTGTACGGGAGGCCTTTGGTGCAATCATTCCGGTATGAATCAATAACAGACGTCCATTAGAGGATTTTAATAAAAATTCCTGATCTTCTTCAATCTGTTTTATTGCAGCCAATGGGACGCCGTCATAATAAGCACCTAATAATTTTTTCCGGTTGGTTTTTGTTTCATAAGTCGAAAGCTCTATTTTTGAAGCTTTACCATTTTGAAAGAAAAACACCATATATCCTTTAAAATCTTTTGTTACCGCCATATAAATGGCGCTTTCCCCTTCTTCAAAGCCTAATTTTGCAGGAATATAATCTCCCATAGCACTTGCTTTTGTGTCATCAAAATCAGAAGCCCTTCCCTTATAAACTTTTCCTTTATTGGAAAAGAACAGCAAATCGGTATTATTGCTGGCTTCTATTGCCTGCGCTACAATATCTCCTTCTTTCAGCTTCTGTTCACCACTCATCCGCAGGGATTGAGGAGTAATCTTTTTAAAGTAACCCTCCTGGGTAAAAAATAAAGTAACAGGATAATCCGGCGTGTCATCTTCCAAAGGCGCATTTTCTTCCGCTGTGGGGTAATAAAGCAAGGTACGGCGGGGTTTTGCATATTTTTTGCTGACTTCCTGCAATTCCTGAATTAAAATAGCCCGGATTTTCTTTGGATCTGCCAAGGTCGCTTCCATTTCTGCAATGTCTTTTTCAAGCTGATCGGTTTCATTGATCCGGTTTAAAATATATTCCCGGTTTAAATGACGCAAACGGATTTCAGCTACATATTCAGCCTGGGGCTCATCAATGCCAAAACCAATCATTAAATTGGGAACCACTTCCCGTTCTTCTTCTGTTTCCCGCACAATTCGAATTGCTTTGTCAATATCTAAAAGGATTTTACCTAAGCCCTGTAATAAATGGAGTTTTTCTTTTTTCTTTTGCAGATCAAACCGGATCCGGCGTTGGACACATTCACTCCGGAAAGCAGTCCATTCCTGGATCAGTTCCCGGATACCGCAAACCCGGGGCATCCCGTGAATCAGTACATTAAAGTTACAGGAAAAAGCATCTTCTAAAGGCGTTAGCCGGAAAAGCTTCTGCATGAGTTTTTCCGGATCGGTGCCCCGTTTTAAATCTAAAGTCAGTTTCAACCCTGTTAAAGCAGTTTCATCCCGCATTTCAGAAATTTCACGGATTTTCCCGCCTTTGGATAAATCCGCAATTTTATCCATGATAGCTTCTATTGTAGTAGTCGGGGGGATTTCTGTAATGTCAATACAGTTGCCGGAGGAATCATAAGCATAGCGGGCCCGTATCCGGACACTTCCCCGGCCTGTGTCATAGATCCGGCGCAATTCTGTTTCATTATAAAGGATATAGCCGCCGCCAGGGAAATCTGGCGCTTTCAAAGTAGAAAGAATGTCATGATTGGGATGACGCAGCAAAGCAATTGTAGTGTCACATACTTCCCCTAAATTAAAGGAACAAATATTGGAGGCCATGCCTACGGCGATCCCCATATTGGAGTTTACCAGAATAGAAGGGAAGCGGACTGGCAGTAAAGTTGGCTCCTGCAAGGTATTGTCATAATTGGGGACAAAATCAACTGCATTTTTATCAATCCCTGCAAAAAGCTCTTCACAAATAGGATCTAATTTTACTTCTGTATAGCGGGAAGCCGCATAAGCCATATCACGGCTGTATGCCTTGCCGAAATTGCCTTTGCTGTCCACATAAGGATGCAGCAGGGCTTCACATCCCCGTGCCAGACGTACCATGGTTTCATAAATTGCCTGGTCGCCATGAGGGTTCAATTTCATTGTCTGGCCCACCACATTGGCTGATTTTGTCCGTGGCCCTGTTAAAAGCTTCATGGTATACATGGTATAGAGCAATTTCCGGTGGGAAGGCTTTAAACCGTCAATTTCCGGAATTGCCCGTGAAACAATAACGCTCATGGCATAAGGCATATAGTTTTTTTCCAAAGTAGAAGCAATGGGTTGTTCTACCATAACTCCTGCATTTTCAATAACAGCGGATAAATTTCCTGCTGGACGTTTTGGTTCTTTTTTTTGTTTGCGCGGCGCCAAATGACAGCCCCTCCTTTATGAAATATCCGCCAGATCTAAATATTGATACCCGTTTTCTGCAATAAAATCTTTTCGTCCCGCTAAATTATCCCCTAAAAGCAAATCAAACATACGGGCTGTTTCTTCTACATCAGAAGCCATTACTTTAATTAAGCGGCGGGTTTCCGGATTCATTGTAGTCAGCCACATCATATCCCCTTCATTTTCCCCTAATCCTTTGGACCGCTGGATAGTAAATTTTTCATTGCCGATTTCAGAAAGGGCATGGGATTTTTCCCCCTCTGTATAGGCAAAATAAGTGGTTGATTTTGTTGTAATTTCATAAAGGGGGGATTCTGCAATATAAACATAACCTTTTTCAATTAAAGTTGGGGCTAACCGGTACAGCATGGTTAAAATTAAAGTACGGATCTGGAAACCGTCTACATCTGCATCGGTACAAATAATAATTTTATTCCAGCGCAAGCCGGAAAGATCAAAAGAATTAAATTCTTTATTGGCCTTTGTTTTGACTTCAACACCACAGCCTAAAACTTTAAAAATATCTACAATGATTTCACTTTTAAAGATTTTATCATAATCTGCTTTCAGACAGTTTAAAATTTTCCCGCGAACCGGAATAATTGCTTGGAATTCACTGTCACGGCCCATTTTGCAGGAGCCTAATGCAGAATCACCTTCCACAATGTAAATTTCCCGACGGGAAACATCTTTTGTCCGGCAGTCTACAAACTTCTGTACCCGGTTTGACATATCAATGGTTCCAGCTAATTTCTTTTTTAAATTCAAACGGGTTTTTTCTGCATTTTCCCGGCTGCGTTTATTGACTAAAACCTGTTCCGCAATGCGGGCAGCTTCATCCGGATTTTCTAAGAAATAAATTTCAAACTGATGGCGCAGAAAATCATTCATTGCTTCATAAATGAACTTATTATTGATCGCTTTTTTTGTCTGGTTTTCATAAGAAGTCTGTGTGGAGAAATTAGAAGAAACCAATACCAGACAATCTTCAATATCTGCAAATGTAACTTTGCTTTCGCCTTTTTGGTATTTTCCCGCATTTTTGATAAAGTTATCAATCATATAAGTCAAAGCCAATTTTACAGCCCGTTCCGGTGAACCCCCATGTTCCAGCCAGCTGGAATTATGATAATATTCACAACAGTGTACCCGGTTGGAAAAGCAAAAAGCCACAGATAATTTTACTTTATATTCTGGTTTATCTTCCCGGTCACGGCCTTTCCGTTCTGCTTTCCAAAATTGAACTGGAGTAATGGTCTCTTCCCCGGCAATTTCTGTGCAATAATCTACAATTCCATTTTGATAGCAAAATTCTGTTTCTGTAAAACCGGATTCCGTTTCACTGCGCAGCAGAAATACCAAGCCATCATTTACAACAGCCTGCCGCTTTAAAATATCCTGATAATAACTCAGGGGAATTGCAATATCGGTAAAAACCTGCATATCCGGTTTCCAGCGGATTTTCGTCCCGGTAGCCCGGCGGCGGGTTTCTTCTTTTTGCAGCCCGCCTATATTTTCCCCGTGGGCGAAATGCAAAGTATATTTCATTTTATCCCGGTAAATTTCCACATCCATATATTCAGAAGCATATTGCGTTGCACATAAGCCTAACCCATTCAGCCCCAGGGAATATTCATAATTCCCTTCTTCCCCGGCAGAATATTTCCCGCCGGCATAAAGCTCGCAAAATACCAGCTCCCAATTATAGCGGTTTTCCTTTGAATTGAAGTCCACCGGTATCCCACGGCCAAAATCTTCAACTTCAATAGAATGATCCAGCCAATGAGTAATTATAATTTTATTGCCATATCCTTCCCGAGCTTCATCAATGGAATTGGACAGGATTTCAAACATGGCATGCTGACAGCCGTCCAACCCATCCGATCCAAAAATAACACCAGGACGTTTCCGGACACGATCTGCCCCTTTTAAAGATGAAATACTTTCATTTCCATAATCCTGTAAAGTCTTTTTTGCCATTTCTTCTTATCATTCCCTCTGGCCTTACAGTGATCTAAATTTTTATCAATTGTAACGAAGGCCGCCTGTTTTTTAAAAATTGTATAAATCATATAAATTTATCCATAAAATAAAGAAGTTACTGCGGAAAATATCCTTCCAAAATTATACCACGCTTGTCAAGCCAAATAGCAAGGGGGATTTTGACGAAAAAACGCTTTTTTAACAGGCACTTAAATACCCCCCTCTGGCTGTATTCCAGAAGGGGGTGTGTCTTTCTTTTATCAATTTCCTGCAAATATAATCAAAGCCATAAAACGTAACATTTCATTTCCTGTATTTTCAATGCTATGGCCCTGGCCATCCTGACAAATGGCACAATCCCCAGCCTTAACAGAAACCGGAGTCCCATTATCGGAAACCATGCCCTGGCCTTGCAAAATGTAAAAAATTTCGCTTTCCCCATGATGCTCGTGGTAGCCAATGGAACAGCCAGGTTCTAACGTAATTTCTGCAAACAGACGGCCCCGCTGATTTAAACCGTCTTCTCCAAGAATATGGAGTAATTCCACATTTCCTTTGCCGCCACGCATTTCTGTCCGGATTTCCGGTTTCATTTGATCCTTTGAAATGAACATAAAAAATTTTCCTCCTTTTTATTTCAGCTATCGGATTACCAGGCTTGAATTATGAGCAGGAACTGCTTCAAGCAGACCCAAAGCCTTTTCAAAAAGGGATTTCCGGTAGACGCGCTCCATATCAGGAGAAAGCTTCGGATCGCCAAATACATGGCTGATATCGTTTCCACATAGAATACGGCTGCAGCCAACCCATTCGGAAATATGTGCTAAATTAGTAACATGGACCACAGGAATCCCTATTTTTTCAATCTCACATGCAATATAAGCTCCGCACCGGGTACTGGTACCACAGGTGGAAGTTAAAATTACCCCGTCTACCTGATTTGCGTCAATGGATGCAGCAATTCTTTTGCCATAGCTTTGGCTGTTTTCTACCGAAGTCATAACACCTGTTGTAACATAATAAAAGTCGAAAATCTCTGCGATTGTAATCTTATTCAGCTTTTTTTGCTATAAGCCTGCGTAGGCCGGCGGCCAAGGCCGTCTTGGTAATTTCTATTTTTGGCATATTTGCAGCCTCCCTTATTGGCAGATCCTATACAGGAATAGAATATCAGATTTAATCTCCGCAGACATCTCTCCATATTACTTTTCTTTATTTTCCGTTTTTATTCTACAATATGGGTCAAAAAAAATCAATCCCATATGATTTAAAATACGAGCTATAAATGAGCAAATTCAGGAATTGACGAAAGCAGACCGGCAGCGGTGAAGGCCGGTGAGGAAGGGCACA
>RAZJ01000056.1 GCA_003612625.1 bacterium 1XD42-1 | reverse complement strand
AAGCCGTCCATGTTATAAAACTCAATGCGGTGGTCGGATGCTGTTCTTTTCAGCTCGGTAAAAGCTGCATCATATTTTTCATAAGAAATCTTTTTCATTGTTAAGTTTTCCTCCTCAGATTTTAGCTTTCAATATTTTTGGTATTCATTTATTTCCTTTACCTTATGTATTTATTATACATCTAACGTCAGTAAAAATCTACGATTAAATTGTATAAATCTAACGTTATATTTTTGTGTGTTCTAACGGTAGATTAAATGAATAAAATATAGTAAAATAAGATAGAGGTGATGAAACGATGGGAAGGCCAAAAAATCCAAATAGAAATCCAACAGATTATAAGCGTGGATTTAACGCCGAAAATTATGAACGCCTTTATCCGTGGGCCAAAAAAGGTCGCAAAGCCTTTTATAATATGGCAGCTAAACAAGCTGGAGTATCATTGAACGAGTTCATCATTACAGCCATTGAGGAAAAGATGAAAAACGAAACTCCAGAAATTTACAATGAAATGATGCAACAGCAAGAGAAAACCGCTCTGGAATAGCAAAAAGGAAAGCCGTGGTAGAGTGATTCTATCACGGCTTTTTAGGTATAACCATAAAGATACTTAATTTTTATTGATGGAGAAAAAGGGTACAAGTGTCGTAATAGTGTCGTAGTAACATTCTGTACGACACTTTTTATAAAATATTATAAAAAATAAAAAGCCTTGGAATACGCTTATATCGCATACTCCAAGGTTTTGATGCGGCAGACGGGACTTGAACCCGTACGCTCGCGCACACGCCCCTCAAACGTGCCTGTCTGCCTGTTCCAGCACTGCCGCATATAAAAGATTCCTGACAGAAAAAGATCAGAATACCGTCAGCGGTTTATATGTTACCATAAACCGCAAAAAGTGTCAAGTGTTTTCCTGAATTGCAAAGGAAGAATTTTTATTTTTTGATAATATGACAAAACGTATAATAAAAAACAAAAGAGAAATTTTGAAAGGATTCCAGTCATTTTGGCCTGTTTTTTATGGAAAAAAGTAGCTTTTACAGTGGAAAACCAAGTGGACAAATGTGGAAAAATCAAAGAAAAGCTGTTAAAATCTAAGGCCGATATGTGGAAAACTCAGTGGAAAGTGTGAATTACTATGCGTATAAGAAGGAAACCTGTCTAAATAAACAGAAAGCAAGAGAAAGAAAAAGAAAAATCCCTGTGATGCTTTACAAATAATGCAGGATAGGTGTATAATACATAAGACTTCCCGCTATTATTGATTCTGGAGGAATTTATGCAAAACCAACCTTATAAGGTCAGCCGAAGACGAAAACACAGTGCTGTCTGGCCAGTGCTGTTGATGTTAGCATCAGCCGCTGTGATAGCATTGGCCATAGCCGGTGCATGGCAGGTCGCAGAAGGCAAGCCTTTTTTTCCGCCATCCGGAGAATTTTTCCCAAAACCAGAAAGCAGTTCCTCTGAAGATGCGGATCAAAATACAAAATCAGCGGACAGCAAAGCAGAAAATGAATCCTCTTCTTCACAAGAACAAAACGAAAATTCTTCTGTATCGTCTTCCTCCCAGCCGCCGGAAGCCTCTGAACCAGAAGCCGCTTCCAAAGCGTTGCCTGTTTTTGAAGGAGCTGTACCGGAATCCGCAGCCGTATCTCAAAATTATTTTGATGATGCTGTTTTTGTAGGGGATTCCATTACAGAAGGTATGACGATTTATTCCGGTATGTCAAATGCTAAAATTTTAGCTTATACAGGGATTAACTTTTCCACTATCAGTACGACACCTGTGTTAAAACAGGAAGATGGTACTCGTGTTACGATTATGGACGAATTGGGAAAAGCACGTTATAATAAAGTATATGTGATGCTGGGTGGCAATGAAGTTGGTTATATGGATGAAAATTCCTTTATCCAGCGGTATGAAAAAGTATTGGAACAAGTGGAAGCATTACAATCCGGAGCGATCATTTATGTCCAGTCTATGACGCCGGTAACAGAAACCAATGGTTATAATTTAGATAATGATCGGATTGATGAATATAACCAGGCAATTCTGGAAATGTGCAAACGCCGGGGACTTTACTTTTTAAATGTGGCAGAATGTATGAAGGACAGCCGTGGAATGCTGCCAACAGAAGCTTCACCAAAAGACGGGATGCATTTTGGCCAGGAATATTTTGATAAATGGTTTGCTTATTTAAAAACCCATACCGTGGACGGGCCTTCCCAGCCAGCAGCGGCAGTTTCTTCTGGAGAAGGACAAACAGCTTCAACTCCTGCAGAAGACCAAGCTTCCGTTTCTTTTTCCACAATAGAAGAAAATGGAGAAGCACAAGAGGAAGTTTCTAACCCATCCCTGGAAATTCACCTAGAAGGAGCGCAGTAATTTTGAAAAAACATATGGTAAAAGTGGTTGCAGTGATAACAGTTGCAGTTTTAGCTTTATTGGCAGGCTGCGGAGGCCGGTCCGGCGGAAAGGAACCTGCTGCAAAAGCAGTTGTGGAAGCAGTAGCCGGAGAAGTTCCGTTTGTAGATACAATGGATTATGTAGATACAGAACAGTTTTATAATTTGTACCGGCTGGATCAGGAAAAAGTAGCAGATCAGTCCATGTATACAGGGACTTTAGCTTCCGCAGAAGAAATTACCGTAATCCGCATGAAAGAAGCTGGGGACGTACAAGCTGCAAAAGATGCCATCGCCGAACGGCTGGAAGATAAACGGCTTGCTTTTGAAAATTACCAGCCAGGAGAAATGGCAAAAATCCAAAGCGCACAGATTTATACCCATGGAGCTTATGTGATGCTGGTTGTAGCTGATGACACGTCAAAAGCGCAAAGCGCATTTGATGCACAGTTTTAAGATTCCGGAAAAGGCAAATGGGCGGAAAAATACGTTCTATACAGTTTAATCCATTTTAAAAAAACGGTATGATTGGATAGGACGGGCTTTCCCGCCCGTATTTTTTACGGCAGATTTTTTCAATAAGGGGGAGCATTTATGCTGAATTTCTATAAAACATTAGAGGGTCATGTGATTTCCCTTGAAAAGCCGGAATCTGGCTGTTGGATTTCTGCCGTGCATCCTACCGCAGCAGAAATTGGTTATTTAACTGAAGAGCTTCATATTGAACGGGATTTTGTAAGCGCCGCATTGGACGAAGAAGAAAGTTCCCGTATTGAAAATGAAGAAGATCAGACTTTAGTCATTGTGGACTACCCGGTAGCAGAACAGCAAACCGATGAAAACCAGACTATTTTATATACCACCATGCCTATGGGAATCATTATTACACCTCAGTATGTAATAACGGTCTGTTTAAAAGAAAATTTAGTGGTCAATGAAATGGTGGAAGGCCGTGTAAAAGGGCTGCAAACCCCGCTGAAAACCCGTTTTTTATTGATGACCCTTTTACGGATTGCCATGCGGTTCCTTCAATACTTAAAGCAAATTGACCGTATTTCTTCTACAACAGAGCAGCACTTACACCAGTCCATGCGGAATAAGGAACTGATCCAGTTGTTGGGCCTGGAAAAATCTTTGGTATTCTTCTCCACTTCCTTGAAATCCAATGAAATTACTTTAGAAAAAATCCTGCGGGGCCGGATCATCAAATTATATGAAGAAGATGAAGATTTATTAGAAGATGTATTGATCGAAATCAAACAGGCCATTGAAATGTGCAATATTTACTCCAACATTCTTTCCGGTACCATGGATGCCTTTGCTTCTGTCATTTCCAACAACCTGAATATCGTTATGAAGGTATTAACCTGCATTACAATCGTTATGGCAATTCCAACCATGATTTTTAGCTTTTACGGCATGAATATTCAGGATATGCCCATTCCTTACGCCTGGTTCCCGTTAGCCCTGTCTGGTATTCTGAGCGGCGTAGTTGCTTTGGTATTCTTTAAAAAAGATATGTTCCATTAATAAACAACCCCCGGCTTTGCCGGGGGTTGTTTATTCATACAAAAAAAGGCCAGCATAAAAAGCTGGCCTTTTTTAGTGGGCTGTTCCTAATCATCCGGAACCCAAAGCCCGTTTTCATTTTGTTTGTAACCCTTCTTTTTCTGATCCGACTGGCCTGTAAGCAGCTTGGGCCTGGAGCCTACATCTACTTTGTTTTCCGGCCGCAAAGGATTTCTTTCAGTCCGTATTTCATTTTCTGGTATTCTGATGGTTTTTTGTTCTTTATGAATGTGACATTCTTCCGGCAAATGGGCAGAAGCATACCAGCCTGTTTGTATTGAAGAACAATCTGCTGTTGCCAGTTCGCCGCTTTGAGTACAATAATTTTTCTGTACCGTATCCCCCCAGACCGGGAAATCTTTTGGGTCCAGTCCTTGATGCAGCTGAGAAGCAAGCTGGCGGAAAACAACAGGCGGAGGATAAGATGCGTACTGGATTCTTCTTGGAGAATCATACCCCATCCAGGTTGCTGTTATCATGTAAGGCGTAATCCCTACAAACCATTGATCATAATCGTCTGTTGCCGTTCCTGTTTTTCCTGCAACCGGCACATTCCCCCATCTGGCCCCATTTCCTGTGCCGCCAGGTAAAGTAACCTGTTGCATCAGGCGGTTGATGATGGTAGCTGTTTCCGGAGCAATCACCCGTCTGGCCGTTGTATCGGCCTGCAATAAGATGTAGCCTCTGGAATCTAAAACCTTTGTATAACAATAAGGCGCTGTAAAATATCCTCCGTTGGCGTAAATCTGATACCCGCCAGCCAGCTCCAAAGGCGTGACCCCATAAGTCATGCCGCCTAATGCCATTGCAGATAAATTCACATCATCCCTTGCCTGGCCTTCCTTACGGGGCACAAGGGAGGTAAAGCCTAACCGGTCATGAAGGAACTGAAAAACCCGTTCCGGGCCTGCTTCCTGCACCAGCTTCACAGCAATGGTATTGCGGGATTCCTTCAAGGCACGTTCAATAGTCATCATCCCCTGGTAATTCCCCTGGAAATTCACAGGCCAGGACATATCTGCACCGTTTTGACGTATAGTAATGGGGTGATCGTCCATTAGCGTGGACCAGGTAACCATATCATTTTCAATCGCTGTCAGATAAGCGGCTAACGGTTTGATGGCTGAACCAGTCTGCCGTTTTGCCTGGGTTGCACGGTTAAATTGCCGGGCATTATTTTTTTCCCCAATGCCGCCGGCTAAAGCTAAAATTTTCCCATCCGGAGCCAATGCTACAAAAGCAGACTGGGGATATTCGTCCCCTAAAATTGCCGGGAAATTTTCCTGGCTTCCATAAAATGTACTGACCATATCCTGCATGGCTGGATTTACCGTGGCATAAATCCGCAAGCCTCCCCGGTTGACCATATTTTCCGCTTCCCCGTAGGAAAGCCCTTTCTGGCTGCATAAATCGGAAATTATGGTTTCAATTAAATGATCCGTAAAATAATCATAAACCTTTTGGGAACGGGCCGGACTGGTCTGCTGGAAATTTAAAGGTTCTGCTGCTGCCTGGCGGTATTCTGCCTGTGTAATTTTCCCTTGCTCCTGCATTTCATTTAATATGTGTTCCTGCCGTTTTTTATTATTTTCCGGATGCTGAAAGGGATCGTATTCTGTGGGGAACTGGGTAATTCCAATAATACTGGCGGATTCCGCCAACGTTAAATCAGCGGCTTTTTTCCCAAAATAAGTATCGGCCGCCGCTTCAATGCCATAAGCGTTGTTTCCAAAAAAAGCCGTATTCAAATACATTTCTATAATTTGTTCTTTGCTGTAATCCCGTTCTACCTGTAAAGCCCGCAATATTTCCCGGAGCTTCCGGTCTACACGAACTTCCGTATCTCCTGTTAAATTCCGGACTACCTGCTGGGTCAAGGTAGAACCACCCTGGCGGCTTCCATAAAAGTGGAATACTTCATTTAAAGCAGCCCCTATGGTGCGTTTCCAGTCCACTCCACGATGCTTTAGAAACCGTTTGTCCTCTACCGCGATCAAAGCCTGCCGCAGGTGGGAGGGGATATTGCCATAATCAATCCAGGTCCGATCCTGGCCTGTTTCAATCCGCATGTATTCCGTATTATCTTCTGTATAAATAATTGTGGTATAACTCAATTTTGCCTGTTCAAAGCTGATTGGTTCTTCTTCCTTCATGCGCCGCAGGATGGATATGGTAAGGGAACAAGCTACAATACATCCTGTAATAATCATGATCATGATTACAATAGCGGTTACCTGCAAAGTCCGGACCCATATTTTCTTTCCCAGCTTTTTTTTCGGCTGGCTCTGGATTTCCTGGGTTGGGTTCAATGAAAAAGCCCCCCTTTCAAAAAAGAAACATCTGTTACAATATAGTGCGGCAATCCGTAAAAATTGATGCGGCAGGGTATAAAAATTTTAACTTTGTTTGATTTGTTTTTTTAGGGATTCCGCCCGAAGGCTGCCTGTAATCGCTTATTGTTATGCAAAAATAATAGGATCTTTACCTTTTCAAAAAAATTTCTTCTTGCAGTCCCGCTTTTTTTTGATACAATAAAAGAAAGGGCATGATTAAGGAGTTGGTAAAAATGCAGGAATTTAGTTTCAGTACCCGGATTTATTTTGGCAGCGGCGCTTTGGCACGGCTGGAACAAATCAAAGGAAAAAAGATCTTAATTGTAACAGATGCGTTTATGATGAAATCTGGCGCAGTCGATCAGATTAAATCCCATTTGCCAGGCTGTGAGATTTCCATATTTTCCGGCGTCCTGCCGGACCCGCCCATTGAAGTGGTGGCCCAAGGTGTAAAAGCTTTGCAGGAATGTAATGCTGAAATTCTCGTTGCTTTAGGCGGCGGCTCTACCTTAGACGCGGCAAAAGCAATCCATGCCATTGCCGGGGAAGCAACTGATCTGGATACCGAACATATCGAATATTTTGCAATTCCTACTACCAGCGGTACAGGCTCAGAAGTAACAGATTTCGCTGTTATTACCGACGCGGAAAAAGGGATAAAATATCCTTTGGTCAGCCCCAGCCTGCGTCCTCTGGTGGCAATCCTGGACCCATCTCTGGTGGTAACCGCACCGCCTTCTGTAACGGCTGATACTGGTATGGATGTCATTACCCATGCTTTGGAAGCCTATGTATCTACTGGCGCCAATGATTTTTCCGATGCGTTGTGTGAAAAATCTTTATCGTTATCTTTCCGGTTCCTGCCTTTGGCCTTCCAGAACGGGCAGGATTTATTGGCCAGGGAAAAAATGCACAATGCTTCCTGTATGGCTGGCCTGGCATTTAATTCCGCCGGCTTAGGCGTAAACCATGGTTTAGCCCATGCCATAGGCGGAAGGCTGCATATCCCCCACGGCCGTTTGAATGCAATGCTTTTGCCTTTGGTCATGCGCTATAATGCCCGCTTAGATGATCCCTCCAGTACCCCGCCCGTATTAGCCGCTAAAAAATACCAGCATATTGCAAAAGTGTTAGGAATGCCTGCCCCGGCTGCTAAATTAGGAGCTTCTAACGTGATCCGGACAGTAGAGCGCTTGGTACATAACTTAGGTATTCCGGCAACTTTGCGGGAATATGGAACGGATATGGAACTGTTCCGCAAGCTGCGGGAAGATATTATTTCTGCGGCAATGGATGATATTACGACTTCTTATAATCCCCGCAAGGTTACAAAAGCGGATCTGTCTGTTTTATTGGATCGCCTGGCAGGTTAAAAAGATTTGATCGGTTTATTTTATATGAAATTTGCTCTTCCCTCTTGCATATACTAATATAGCTGTGATATAATAGACACAGCCAAGGAAACCTATTAAGGCTAAGATCTCCACGCAAAAAGCGAATCCCCAGGAAGGTGCCACTTCCTGGGGATTCTTCGTGCTTACTTACCCTTTTCATGACGGTCAAGCCACTTGCTCACATAGTTGCCAACTACGCTTGCTGCAACCGACATAAGGAAACCTATTAAGAGTTCCATGACCTCCACCTCCTTTCCGTTGCCAGATTGGAGAGGGCAGCAACTTTATTGTACCAGTATCCGACAGGATTTTCAAGGATAAAATAAGGGCTTACATAAGGAAATCAGACTGGAAAAGTTCTTGACAAACCTGCTGCCAGCGTTTACAATAAGAAAACAGAAGCGTTGAAGGGAAAAAAGATATGCCCTTGTCTGCAAGCAGAGAGTCGGCATCTGGTGGGAACCGATGGGACAGGCATATATATGACTCATCCTGGAGCTGTCCATCCGAACTTCATTTCAGAATTAGGATGTACCGTTTTGCCTCGTTACCGGCTTGGCCTTGTTTGAGGCCGTTAAGGGCTGCTTTGGGAAACCGGCGGCTGAAACAGGGTGGTACCGCGTATTGATGACGCCCCTGGCCAATAAAATGGCTGGGGGCATTTTTAGATCCCCCTGGCTTTTGAATTAGAAGAAGGAGGAACCCTTATTGAAACAGGCATTTCAAAAATATATCCCTTTTGCCCCGCTGAAAATGGAACAGCGGAAGTGGCCGAATCAGCAGATTACACAAGCTCCTGTCTGGTGCAGTGTGGACTTGCGGGACGGAAACCAGGCTCTGGTAGATCCAATGAATGTACAGGAAAAATTGGAATTATTCCATACTTTAGTGGATACTGGCGTAAAAGAAATTGAAGTTGGATTTCCTTCCGCTTCCGAAACAGAATATGAATTTTTACGGGCTTTAATTGACGGGGGACATATTCCGGAGGATGTTACCATTCAGGTCCTTGTACAGGCGCGCCCTCATTTGATCCAGAAAACTTTTGAAGCGATTGATGGCGCAAAACATGTTATTTTCCATTTTTATAATTCTACTTCCACTTTGCAACGGAAAGTCGTTTTTAAAACAGATATGGATGGGGTTATTAAAATTGCAGTAGATGCTGCAAAACTGATTTATGAACTTTCCCAGCCTGCCATTGCCAAAGGAATGGATCTGCGGTATGAATATTCTCCGGAATCCTTTATGGGTACAGAAATGGATAATGCTGTGGAAATTTGTGCCCAAGTATTAGATGCCCTCCATGCAACGGAAGATAAAAAAGTCGTTTTAAATCTGCCTACAACAGTGGAAAATTGTCTGCCCAATTATTTTGCGGATGAAATTGAATATTTTGTTTCCAAGCTCCCAGGCCGGGAACGTGCTGTTATTTCCTTACATCCCCATAACGACAGAGGCACCGGAGTCGCAACGGCTGAATTAGGCTTGTTAGCGGGAGCCGAGCGGATTGAAGCGACTTTATTTGGCAATGGGGAACGGACAGGCAATGTAGATATGGTAACATTGGCATTAAACATGTATACCCAGGGCATTGATCCCAAATTAGATTTTTCTGATATGAACAAAATCCGTGAGGTTTATGAACGGGTTACAAAAATGAAAGTCGGCCCCCGCCAGCCTTATGCCGGAGAATTGGTTTTTACAGCATTTTCAGGTTCCCATCAGGATGCCATCAATAAAGGCACCCAGTATATGGAACAAACAAATTCCCCTTATTGGGAAATCCCTTATCTGCCGATTGATCCGGCAGATTTAGGCCGCCAATATGAGCCAATTGTCCGCATTAACAGCCAGTCCGGCAAAGGCGGCGCTGCTTTTGTAATGCATACAAATTTTGGATTCGATTTGCCAAAAGCCATGCAGCCAGAATTTGGATATATTGTCCAAAAAGAAACAGAACGGATTGGTACAGAGTTAAAACCGGAACGGATTTACCAGTTGTTTAAGGAAGAATATTTAGATGCCCAAACGCCTTATCAGTTGATCCGCCATAGCTTTATGGAATCAACAGGAGAAGATTTAAGCAATCCTCATGTCGTATTTAAAGGGACTTTACGCCATAAAGATACTGTATTCGAGGTAGAAGGGGAGGGCAACGGTCCTATTGACGCATTTTTCAACGCAATTCATGGACAAAAAATGGATCGCTTTACCTTTGTAGATTATAAGGAACATGCTGTTACCAAAGGATCGGATTCTATGGCAGTTGCTTATATCCAATTGCGGGATGCCAAAGGAAAAACCATTTTCGGTGTTGGAATGTCCCATAATATCAACCTGGCGCCTTTAAAAGGAATTTTGTCCGCCATTAACCGTTCCGTTTCAAGCAAATAAGAAAAAGCATAATAATCCATATTTATATTTTATAAGAGCCTTTGTTTTTCAGGCTCTTATTTTTTTGCCCTTTAATAAGTGTCCTTGTATCAAGGAAAAAAGAGGCATTCTTTCTTTTTGTTTATTTTTTATAAAATTTTTAATTTTTTATTTTGTTTTTGCATTTATCACCCAATTTTCCAGCGCTTTTAACAGAATTAGGCGTGCATAAATCTATTGACGAATGACCGAAATCGAGGTATACTGTGCTCACAGCAAAGGCACTAAGCCTTCCGGAAAGAGAGAGCCGGAACGCAAGGCTTTGCAAAGCACAAATGATGATTGTGCACAAAAAAACATTTTTTACTTTTGAGAGGAGTAAAACAAATTATGAAAAAAATGATTGCAGGTTTCCTGGCTT
>RAZJ01000055.1 GCA_003612625.1 bacterium 1XD42-1 | reverse complement strand
CCCTTTCCTGTTCCAGAGATTCCAGAAGGCAATCCTTTCCCTGTCCCTGAAATTCCAGAGGGTAATCCTTTCCCTATTCCTGAAATCCCAGAAGCTAATCCTTTTCCTGTCCCTGGTTCTTCCCAAAACTAATTTTTTCTAATAATTTAAAAAAGTAAGCCCTTCTAATTTATTCTTTACTTAGAAGGACTTATTTTCTTTTTGTATTTTATATTTTAGCCATTTTTATATACCAATTTTTATTTATTATTTACAAAAAATTCATTTTTTTAATTTTTTTCGCATTTTCACTTGAAACTCGCCGCTTTTTTTGGGCCGTTTAATTGAGAAAAATTTTCATCAAAACTAAGCCGTAGCATGTCCATCTGCTCATTTTCTACGCCCATCTCTTCTAACTCTGCCATAACTATGCAACATTCCTGCATACGGTTCTGCCGCAGATAGAGCTGTGCAAGCTGAAGTTTTCCAAAAACGAAAGCTGGAGCCTGTTCCAGCACTGCACCCAAGGAAATATATAACTGCAAAAAAGTCTCTTGCCCACTACTTACTTTATTTTCCAATAGCAAGCCCGTCATTTCATCCAAAGCAATAAAATTTTCGCCTCGCCAAACCATTTGATAGATTCTAGAGTATTTTCGAAGAAAAACGGTATCGTCTATCTGGCACAACAGTGGATTTTTTACTGCTATAGTTTGTACCATCTTGGGAATAGCATATTTTTTAACACCCTGATTTTTTTCCACATAGTTCAGGAGCATTTGCAAAATAACATCAGGATCATCCTGGAGTAGCGCCTGTAAAAGTTTGGAATCCTTTAAAAACATTCCGGCGTTATAAACCGAAACAACTAATCCACATTGGGGTAAAAGCTTCTGCATAGTACTTCGAAGATCGGTATTATTTTGCTCTTTTAAGGCTTCTCCGGCTTTTAATACTTTTAAAATCAAGCCTGTCTTACTTTTGACCGCGCTCTCATCTTTACACTGCTGGTAAGCTGTCAGTGTCAGCGGATGTGTTGCAATAGTATGGTATTCTCGAAGTTTATCTGACGGAGACAGATTAGAATTCTCAACAACTTCTGTTGTATCTATGATTGCATAGGAATAGACACTTTGTAAAAAATTCCGATTGCGTATACTGACGGGACCAAATGAAGAAAGAAAATCAATGACATCATTATAAAGATAGACATCTGTTTCAAATCGTTCTGGATTATATTGGTGGGAAACTGATTTGGGATGCGCACGATAATGATATAAAATGGAAGTGTCGATCTCAATTCTATTGGAGTACCGCAAAAGCTGGAAACTGTCTGCTGTATCTCCACCATAAACCATATTTGGAACTGCTCCTGGCATAACCTTTTGAAATATATCCATACGAACCAATTTTCCCCATGAGGTTCGAAAAAATTGATAGTAAAGGGGTAAAATAGTTGAAAATTGATTTCGTGTAACCAAAAGCGGTCTTTCTATATGACGTAACCCTTGTTTTCCTGTATTCGAAAAATGAAAAACGTTCCCTGTACAAACAATATCCAGATTATTTTCTTGAGCAATGGTTAAAAGTCGCTCCAAATAATCCGGTTCCCACCAATCATCCGAATCAATCAGTGTAAAATAGGTTCCTGTAGCTAACTGAAAAATCAGATTTTTCCAAAATCCTTGTTGATTTTTTTCATTGCGAATCAGCTTAATTCGGCTATCTTTCTGTGCAAACTCTATTAAAACCTCACTACTTCCGTCCGTACATCCATTATCAACAAGAATATACTCCAGATTTGAATAAGTTTGGGATAGAACACTGCTAATACATTGTTCTAAATATTGCTTTGTATTATAGACTTGTGTATACACTGTTACAGTTTCTGACTTTTTCATTTATCTACTCCTGATAGCATAAGAAGCTTTATCCAATTAAAAATAATACCTCGCATTTTTATAGGAGAAACTTCTATGGTTCTATTAAAAACGATGGTAGGTAACGCGCCAGTTGATTTAAATACAATAAAGAACTGTTTTAATATCCTCAAATACCCTTTTCCGCCGCATATAGAAATTGTACTTATTATTTATTTTTTTAATAAGTGGAATTATTTCATAAACAGCTTTTAGGGTTGAGCCAAACTCTAGCAAAAGTATCGGTTTGTAGTCTTTTAAAGTTTGCTGTCCGCCTAGAATAATCTCCTGATCTGCGGCCAAAGCATTTATCTTTATAATTGTTGGTATCTCATTTTTTAAAAGGCTATCTAAAGTTTTAACATCAAGAACTTTCTTTTCTAATTTTCCCTTCATCTGTTCTAACGAATCATTGTCTGCAAGCATATCAACACTTTTAAATAAATTGGGGCTTCCAAAATGGATCGTTTCATTGACTAAGTTCGTATAAAAAGTTCTTTTTTCTTCCTTGCTCCACAATGCAACATTATAAGTATCTATGTATTTTACCCGACTGAATTGTACAAACTGGCGTAGAGCATTGTAGTTTTCATAATCTGCCTCTACTCCAATAATTTTTTTAAAATTTCCTCTTGCAAACATCAAAAAACATGCTATTGTATCTCCTGTATATGCACCTACATCCACATATACACTCTGCTCATCAGGATGAACAAACTCCTCATCAAAAAAAGAATATGCCTCATAACCCAAAGAATATTGATTTAACGGAAGCATATCTCCTGTCAGCTTCCAATTCAAAGTATCACAAAATATTTTTCGGGATTCGTCGTCCTGTAAAAGATTGTAACTACTGAGAATCTCTCGTTCATGGTCTTTGAAATCAGTTTCTGACAGTAGTTTGGTTTCTATTTTAAAAGGATTGCATAAGTGATAAACTGGAATACTAGGATATTCTGTGGTAAGATACCTATAAATTTCAGTTGCATAAATAATAGAGCACGTAATAATAACACAGCAGTCTTCAAAGGAAGAAATGACTTGTTCAAATGGCTGTATTATAATCCCATTTAAAAATTCACAATTCCACAACGCTTTATTGTTATCGCAGGCAGCGGCAATCTTAATGCCGTATTCTGTTAAAATTGAAACAGCCTCTCTTCCCTTTCCACCACAGCCAAACAGAATAATATTCTTATGGCGCTTTATTTCATTAAAATATGCACTGACATCGATGGGAATGATTGCAGAATCTTTCACTTTTAATAATCCTTTCTTTTATACAATTCTTCTTTCAATGATATTCTATCAATTTTTCCATTTATATTGAGAGGTAATTCTTTCTTGATAAAAATGGAAGAAGGAAGCATATAACTTGACAAATGTTTTTTAAGATAACAATAAATCTCCTTTTGCGTTACCCCTTCACATCCATCTTTAACGCTACAAAACAGCGTAATTTTTTCATTTTTATCATCATAAACGGCACACACACGCTCTAAACCATTAAAGGCGCTACTAATAGCTTCTATTTCCCCTAGTTCAATACGATATCCTTGATGTTTAATCTGCTGATCTTTTCTTCCTATAAATAAAAGTTCTCCATATTCATTATATTTTACCAAATCTCCCGTTCGATAAATAAGCTCATGATATCGGTTATTTAAAGGATTTTGCACAAATGCTTGAGCAGTTTTTTCTTTGTCTCTATAGTATCCCAAAGAAAGTCCTGCTCCACGTACACATAGTTCCCCAACTTCATCACCATTTACTAACAAATTATTATCATTCAATACCAATATTTCAGTATTTTCACAGGCTTTGCCTATAGGAAGCGGCTCATCGTCTGAAAAATCCCGATTTACTATATAATATGTACAGACATCCGTTATTTCTGTTGGTCCATATAAATTAGCAAATAAGACAGAAGGATACTCTTTCCGCCAAATATTTAGCTGCTTGTTAGGCATAACTTCTCCACAGAACAAAACTTTTTCAATATTTTCTAAGCGGATTTTAGATAATAAGCCGGAATTTGCCAAATTGATCAAAGCAGTCGGAACCCAAAATAATGTATTGATTTCAGAAGAATTGAGATATTCCAATAAGTTATTCGGTAAAAGGAACATTTGCGTAGGAATAATATTCAGAGTCGAAGCATTTTTCAATGTAGAATAGATATCTAAAATAGAATTGTCAAAATAAAACGGCGCCTGATTTCCAAAAACGGTATGTTCATCAAATTGAAATACATCATGGAGCCACTCTGTATAATCAATTACCGCATGATGGCAGATTGAAACTCCCTTGGGCTGTCCTGTTGAGCCAGAAGTAAATAACACATAAACTGGATCTGTATCTAATACCCTGCGAAAATTATTAATAGGTTCTGCCAGTTGGGTACTACTAACAATTTGTTCAAAAGACATTTGACAGTCGGATTTCTCATAAGTTTCCAATGGATTTTTTCCGTAAATGACAAACGCAGGATGTAATTTATCAAGGATTTTTCCGATCCGCTCCTGTGGCATTTTTATATCAATTGGGCTGTAAAAATTCCCGCTGTATACGATACCTAAAAAGGAAACAATGCAATCTATACTTTTTTTCATGTACACTATAATTGGCTGATTTTTTATCGGACCACATGTCTGAAGAATCGCTGTTGCAACTTTTTTCACCTCATAATCTAATTCGGCAAAAGTAATTTTCCTATTTTTATCTACAAGAGCAACTTTATTTGGATATTTTTGCACACTATCAATCAAATATTCAATAACATTCTTTTTCATGATAAATCTGCTCCTAGATTGACTATTTTTCCGATACTTTTGTATAGCCTTTAACAAAGCTTACTAAGGTAGAAACCGTCTGAAAATCCTCTATTTTTATTTTTTCCAACGGAATTGTAATCTTATACTTTTCCTCCAATTCAGTTACCAATACTAAGATCCCCATTGAATCCAAAATATCATCCTCAATTAGTTTTGAGTTTGCATCAATATCAATATATGGGGCAATTTCATGTAAAATTGTAAGGATTTCCTGTTCCATATTAGTTCATCTCCTGTATTTCCTCATACAATAAATCGGCAATTTTTTCACGCCCTTTACTATTTGACGTTTCATTTGCTGTCATTTCAGTTGCAAAAAGGGTTGCATCTAAACAATAACTTAGATCCAGAAGATAAAAATTCTCAGCTTCTATCACTTGCCTTACTTTTTCAACATTACATTCATATTTTTGGCAAAACATATTACCAATCAGTCTTTTTCCCAACTGATAGTTGACAGGAGGAATAAATGGCAAAACATTTATTCCCTCAGCGCGAGCTTCTTTTAATATTCGAATTAAATATACAATTCCTTCTGTTTCAATATTTAAATTATACAAGTAATTCAGCTTGAAATAATTTCTAGTCCGGACTTCGGATAATTCTTTCGTATATTTTGAGCCTCCCAAAAATTCCATTTGTAATTTTTGGCTTCTTTCTTCCGTCAAATTAACATATTCTATAAATTCCTGGTCTGGATTTTTTTGAACAGACAATAATTGTTTTAATAACTCTGAGTGCTGGGAACGTGGCAATAGGTGCTGTTTTCCGGTTAATGTATCAAAGTTGACCATAATTACTAAACGCTTTGGCTTCATACCCTGCAGAATCTGTGCATGAAAAATATTGTACTCGGCACGCAATCCCATTCCATGCATAGCAAGAATTTTTGTTTTATCTAATCCGCACCGCTGAAATAACATTTCCTGCAATGTGCTGTGTTCTACATCTATCATTGATATAGTAGAAAATTCGCAGTCTCCCATAATGAGTGTATCCTGACTATATGGCCTTAAAAATTCTTTTATATATGCTTCATATTCACCGGATTCTGCCAAAAAATAATCTTTATTTTCCTGATAATTTTTAGCTTTTAGTTCGGCTTGAATTTCACCACTGTTTTCAGGCGAAACAAGAATCAACGTATTTTGTTTTCTTCTCCATTGCTCCAGTTCTTCTGGGGAAATAATTGGAAATTCATCAATATATCCGCCCTGTTTCTGAGGATTTGTATCCACAAATATGATATTATAAAATTCGCGCTCTTTTAAAAGAAGCGAAAAAGTTGTCCCTCGAATTCCTGCCCCCCATATCACCAACTGATGCGTTTTTAACCGTTCCTGATTCTGCTGATACCATTGGCAAAATGCTATATAATCTGCTTGTTCGATAGAAGTAACAAGCCAAGAAAAATTCCGCATTTCCATTTATATCATCTCCTCTATTGCCTGACAAAGTAGTTCTGTAGTCTTCTTGCGTCCTTGGCTGTTTAATGATGCGTTTGGTGCTTCTGGCCATGCAAATAACTTTGACTCTAGACTATAACTTAAATCTAAAAGCGAAATATTTTTTTCTTCCAATAATTCTTCTATTTTTTTGAGATTATTCTTATATTTTAACTCGAACTTGTCTCCGAACAGTTCACGGGCTAATTGATAATTTACCGGTAAAACAAAAGGCATAATTTTGATCCCTTTAGAAATGGCTTCATCAAAGATTTTTTCTAAATATATTAACCCCTCGGTGTTACGATTTAGATTAGCCATATAATAATATTGATAGTAGTTTCTAATTTTATTTTTAGAAACCTGACCATTTTGTGTTAACTCTTCAAAAGGATTCATTAACGAATTTTTACTACGCTCAGATGCAATTTGTATGTATTCTAAAAATTCTTTGGAGGGGTTTTTCTGTATATCCTGCAACATTTTTAATAATTTCAAATGCTGTGTATGTGGGAACAAATGATCTTTTGCAATTAAAGTATCCATACCGATTTGAAGAAGTACCCGTTTTGGCCTCATTTCATTCGCAATCTGTGCATAGAGTATATTATACTGTGCACGCAATCCTATTCCATGAATCGCTAATATTTTCGTGCTACTTTTTCCAAGATTTTGAAACAACATATCCTTCATACAGGTAGGATCGTGATCGTTTATACAAATCGCTGTAAATTCGCAAGACCCCAAAATTAAAGTTTCCCGAGCATATGGTCGTAAAAATTCTTCTATATATGCTTCTTCAACTTCTGTTTCAATTAGAAAATAATCCTTATTTCTGCGATAGTTATTTAAGTCCAAATATTTTTCTATCTCATAACTATTTTCAGGGGATACTAAAATAATTTTCCCCCTATGATTCTCTAATTCATCCGGTGATATAACTTCAGTACTACATACATATCCGCCCCACATCTTAGGATTGCTGTCTACGAACAAAAAGTTATAAAACCCCATTTTTTTCATAAGATTTGCAAATTCAGACCCACGGGAACCAGCACCCCAAATAACAAGGTGACGCTCTTTTAATATCTCTTCATGTTGAGTAAACCAAGTAGAAAACGCCTTATAGTTTTCTTGACTTGTACCATTTACAGGCCAAGAAAAATCTTTTTTCTGTTTACACATGATCGCATTTTTCCAATCGTTTCAAAATTTTTGCCCTATATGGATCAATTATGTCTTGCTGCATAGTGACCGTATTGACCGGAACAAAACAGTCCATACATGCAGCACAGTTTCCTCTTGGTCTGCATAAATGGGAACGCAGAAATTCCTGCCTTTTCTGTCCATTCCATGCCTCTGTCAAGGCCATATTCTGAATATTTCCAAGGCTCATCGGTGCCGGCAATCCAGTGCATGGGTAGATTTCTCCATCAGGTGCAACCCATATCTTATAAAATACAATTGGACAGCATTCTACGATTCCAATTTCTTGCCCATACTTATTAACCTTTTCTTCCGAACCGACCCTGAGATTTTTCCAGAGTGGAGTAACCTTCTCTATTGAAACTGTATTTGCAATCAATCCAAACAAAGAATAGAATCGATCTTTTTCTGCTTTATAATTCTCTTTTCTCAAAGCAGCCTCTGATATTTTTATATGTATTTTCAAATCACTGCTTTTGTTGTGGTACAAAATTTTGAGCCGCTCATAAAAAGCATCCCAGTTTAGCTTTATACCACAGACCTTCTGATAAGTATCTGCATCCAACCCTTGGAGGGAGACTACTATTTTACTAAAACCTGATTGAGCTACATTTTTCGCTGTTTCCTCTGTAAGCACAGATGCATTAGTATGCATTTCGATTCGTTCTGTTACAGCAGCTTGCTTAAGATACTGCACCATAGATATAAGCTCTGGATTACAAAGCGGCTCCCCATGGCCTGAAAGTGAGATTGTCTTGATTTTCTGCGGAAATTTTGCCATCTGCTGGACCGCCAATTTGAATAATTCCATCGTCATCAAATTGTTTTTTGCCGCATAGTCCCAGCTTTCATTCCGTTCGGTGGAGCGAAAACAATAGCTGCACTTAAAATTACACCGCTCACTGATATCAAGGATTACAGACAGCGGTGTATCTAGTGGCAACTTTTCACCCAAGCATAACCGTTCTTCATTATAAGATGCTCTAATATCAATCATCGCACATATCTCCCAAAAACTCAAAAAGCATAGAGTACTGTTTCATATAGGGTATCTGTATAGTGCCTCAGATAAAATACATAGTCATCCCTAAAACTTTTAATCAATTCTGGAAGCGTATATAAATCCTCTGGCTTATGATATGCACAGATAGCCAACTTTGGCTTAAAATTGTGGATTAGATATTCCGCGCCTTTTAATGCTTCCAACTCAGCGCCTTCTATATCCATCTTAATAAATGTTGGCGCTTCTTTATCCCGAAAAAATTCGTCTAGCGAAGTTACTTCAACAAAATCATTACCTGAATCTGCATCCAGTTTGGAACTGCTTGTCAAACCACTATCAAATAAAAAATACGTTTCACCGCTCCAAAGTCCTTTTTTTACTAAAGTCAAGTTAGCCTTTCCCTGCAAAGCTAAATTCGCGGAAAGGAAATTATTCTCATCTGGTTCAAACCCATAATAATGCTTATATTGATTGTCTGTAATCTGGAAAAATGCTTCTGCAGTATCACCAATATACATACCTGCATCCACCAATATCTCTTTTGTGTTCAATTTTATAATTTCAGAATCAAAGTATTGGCTTTCAGACGGTGATGCTGTAATAGGTATTGATGTGACATAACATCTGATTCGTTCCAATAAAATCTGTCGGGATTTAACATCCTCTAATAAATGAAATGCTCTTTTATACCCATCTAAATGTGGAAGCAAATCCTCCCACATCATCTCGTGAATATATAATTCGTCTCTATAAAAAATACGATCTAAATTGATTCCTAATTCAATAAGATCATTCGTGATTTCATCCTTATAATTCACCGAACAAACGATAATGTTAGCATCTGGATATTGAATAGATATTTGATACGGTGAGATAATGGGTAAGCCACCCTCTTTATTTACCCCATTTTTATTTCTATCACAAAAACAGCTTACCTCTATATGATTAATCTTTAAAAACCTTGCTACTGAGTACCCAATGGTACCTGCACCATACAAAATCAATGGCCTACCTAAACTGAGTATTTTTACTTTCTCTAATCTCTCTTTAAAATGTTTACTATTACAAATTTCTCTAATTGACGAAATTTCATCTTCAAAACTTTGCACAAACATTCCCCCTCATAATACTCATAATATAAATTATTATCTGCAATAATAATTTTAAAATTTTGATATATTTGCACTGCATACTTTTGATTATATATGATACTAGATTTCCTTAACTGCAGATCAGTATAATAAATTGAAGTCCAAAGATCTCTAGAGTTTTCTATATCTCTCAACCCCTGGGACGTACCTCATCAGCCCGTATTGTTTGCTATTTATGGAGATGTTTGTTAATACTGCTTCCTGCTCTGTATTTTTTAGGTCTACTTTTCACTAATAGCCGATTCACAAAATATAGAATATCCCTTCCGAAACTTGTTGTGCTCTTTTGGCTTGATAAGATGCTGTTATACCTGGTTGTTTCAAATTTGAATTTTTTTCAATTTCATTGGCTATTGTAATCCCTACACAGGATATCCTCTGTACAGTTATGTTTATTGTCGGTATACCGACAATAAACATAAAAAGGGGTACCCCTTTTTGGAACTTTACTATCTTATTATAGTTTGAGCAACCCGATAAGTCAAGAGTCTATGAATAAAAATAAAACGGAAATAAGTAATACAAATTTTATGAATAGTTCTCAGACTCTTTTGAATATTCCTATTCTTTGTGACAATAATAACTCATGTGCCATATATTTTCTATATTTATTATCTATATTATGCTATAATAACTCAGGATATTATAACATACACTAATTTAAAAATATTATTAAAACTAAAAAAACTATACTATTAATACACAGTTGTACATAATATTTACTTCATGCCTCTCCATAATACGGCTTTTTCTAATAAAATTTATTATTTGTTTGGGACACATGTTTAAGAAAATGATTGAGGCTTATGAAAATTCCATTAAGTAAAATTAGCGATATTTCTTAGGTATAATTGGTAAAGGGCACATTATAGTGGATTTAAATTTAATCCTCTAAGTGTGCCCTTTAGTTTTTTCAATTTTGCTAGATTGTAGTCCTGTTGTAACACAACTGCCCTTTTATCATTTAGGATATTCGATTTTCTCCAAGCTCTTGTAAAAGATACTCATCATCAAATGGTCAAACACCATAGGTACGGTATTCCCGCAGATACTCCAGGGTGGCCAGTAGCAGATCCTCTATGCTCAGCTTTGGTGTGCCCTTCCCAGTTTAAAGGACAGTAAAAAGGCTCAAAAAACAGAATGAAACATAGGATAACTCGTAGACACTCGTTCAAGCGACAGAATGCTCGGATAAGGAAGTTGCGAAGGCATCCGGAGAACGCCAGCCAATAGAAGAATGCGGGCGTACAGGATTGTAAAAAGCTTCGATGTAAGCGAATATGTCCATCATAGCAAGTTTTCTGGAGGAGAAATGGCGCAGGTGGACACACTCGCATTTGAGACAACTAAAGAAGTTTTCTGCAACGGCGTTGTCGTAGGGGTCGCCCTTACGGGACATACTCTGGCGGAAATGAAGGTCGAGCAGACGCTGACGGTA
>RAZJ01000054.1 GCA_003612625.1 bacterium 1XD42-1 | reverse complement strand
ATTCGTCTGGATGGGGAGAAAGCGTTCACAACTTACCAGGACGGGACAACGGGAGAACGCTTTGTCCAATACTTGAAAGAGATTTTGCTCCCGACTCTTCGTCCTAGCAATATCATAGTAATGGATAATATGCGCTCCCATCGTGTAAAGGCGGTCCGGGAAATTTTGACAGAAAAGGGTATGAAAGGGCTGTATCTTCCTCCCTACAGCCCTGATCTCAACCCTAGTTCGTTGCCTCTGCTTATTGTTAGTATTTTTGAAGATTGTTATAATTTGTAAAGAACTTTCCTGTTCACGCAAGCGTATCCATCGTCTTATGAATGAGCTGCATATCTTTTCTCTTCGTAAACCTGCTTACAAGGCTGTTACAAATTCCAATCATCCCCACCCTGTCGCACCAAATTTACTAGCCCGCCACTTCTCCTTTGTGAAACCCAATAAAGCATGGGTTGGTGATATTGCCTATATTCCTATTGACAAAGGCTGGCTTTATTGTGCTATTGTCAAAGACCTATATACCAAACATCATAGACTATGCTTTCTTTGAGCATATTGACTCTAACCTTACCCTGGCTGCTCTAAATATGGCTATACTCCGCCATCGTCCCCCTGCCGGGCTTATACCGTAGTGTCCAATATGCCGTCTACGCTTACCATCAGCATCTACTTAATCTTATTATCTGCCAGAGTATATCTGGCAAAGGTGACCCTTATGACAACGCTGTTGCTGAAAATTTTTTCAGTTGTTTTAAACGTGAGCGTGTCCGTCTCCATCATTATTTTTCAAGAGAGCAGGCCATGGCCAATATTTTCTCTTACATTGAGACTTTTTATAACGCTGTTCGCCCTCATTCTTCTATTAGCTGGCTCTCTCCTAACGCTTTTGCACTCTCCTTAAATTTCTCTCATGTTGCTTGAATGCGTACCCTTGAGAAATCTTACGTTTCATTTTGTTTTAGTTTCTTTTTTACTCTCCGTCAAAGAGGGAAGGGATCCGTTTAGTTTTATTTTTGTTCATAGACTCTTGACTTATGATTGATTATGCAAAGAAAAAAGGACTTTCAAATATTAGTTTTAACACAAATGGAACTTTGCTTAATCAAGAAATGACAGAGATGGTACTTGATTCTGGGCTTGACTTTATCAGCATTGATTGTGATGGATTTTCAAAAGAAGTTTATGAAAAGATTCGGGTCAACGCAAATCGTGATGTTACATACGCAAATATTGAATATTTTTTAAAGCGTCGGGCAGAGCGTGGCTTGAAAAAGCCTATCGTAGAAGTTAAAGTCATGGAGATGCAAGAAAATGCTCACGAAATAGATACGATTATTAAATATTGGCGTAATCGTGGTGCATGGACAACAACAAGAAGACTTATTTCTTGGGCGGGTATGGTTGATGAAATTTCTCCAATTGCACAGGAGAATCGTGTGGCTTGTGGTAATGCAGTTGGAGTTATGGCCATTACATGGGATGGGAAGGTTGTCAATTGTGTAATGGATGTTAACGCAGAGTATGTTTGTGGCGATGCTAATACAGAATCCATTAAAGAGATTTGGAAACGGCGCAATGAAACTATGGTAAGAAAACATATAGAACATAGATTCGATGAATTACCTGAAATCTGTCGAAATTGTACGGATTGGATGATTATAGGGGAACAGCGTTTTGATGAAAATGGAGATCCAATAGAGAAAAGTTATCAACATGACGAAAGTATGCTGCCAACGGAGAATACTTAAGATATAAAAGGGAAGGAAAGCAGCATGGGAGATAAAAAAGTAAAAAATTACTTACTGCTTTATACAGCTTTTTTTCTCTTTTCTATAACTTCTGTCATGAATAAGCTGGCATCTGGTAACGGATTCTTTTCTTTGAATTTTTTCTTCTTTTATGGATTGGGACTTTTTATACTTTTTTTGTATGCCATCTTATGGCAAAAAGTACTTATGCAATTTGATTTGGCGGTCGCTTATGCAAACCGTCCAATAGTAACATTGTTAGGAGTTATATGGGGAGTTTTATTGTTTCATGAACCATTAAAATGGAATATGGTGCTTGGGGCAGCAATTATTTTAGTGGGTATTCGTTTGATGGTGAGGGAGCATGAAAAATAATTTACTAGTGGGAAGTGGATTGATACTTTTCTCTAATATAATTGCTGCAATTTCGCAGATATTGTTAAAAAAAGCGGCGAAAAGAACTTGGTCTATGTGGTGGAAGGCTTATATAAATCCATTTGTTATGATAGCATATACATTATTTTTTATGACAACTATATTTAGTGTATTTGCATTGCGATTTATTCCTCTTTCATTGAGCGCTATACTAAGTGCTTCGGGTCAGATATTTGTACCATTATTTAGTTATTTGTTTTTAGAGGAGAAAATTAGTAGAAAAAGATTTTATGGTATGTTATTGATTGTAATTGGTGTTGTGATTTTCGCATTGTAAATAAACAACCCCCGGCAAAGCCAGGGATTTTGCATATACGGGCAAAGCCCTGAAATATTAGCTTGCGCGTCTCGTCGCGCAAGTACGATCTGCCGGCCGCGAAGGATTTGTTACTGGCTTCCCGTAAATGGGCTTAAAAATTTCTCGAGAGTATCCCAAAGTTTGTGTAAACCTCCAAACTAATGTAAGATAGAAAAACTCAGTTTGGAGGCATTATTATGGCAAGGCCCACAAAAAGCAGCAATGAGGGAAATTAAGTGCAGTTATCTCAAAGAGAATGACATCAGCATTTGCTTCTTCCAACTCCTTCATCATACTCGTTGTGTATTTGTCTAATTCAACTATATAGTGTTTTGCCGCTTCCCTTGCCACCGTCGCAAGGCGGCTTTTTTATTTTAGCTTGCAATTTTGCCCGGATGCTCATGGGATGATTGTGCATTATCCGAATTTGCCATAGCGAGCACCCCTTCTGTATATCCCGCAATATACATCTGGACTTTTTCAGGTAGTTGCTTCAATTTTGTAGCTACGGTTTGAACGTCCGTCAATTTTTCTGTATTGATAACAGATCTCATATTTTCGCCTCCAATCTTTATAATGATTATGCGATTATTATAACACGCATAATCATTATAAGTCAAGGACTTTTTTGATTTTGCGAATTTTTCATCTTGACATTCCTTATCAGTTTGATATAATCATAATTGGGGGTGATTTTATTGAAAGAACGCCTAAAAAAATTACGTAAAATGCTTGGCCTTACGCAGCGAGAATTTGGCGAGCGCATAGGTGTTAAACCCAACACAATAGCCACATATGAAATTGGACGCAATGAGCCTATTGATGCTGTTGTTTCTCTAATTTGTCGTGAATTTAATGTTAATGAAGTATGGCTCCGCACTGGTAAAGAACCCATGTTCGCTGAAATTAGTGAAGATGAAGAATTAACGCAAATTTTTTCTGCTATTGCTGTATCCGATGATGCTTTGATAAAGCGCATTATTAGGGCGTATTGGAAATTAAATGACAATGAAAAAGAAATCGTAAGGAAGTTAATAGATGGATTTTCAGTAAATGTTAACAGTAATACAAAAATAGAAAAAATAGCTTCGCCCGCAGTAGTTAAAGAAGTAGAGATGCCTGCACCGTCTATGACAGATAAAATGCCAGATGTAATGTCAAAGTTGGCAGAAGTAGAGCAACAAAACAAAGAGCTTCTGAATCGGTTGGAGGTTTTGGAAAAAGAAGACGAATGGGAAAAAGAACAGATGGAGCAAAGTATATCCCCTACCCGGCCCCATTCCCGATAATTCTTATTTTGGAGAATGGGGAAGAACCGCCGAAAAAATAAAAAAGCCATCCAAAATATGGACGGCATAAAGAAAGGAGCGATTGTATGGATGATTTTATTATGAAGCCCAAAATTGATTTTGCTTTTAAAGAACTTATGACAGATGAAATGGTACGAAAAGGCTTTCTGGCTGCTTTTTTAAAATTAAATCCAGACGATATAAAAGAAACTTCTCTGCTTAATACGAATTTGCGTAGGGAACATGAGGACGATAAGCAGGGAATCCTTGATGTAAGGGTTGCTTTAAATAGTGATACTGAAATTGATGTAGAAATCAATCTTACAAAATTAGACGTGTGGGCCAATCGTTCTCTATTTTACCTGGCGAAAATGTATACAGAGCAAATCAAGCCTGGAGATTCTTATGTAAAATTGAAAAAGTGTGTCAGCATCAGCATACTTGATTTTAGGCTTTTTGAAAATGAACCGGATTTTTATTCTTGCTTCCACATCAGAGAGGATAACAGGCATTTTCTGTATACTGACAAGATGGAATTTCACGTTATAGAGTTACCCAAACTGCCGGAAAAATTAAAAGAGGGCGATAATATTCTGGCATGGGCTAAGTTTATCAACGCCGAGCGCAGGGAGGAGTTTGAAATGTTAGCTGGCAGGGATAAGTATTTGGAAGCGGCTTATAGTCATTTGCAAACTATCAGCCAGGATGAAAATAAGCGGATGGAATATGAAGCGCGGCAAAGAGCAATACGTGACCATAATCAATATATGCTAGAGGCCCATGAAAGGGGTCTGAAGGAAGGTGTGGAAAAGGGCCGGACAGAGGGCCGGAAAGAAGGATGGACAGAGGGTGTCACTGGCATTGCAAAGAAACTTCTTGCTATGGGCCTTGACTTAGATACGATTTCTAAAGGGACTGGCTTAACAGTGGAACAAATTCAGAAACTATAAAATAAAAAAACGCCTCCGGTGCGGGAACACCGAAGACGGATCTTTTACAGGCAAAAACCCTCTAAAAATTTTTCAGCCGCCTCCTTGCCGAGTATGACGAGGAACAGGCCACACTGGAAGCCTCCATGACGGAGTGGCAGAAGATGATTGACAACTGGAACGCCGACCGGGTGAGAATGGCGGAGTTTATCGACCTTGCCAAACGGTACACGGATTTTTCAGAACTGACTACGCCCATGCTCAACGAGTTTATTGAGAAAATCGCTGTTCACGAGGGTGAGGGCCGAGGGAAACAGCGCCGCCAGCGGTTGGATTTTTACTTCAATTTTCGGCGCGTTTGAGGTTCCCGCCGACATTGTGACCCCCATGGCGCAGGAGGAAGAACGCCGCCAGCGGGAGGAACAGGCCGAAAAAGAAGAACGCTCCCAGGCACTCGCCCAGGCCCGGTATGAGAGGTACAAACAGGAGCGCCGGGAGTTTACCGCCAGGAAGCGGGCGGGCCTGTTGACCCCGGAGGAACAGGCGGAGGAAGAACGGCGGTTAGAGCGTAACCGGGCCTATCAGAAGAAGCGGCGTGACAAGAAAAAGGCCAGCCAGAGAAGCCCCGCAAGCGGACATTGGAGGAACTTGCCAAGCTGGACAAGGCCGGAGCCGACCTCACCCCGGAGGAAGCGGAACGGCTTGCCGCCTACAAGCAGAGAAAGGCTGAGGCGGTGAAGCGGTGCAGGGAGAAGCAGAAGGCCGCACAGCCCCCGAAGCCCCAACAGCGGACGCTGAAAGAACTTGCCGAGTGTGCCGAGGCGGGCTTGCCCCTCACCCCGGAAGAAGCGGAACGGCTGGAAGCCCACCGAAACCGAAAAAAGGCGGCTTTGCAGGATTTGAAAGACCGCGCCGTAACCGACCCGGCAGCGGCGGCGGAGTTGGCACAGCAGAGAGCGCAACAGTCCGAAGCGGTGAAGAAGTCCCGCCAGAAGATGTATGCGGACGCCGCCGCCGGAGATCCCGAAGCCCAGGCCCGGTATGAACGCTTCCTTGCCACAAGGAGGGAGAACTACCACAGGAAGAAACAGGCAGAGGCCGAGGCCAGCCAAGCCAGCTAAAGCGGATACAGAAAACGCCAGGGACAATGGTAGTCCGTGGCGTTTTCATTGTTACTGCCGCTCCAGCAAATCCATATATTTCTGCCGTTCACCCTCCGGGACTTTCAGCGCCGCCATAGCCTGTTCAATCGTCAGGCCCAATGTTTCCATAAGGTTGCGGAGATCGGACAACGCCCGCTCTGCGTGACCTTTTGCCAGCCCTTCGGCAATGCCCTTTTCTCTAACGCCCTTGCTCAGATTGCACATGACCGACACCTCCCTTTCCATTGTCTGCGTCATTTGAATATCGTAATCGTCCTGCAAAATCTTTCGCTTCTCCGCCTCGCTGGTTTCGTTGGAGAGAAGCACATCCAGCATCCGAAGTACGCCGTCATAGTTTGCCCCACCCGGCCCGCCAAGGCACAGCATGATGATGGACAGCAAATCATAATTCCTGACGGGTTCTTTGCCCTCGCCTACCAAGTGTTCCTCCACCAGCCGATACCGGGTGATGGTATTCTCACGATACTGCGGCGGTTTCATGCAAATCCAGATGGAGTAAACCTTCTTGATTTTCTCATAGTGGGGGCCGGTGAACTCACGGCCATACTGGGAAGAAATCATCCGACAGCAATAGTATATGCCCCGCTTTATCAGCGGATAGCCGGGGTAAAAATCGTTCTGGGCCTCCACGTTGATGATGAGGGCGATCTGCTCCTCGGAACCTGGGACGATAGCCCGGAAGCGAATGTCATAGGTGACTGTCCCCTCATGCACAGATTTGTCCTCGGTGTCCATGCCGCTGATGACTGTGCCGCCCTCGTCCGGCAACACCGGGACGGCGGACACCTGGGGTTGGCCCTCTATGTATTTCTCAGCAATATCATTGACATCGCACCCTTTGTATTCTTCCAGGCAGGACTTCATAATCCGCGCCAGGATTGCCTTTTCAGACAGGACACGTTTGCAGGCGGCATCATAGCCCGCGCTGTCATCCGTGATGTGCAGCCCTTGGGCGATTGTCGTTTCCTCGTCCACCGTCCTCACCTTCTTTCACTTCATTCTACCACAGCTTTGCCGGAGCGTCTACTACTTTTTGAAGATTGTACTGGGCGGAACCAATATTTGCTATTTGTTGTTGATTTGTTCATATCCCTGTGCTATGACAAATGTTATGAATGGTGACATTGGCAAGCAGGTATTCCAGCGTGTAGCTGACGAACAAGGCATCCTGCCCTTAGGCTGTTACTACTTGGGTACCCGCCAGGTTTCCCTGTCTGAAGATAAAGAAATTAAAACACCTGCTGACTTGAATGGCATTAACCTGCGTATGCCGAACTCTGATGCCTGGGTGTTTTTAGGAAAAGCCATGGGTGCTAACCCTACGGCCATTGCTTTTAATGACTTATATCTGGCTTTACAAACCGGCACCGTAGACGGACAGGACAACCCTCTGCCTACTGTACAATCTGCAAAATTCTATGAAGTCCAAAAATCTATCTCTCTGACCAATCATCTGGTAGATTCTGTATGGCCTACAATTAACGTAAATACCTGGAACAAACTCACTGATACGCAAAAAGGCTGGGTTATGGAAGCTGTTGAAGCTGGCCGTAAAGCCTGCGATGAACAAAACTTAAAAACCGAAGCAGAAGTACAGGATTTCCTGCGTGAAAAGGGCTTGGCTATCTATGAAGCCGATGTATCTGCTTTTGCAAAACATGTTCTTGACACCTACCTGGGCGATCCGATCTCCGAAACCTGGGATAAAGATCTGCTGAACCAGATCCAATCTATGGCTTAATTGGTTCCAAGCAATTACGCTGATACCCCCAAAAGGAGGGTTCATCAACGTTTTGAACCCTCCTTTCACATTTTCTCCCAAGGCAGAAAATTATGCGAAAGGAGCAAGTGGAATGAATAAAGCCGCAGGTTTTATCCGTGACTGTGTTGAAAAAATTATCCCTATCATTGCATTTATCGTACTTTTTGTTGTATTTGTATTCCAAGTATTCATGCGCTATGTAGTAAAAAGCCCTCAGGCATGGACCGGCGAAGTAGAACAGTCCTGTTTTTTATGGCTGGTTCTGCTGGGTGCCTGCTATGCCCAGCGTATCAAAGGTCATGTTACTTTTACACTGGTTTATGATAACCTTGGGATTAAGGGAAAAGCGATTGCTGCTATGCTTGGCAATATTCTCATTGCTTTTTCCTTTTTGGTGAGCCTGATCCCCAGTTTTAACTATATTATTGGTTTGCTGGAACGTGCCCAGTTGACATCCCTGTTAAAATGGCCAAAAACTTATGTGTTTTTCCCCTATGTTATTTTCCTGGTCTTTATTCTGGCTTATTCTCTTTTAGACATTTATGAAGAAATTATGGTGTTAAAAGGCGACCAGAGGTACATTGATAAGATGCTTCAAGAGTCCAAATCCGAGGCTGAAGCGGCTATTGAAGAATCTTTAGCCCAGGAACAATTGGATCTCAATAACATTGACTACGGCGGAAAGGGGGATAAATAAATGAGTAATCTTCCTCTGATTGTTTTCCTCATTTGTTTTGTTTTAATGTTTGTACTGCGTATGGCCATCCCCACTGGTATGATCACCGCATGTACTATGTATTTCCTGGTAGACGGCCTGGTAAAAGGCAACAGTTTTATTGGCATGATCACTGGCGCGGAAGGCCAGCTCCATCTGGTAGCTCAAAAGAGTATTGAAGCAGTCTTTACGAATACTACTATGATTGTTTCTTAATAAGAACACTGTAAATACAAGGCTTTTCAAAGCCTACCAACCACAAAAAATAATATTTGATCTATCACATTACGCTAAAAGCCGTCCGACATGAAAAAACGGGCGGCTTTTTTGCGTGGATAGGCGGAAAGGAGGCAAAAAATAATTACAGAAATTTAGCTCCTAAATTTATGCAACTTTCACAAAAAGGAGGTTAGTGAATGGCTGATGAAAAACTGAACACAGGCCCCGGCAGTGAAAAACTCCCGGAGGCTCCCGAGCCTGTTGCGGCAGACCAGCCCCAGGCCCCGGCTCCCGAACAGGCCGCCGCACCCACGCCCAAGCAGGAACAGGCCGGGCCTGCCCAGCCCGCTCCCGGCGATGTGGTGGTGTCCTTTGACATGTATGCCCGCCTGCTGGATGAAATCCTGACAAGGGGAACCGAGGACAGCAACGGGATTCTGTTCATCCGCTTCCCCGTCATGGAGATAGCGGCGGCACTCTCCCGAAGCCCCCAGACCTGCAAGCGTTCCCTGAATGAGTTAGAACAGGCGGGAATGATTATGGCTGGCGGCGGTATCATCCTTTTGGGAACCACGCTAATCCCCCTGCTGTCCGGCTTGTTCTAAGGAGGGCTTATGGATTTTCTCACCGACTGGCTCAAGGACTGGATACGGGAGCTCTTGGTCGGCGGCATCATGGGGAACCTGGAGGGGCTCTTTGATACCGTCAACGCCAAAGTCGGAGAGATTGCGGTACAGGTAGGGACGACCCCAGCGGCATGGAACGCCGGGGTTTTCTCCCTCATCCGCCAGCTTTCCGAAACGGTGATCTTACCCATCGCCGGGCTGGTGCTGACCTTTGTTGCCACCTATGAGCTTATCCAGATGCTTCTTGAAAAAAACAATATGCACGAGTTTGATGTGGCGAATATCTACAAATGGGTATTCAAAACCGCCTGCGCTATCCTCATTCTCTCCAACACCTTTAACATTGTAATGGCCGTGTTCGATGTGTCACAGAGCGCCATCTCCAGTGCGGCGGGGCTGATCCAGGGCTCCACGGATATTACCCCGGATATGCTGGCCGAGCTGGAAACCACGCTGGAGGCGATGGATTTAGGGCCGCTCCTTGGCCTGTGGCTCCAGTCCTCCATTATCGGCGTGATCATGCAGATCATGGGGATCATTATTTTTGTTTTGGTGTATGGCAGGATGCTGGAAATATATTTGCTGACCAGTTTAGCCCCGCTCCCCGTTGCCACCCTTGCCAACCGTGAGCTTGGCGGCGCGGGGCAGAACTACTTAAAATCCCTGTTCGCCGTGGGCTTTCAAGGGATGCTCATTCTGGTATGCGTGGCCATCTATGCGGTGCTGATCCAGGGCATCGCCACAAGCGGCGACCCTATCGGGGCGATATGGGGCACCATCGGCTACACGGTGCTTTTGTGCTTCATGTTGTTTAAAACTGGCGGCATCGCCCAGCGCATCTTCGGGGCGCATTAAACAGGACTTCGGGACACTTTGTCCCAAGGCCGGAAAGGAGGCGGGATATGCCAAGACGGGCCCCCGCCCGTTACAAACCGGGCCCGGACGGGGAAATGCGCCGGACATGGAACGGCAAGCTCCCGGAGGAATTTACCCAGCGGGACACGCTGGCGTTTATGGCTGATACGGACTTGCTTTTGAATGGCAGAGTATCAGCGGAAACCCTGTCCGCGATCCATGCGGCGGGCTATGACTATGAGGGCGGGGCTGTCATACCCACGCCCGGAAAGGAGGAAACAGGACTGAGTAAGGATGTAATACTGACCCCGGAACAGATCGCCGCAGAGGAAAGACGCTGGCTTTTTGAGGTTCCGATTGCGGAGCTGGCCGAGGTCAAAGGCGTAACCATAGACGAGGCCGTGAAAATGAGGACGGACGCCATGCTGAAGGAGGCTGTTCCCATTGAAGTATCGGTGCGGCCCATTGAGCCGCAGGGGAAACTGATCGGCTTTGCCAGCGTAACCATCGGCGGTGTTGTGATTGACGATTTTAAAGTGGTGGACGGGAAAAACGGGATTTTTTTAGGGGCTCCCTCAAAGTCCGATCCCACCAACAGGACGGGCTACCGCTCCACGGTGCGGGTTCCAGACCAGGCCACCCGGGATCGGATCAATGAGATTGCCGCCCAAGCGTACCATGTGGCCGTGGAAAAATTGATTGCAAGAGCCGAGGCGGTGCGGCCTGCCCCCATAAGGGAGCAGATGGCCCAGGCCGCAAAGGAGGCGGGAAAGGAAAACGCCGCCCGGCCTGCCCCGGCAAAGAAAAAGGAGGCCCGGGATGACCGCTGAGAGAACTTTGGGACAAAGTGTCCCGAAGTCTGCGGAGCTCTCCGAGGGCCTGCGCTCCCTGCCGGAACACTCGGTTGATATGCTCTTAACCGATCCGCCCTACGGCACCACCCGGAACTTTTGGGATGTGCCCCTGCCGCTCCCGGAGCTGTGGGAGGCGGTCAAGTGGGCCGTCAAGCCTAATGGGGCTGTGCTGTTCTTCGCACAGTGCCCCTATGATAAAGTGCTGGGGGCATCCAACCTTGCCATGCTCCGCTATGAGTGGGTATGGTACAAAAGCCGTTGTACCGGCTTTCTCAACGCAAGGCGGGCCCCCTTAAAGCGGACGGAGAATATTTTGGTACTATAAATGAGCAAATTCAGGAATTGACGAAAGCAGACCGGCAGCGGTGAAGGCCGGTGAGGAAGGGCACA
>RAZJ01000053.1 GCA_003612625.1 bacterium 1XD42-1 | reverse complement strand
CGCAGCTCGGCAATATCGAATACCGCCAGCCGCGCGCCGCAGGAAATCAGAATCGACTTCGCGGTTTTGCCTGTTGCTTGTTGTCAAGGACTTTTTAATACTATTCACAGAATATTCAAAAATCGACACAGCAAAAGCCGGGAACCTGTTCGCAAGTTCCCGGCCCTGATTAGGATGCTTATTTACGTATTGTGTCCTGTCTGCAAGTTCTTTACTTCGTCAAGAGAGAGGCCCGAAATGTTGACAATTTCTTCAAGGGCATATCTACCAGCACGCAACATACGAAGTGCAATCTCGGTCATGGTTTCTTTCCGCTCCTGAGTACGCATATCTTCAATCACCTTGCACATCTCGTTCACCCCTTTCGGATTTTCCTTCAAATACCTCGTGCGCTCTGCCATCAGTTCAAAATTCATATCATCGGCATCAGTACAGCTAAAGTCGTGCATCAGCTTTCCAATATCGGAGGTTCCTCGATACTCGCCATTCACATAGAGAATATGTTCTCCGTCTGCAAATGGTTCACCCGTGGTAATATTTATCCGCTCAACAAAGTAGAACGGCTCACCCTTACCGAAAAAATCCTTTTCCGTGATGAAAATCGTATAAGTGTCCGGCAGTTTAGAAAAGTCTTGCCTGGCATCGAGGTTTTCTATGTCTATCACACTGGAATGGTATCTGGCCCGGTGTGGGTCTGCCCCCTTATCTTCCCGCTGAATTTCCATGTCATATTTTTTCCCGGCAGTATCCGTTCCATAGGCATCCAAACAGATAGACCGCGCCCCGCCCAACCGTTTCATATCCTTCTGCGTCTGGCAGTTGGTGATAATTAAATCCGGCTTACCTGTAATGATACGTAGCACCAGTTCAACAAGGGGAATATTGTCTTTGAACAGGCAACGCATAAAATCATCGTCAATAGGGCGCAAGCCGCGCAGGCGCTGTAAATCTTCCTGGCGCTTCTGTTCTTCCAAAGTCAAAGCCATTCCACGCTTTCTATCATCCGTAAATTCAAATCTCTCTATGCGTATCTTACCACAAGTCACTCCGCATTTCAAGAACAGTAGCCAGAGCAGGAGCGATTTTATTTCTGCTCTGGCTGTGTTGGGCTTATTCGTCAGCCATCATCTGGCGGACTTCCTCACGGAGCATACGCTTGATTTTGTCCTCCATCGTTTCAGTGCTGGTTTCGCTGAAATGCGCCCATACAAGGTAGGTGGTTTTGCCGATTTTCTTTACCATAGAGGGCGGGGTGTCCGGCTTGGGGCGGGGGAAGGTCATGCCTGCGGTAGCGTTGGGAAGTTTATTTGCCATAGGCGGCTCCTTTCAGTCCATCAAATTTTTCAAACGTGCCAGCTTGTCCTGCGCCGTAGCCCTGCGGAAGTTTTCGCCCGAAAAGCGGATAGGGGCGCACATCTCCAACAGGCGGTCATAGATACGGGCATGGGCGGTGTCCTGGGGGTGCTGCAAGTCCTGGAGGGACAGATTGGTGGTGACGATCAGCGGCCTGCGGCTGCGGTAGCGGCTGTCAATCACATTGTAGACCTGTTCTAAACTGTACTCCGTCCCGCGCTCCATACCGAAATCATCCAGGATAAGCAGCGGGGCGCGGCACAGGCGGCTTATGTACTCGTTGCGGCCCTCAAAGCTGGCGGTCAGGTCGTTCAGTATCAGGGCAAAGTTGGTCATGCGGACGGCCACCTCCTGCTCCATCAGGGCATTGGCGACGCAACCGGCGAAGTAGCTTTTGCCGGTTCCCACGCCTCCCCACAGCAGATAGCCAATGTTCTCCGCTTGCATGGTCAGCCAGTTCTCAACATAGAAACGGGCGTGTTTCATCTGCTGGCATTTGCCGTTGTCGTTGGCAAACGTCCAGCCCCTCATAGCTGGGTCAGTAAAGCCCCGGCGTTTCAAATCGGCCACAGCCTGATGGTGACGGCGGGCCTCCTGTTCCGCCGCCTCCCGGTCAAGCCTCTCCTGCTCACAGCGGCAGGGATGGGGGAGCAAGCGGCCCTCCATCGGCAGGGCATCCATGCGAAACTGTTTCGGGGTGCGGCACTTGCCACAGTACAAAAGGCCGTCCTCGCCGGTATAGTCCCCAGGTTCCAGCCGGGTCACGGTCATGCGCTTGATGATGCTGTCAAAATCGTTCATAGGCTCTCGCCCTCCTTGCACGAATAGTCAGATATGCCGCCCTTTCCCTTGCGCCTGTCCTCCTTGGCCCAGCGGCGGATGGTGGCGGCGTGGCTCTTGTAGGTCTTGCCGGTGGAGGCCATGTATTCAGACAATCGCTCAATGTACTCCTGCCAGACGGTGGGGAAGTCTGCTTGCAGTTCGGATAACTCCGCCTCGGTCAGAAAGACATTCTCATAGCGGCCCAAAATGCGGGCGCTCTCACTCACTCCACTCAAGTTATTCTTTAAGTTACTATTACTTATTTTATTAGGGGCCAATTTTCTGGCTATCTGACGGCCAGTTTTTTGGCTATCAGAAGGCCAAGTTTCTGGCTGTCTGGCAGCCAGTTTTTTGTCCATCAGACGGTCAATATCCTGGCTGTCTGGCTGTTTCACATAGATGCGATTGGGCATCCCATTTCCACAGCGCCGCCGTTCTATCAGTCCCGCCGCCTCCAACTCGTTCAGCGCGTTCTTGACAGTCGAAGGGCCTTTGTCCACCAGGTCGGCCAGCTTATTGAGCGGAAAAACCACAAAGATATTTCCGTCCTCGTCTGTCCAGCCGTTGGCGCGGGAGAGGTTCGACCTGTCCAACAGGACGGAGTACAGCACCTTGGCGGTCTGCGTCAGGTCAGCCCCCAGCAGGAAACGGGGATAGGGCAGATATGGGAGCGGCTTGGTGTCCGCTGTCATGTAGTCAGCAATCGTGTTCACCTCCCGATTTGTGGGCCGTTAGGGGGCCGTTTTGGGGGTTCGGAATGATAACATACAGCCCCCTATTGAGAGCAGTTTTGAAAGCCTTGATATAAGCGGGTTTTCAGAGGGTACTTTTTCTACGCACCAGCCCTCTTTTTCCTGGCCCAATCCCGCTTGCTCCGCTTGGCCCGTTTTTCGGCACAATCCGGGCAGTACAGAGTGTTGTGCCTGGGTGGGGTGAAAACTCGTTTACACTCCCGGCAACGCCGCCGTCCGGTAGCCGGAGGCGGTAGCAGAGCGGCGCACAGTTCCCCGTCCGACGGCAGGACGGCGGCCCGAAACCAGCGACAGATCAGCGAGTAGGAAATTGCCTGCGGGCAGACACATTCCTCCCCATCATCCAACAGCAGACAATTCCCCTGGTCGTAGTTACAGCAGCTATGTACCAGCCGCCGGACGGCCCGATGTTGTTGATAGGTCATGTGAGGTATCATCGCTCCTGTTCCTCCCTGTGCTGGGTCTGGCTCTCCCTGGCAAGACGCTCGGCGGTCTTTTTCAAGGTTTCAACCGCCTTAATGTCCTCCCGCATATCCCGCATTTTCAGATAATCAGCGTCTTTCTCGGCGGTCAGCCTTTGGACCTCGGCCCTCCACGCCTTGGGGGTGATGGCCTCGCCGGAGGCTTTCAGCGTGTCCAGGTAGCGGACAGCGGCATGGAACAGGGCAAGGTCGGCGCTGTGCCGCTGCTCGAATTGCTCCCGCTTTCCCGGTGCAACCTTGTCCAATTTCTGGCGGACGGGCTTGTACTTCTGATACTGCGCCCACATTTCCAGTCGTTCGGTCAGGACGGAAATGCGCCGCTCCGCCTTTACGATTTTGCCGCGCAAGTCGTAATAATCGCCGTTCATGGCAGCAACCTTGTCAAACAATTCCGGCATGGATTTGATGCCGTTCTCCATCAGAAAATTGAAAAGTTTTGCGTCCGCTTTGAGCGACTTGACCTTGGCATATTGAGAAGCCGGGGCGGTGTCCTGCCTCGCCTGGAAAAGAAAATCCATGATGCTCTCCCGGCCCTGGGGCTGGCTGGATTGCTCCTTGCTCCAGTTGTAAAGGCGGGTGATACGGGCCTTGATTTCTTTCAGCAGCTTGTTGTCGGTGGCGATTTCCCGGTTGATGTTCCCTTTCTCTGTCTGGATGCCCCGGCGCTCCATCTGGCTGGCGGCTGGCCCCATGTGGACGGTGGGGATTTTATCAACGCCCTGGCGCTTATAACTGCGGTGGTCGATGCGCTCCGGCCTGCCTGCGGCCTCCAAAACCCGGTTGGTATAAGCCGCCCACGCCGCCCGCCACTTCTCGGCGTTCTCTCGGCGGTTCCAGTCGGTGGTGTCCTCACGGTGGTTCTTCCAGCCGCCTTTGCCGTCCGGGATGCGCTGGCCCTGGCCGTCCAGATCGTACACCTTGCGGCACTTTGCGCCCCATTCCCCATTTTCTGTTATAGGCCGAATTGTCAGCAGAATGTGGGCATGGGGGTTGCCAGTTCCCTTGTCATGGATGGCGAAGTCAGCGCACATTCCAGCCGAAACAAAATTGTCTTGCACGAAAGAACGGACAAGGGCAAGCTGCTCCGCTCTGGACAGTTCAACGGGCAAGGCCACTTCAATTTCTCTGGCAAGCTGGGCGGTGCTGGACTTCTCGATTTGCTCCACGCTGTTCCAGAGGGTGGAGCGGTCTGCAAACTCTGGCGGGGCGTGAGAGGGCAGCATGATTTCTGTATGGACAACACCACCTTTGCGTGTGTAGTCATGGGTCAGGCCGTCCCACTCGTTCACCAGTTTTTCGCCGCTCCGATAGGCGGCAGCGGCCACGGCGGACTTGCCCTGGCTCCGCTGAATGATTTGGATGGGACAATGAAAAATTGCCGTAAAAATGCACCTCTTTTCAGTGCTGGATATTGGCCCCGCCGGAAAGTGACAGACGCGAAGCGGGTGTCACTTTCCGGCGGGGGTGCAGGGGTTTGGGGGTGTCAACCCCCATCGCGTCCGTAGGACGCAACAGCCCCCGGCAGGGCGCACAAAACCGGAACGGTGTATAAGTGCGCCATTCGGACTGAGGATTACTCCGCAACTTCGTTTTTGGACGCTTTTTCCGCTAACTTCTGCGCTCCTGGCAGGCGGGAGAGGGAAATCAGGAACGCCTTGACTTCCTCGCCCTCCATGGCAACAATGGCAGGAAAAACACCTTCCAGAATGGCCCCACGGCCAATCAGCCGGTGCGTCCTGGCCCTGCGTTCTTCGCTGCGCTTTTTGTTCAGCAAAATCTTCTGGCGGTTCTGCAACTGACCGATTTTCTTCTCAACCTCCTGGGGCTTGTCCACGGCTATCAATCCTCCTTTTCCAGCCAGCCATTTTTGGCAAAAATCTTCTGTAATTTTTTGAGTGCGCCGGTCACGCTGTCACAGGCACAACTTCCGCTGATGCCCTCGTCCACCGCTATCTCCCGAAACTTTTTCTCCAAGGCGAACCGGGCATGGAGCCGCCGCGCCTGGGTGGGGGACAGGTGGGTAATGGCCTCCGCCAGACGTTCCAGTAGCAGTTCTTCAGCAGCATCTTCGATTTCTTTCAGCATAAGTTCTTCCGGGGATTGCACCAGGAACATGGCATGGTTTTCAATGCCGGGGCTGCAATCCATGGAGTAAACGTGATAGTAGCTTTTCCAGCCCTCCTGCCGGTTCTCATAGAGCCGACATTCCTCCATGACGGCGGCAACCTCGTCCGGCACTTCCACGAACGTGTCCTTTGTGTAGAGCGGGTAGTAGTGCTTTCGCAAATTGATAATAGCCATACCGCCCTCACTTCCCCTGGGGGTGGTCTGCGTAGTAACGGCGGAGATTGCACAGGCCACGGCGGATGGACAGACACACGTTGCTGTTGTGGACGCACTCGCGGTCTGCGATCTGCTGCTGGGTCAGCCCGCCCTGGTAGTAGGCGCGGATGCGGCGGGCCTGGGTGGGGGTGGCATAGGCCAGGGCCTCCCGCAAGGCAGCGGCCAGCCGGTCACGCTCGGCCCGTTCCTCGGCCAGCATGACAAGCTGCTCTGGGGACGGGCTGTGTTCCAGGGCATAGTTTTCCGTCCAGTCGTAGGCATCCAGCGAGTAGAACGCCCGGTGATACCGTTTGCGGCGCTCATAGTTCCGCATTTCCCTGACGGACTGGCACAGCACGTCAAAGACTTCCTCGCTGACCTCCACCAGCTTGTCCTGCTCATAGTAGGGGTAATGGAGCCGCAAATTGATAACTTTCATTTTGACCTCCTAAATAACAGGAGGGACAAGCAGCCGAAACTGCTTGTCCCTCCCGGTGATGGAGCTAACGCCCCTCACCTTATAGCCCACTTAGGGGGTCTGTCGTACACCCTATTTCCAGAGTTTCCAGAAAATATTTTTGACGGCGTTGATGGACTTTCCAACCGCACTTTTGGTACAGCCGCACATCTCGGCAATCTCCGCATAGCTAAAATCATACAGAGCATGGAGCAAAAACCGCTCCCGCTGGGTGTCGGTGCAGAGCGCCAGCACCGCCAGAATTTCATCCAGCGTTTCCCGCTGGCAGACCAATTCTTCCGGCGTGGCGCAGTAGGGTAAGCGGCCTTCCGTAGCGATTATGTACTCGTCACACTCGCGCCCATCCCAATACCGCTGACGCTCACGGTAGAGTTTCCTGTTGTTCCGCTTGGCCTGTTCCAGATAGTCGGCAACCTCGGCGCTGACCTCGACAGACACAAACCGCCCGTTGATTTTGATGGTAATTTCCATCGTTCTTTCCTCCGTTCAGATTTTTGGGGTCTGAACGGGGAAGGGCGGGGAACGGCAGCGAGGCCGGTGTCGCTGGCCCGGAAATAGAAAAACGCCCGTATGGTGCAAGACCATTCGGGTGCAGGGCATAACAGTATGAGCCGTCAGGAAACGACTGTTTTCGCAAGTCTGGGTGGAGTTCGCCGCTGTGGGGGTCAGGCTTTTTTTGATAAATGCCTATCTACCTTTTGTCGCATGGCGGCGTCCTCCTAAATACCGTCATCGTCATCAGACAGGCGGCAACAGGGGGCATAAAAAGAAAGGAGTTGAAGCCTATGAAAAGATACAACACGCCCCACCGCCGCCGGGTAATCAAGACACGCTTGACCGAGGAAGAATATGCAGAGTTTTCCGAGCGTGTCACCCTCTGCAAAATGAGCCAAGCCGAATTTATCCGGCAAGCCCTTATCAAGTCAAGCATACGCCCGGTTATTACCATTTCCCCGGTCAATGATGAACTACTCTCTGCCGTTGGAAAACTCACAGCCGAGTATGGAAAGATAGGCGGCAACTTGAACCAGATTGCCCGCTGTCTGAATGAGTACGGCGCACCTTATAACGCCCTCTCCCAAGAGGTACGAGCCGCCACAGCGGAGCTTGCCGCCTTGAAGTTTGAAGTCTTGCAGAAAGTAGGTGAAGCCGTTGGCAACATTCAAACATATCAGCTCTAAAAATGCCGATTACGGGGCGGCTGAACAGTACCTAACCTTTGAGCATGACGAATTTACCATGAAGCCCGCACTGGACGGGAACGGGCGGCTAGTTTATCATTTCCGAATCTGCCGCCCGGTATTTCAAGGCACAGGGAATCTCCAAGCTGCCAGCGTCCAAAGCCCTACAAACGGAGATTGAGCAGCTTACCAAAGAGAAAAACGCCCTTTATAACGAGTACCGGGAGAAGAAAGAGAACGTCCGGGAATTGCAGACCGTGAAAAGCAATCTTGACAAGATGTTACGCCGTGAGCCGGAACGGGGAAAGGGGCGGGAAAATGAACGGTAAACGCCCCTACATGGACTACCCACAGTACAGAGCCGCCCGCCGCCTTGTACATGAGTGCTGCAACTACGATAACGGCAACTGTATCTTGCTGGATAACGGCGAGCCTTGCGTATGCGTCCAGAGTATCAGCTATTCGCTTATATGCCGCTGGTTCATTACCGCCGTTCTGCCGCTGGACGGGAAGCTGGAAGCCGCCCTTTTGCACCGGGCAGACAGGAAACGCTGTACCGAGTGCGGCGGGTATTTTCTCCCCAAGTCAAACCGGGGGAAATACTGCCCGGATTGCGCCGCAAGAGTGCGCCGCCGGAAAGAAGCCGACAGACAGCGGAAAAGATACCACCTTTCTACGCATTTAGGCTATGAAAGAAGCCCGTAAATCAAGGCTTTTTTGACCGCCCTCAACAGGTAGCCGATACATTTATCCTTTACCCCCGAAAATGCCGTTTTAACTGCGTAACAGGAAGCCACAGACAGGAGGTGAGAACCATAACCGAATACATCACAGCCGACACCATATTGCCCCGTTTTCTGCCCTATCCCTATTTTCTGCTGAAAATGGACTTGTCGCATACTGCAAGGCTGCTCTATGGGCTGCTTCTTGACCGTTCCACCCTCTCACAGAAGAACGGCTGGCAGGACAGCGAGGGCAGGACGTACATTGTCTATCCCGTTTCGGAGATAACGGAAATGCTGGATAAAGGCAGTACCGCCATAAAAAGCGCACTGAACGAGCTGGACGCTGCCGGGCTTCTGGTGAGGGAACGCCGGGGCTTCTCCGCACCGAACCGCCTTTATGTGAAAGTGCCGCAAGTGCCAGTGGTACAGTTTTCCGACCATATGACAGCCATACAGCCGGAAAACCGACCCTCTGATAGCCAGAAAACCGACCCTCATAAGGACGGAAAACCGACCTTTGCGTTGGACGGAAAACCGACCCCTAACCAACTTACTATAAACCAACTAAAAGAGAACCAACGAAAAGGAGTGAGTGGGGAGCAGCCCGCACCTTTTGGCAGATATAAAAACCTTTTCCTCTCCGAATCCGAGTATGCGGAGCTGAAAGGGGAATACCCGGACAGGCTGGAACGGTTCATTGAGGAATTGAGCGAGTACATAGCCGCCTACGGGAAAGTGTACGCCAACCATGCCGCCGCTGTCCGTATGTGGGCAAAACGTGACAGGAAAGGCACAGGAAAGAAAGGAATCCCCGATTATTCCTACAAAGAGGGCGAGAGCCTTTGACCGCATAGACACAACGCCCCGTAAACAGGGCGTAAAAGACCATGAACAAGGAGGAAGATTTTATGAGTGATTATGATAACGCCATTTTCCGGCTTGCCACGGCACAGGGAGCAGAACCGGAGGACTACACCGGGGAGGACGGGCTTTTATATTGCGGGAGCTGCCGCCAGCCCAAAGAAGCCTACTTCCCGGAGGGCAAGACCTTTTTCGGACGTGACCGACACCCCAAAGAATGTGACTGCCAGAGAAAACGCCGGGAAACGCTGGAAGCCAGCCACCGGGAATACAAGCACCGGGAGGAAGTGGAACGGCTGAAACGAATAGGCTTCACCGACCCGGCTATGCGGGAATGGACGTTTGAAAACGACAACGGGAAATGCCCCCAAATGCACAAAGCCCATGCCTATGTGGAGTGTTGGGAGGAAATGAAAGCCGGGAATATCGGTTATCTGTTATGGGGCATGGTAGGCACAGGCAAAAGCTATTTCGCCGGGTGTATCGCCAACGCCCTCATGGAGAAAGAAGTTTCCGTGTGCATGACGAACTTTGCCCTTATCCTCAATGACCTTGCCGCCAGCTATAAGGACAGGAACGAGTACATAGCCCGCCTTTGCAGCTTCCCTCTGCTTATCCTTGACGATTTCGGCATGGAGCGTGGCACGGAATACGGGCTTGAACAGGTTTACAACGTGATAGACAGCCGATACCGAAGCGGCAAGCCCTTAATCGTGACAACAAATTTGACGCTGGAGGAATTGCAGAACCCGGAGGACACCGCCCACGCCCGCATTTATGACCGCCTTACGGAAATGTGTACCCCCGTCTGCATTACCGGGGAGAATTTCAGGAAAGCCAAAGCACAGGCGAAAATGGGACGCCTTAAATCGCTGCTGAATGGAAAGGAGATTTGCCTATGACCGACACCAAAAAGAACCGCCCCGCCCGCCGCCCGGATTGCGTGACCGAGGTACGCCGGGGGAACACCGTCCTTGTGGTTTCCGGCTACTTCAAGCAAGGCACGACCGCCACCGCCGCCGACAAGATGATGAAAGTGCTGGAAGCGGAAAGCGCAGCCGGGGAACAAGCCGCCCTTTACTGCATAAACGGGGCATGAAAAAGCGGTCATGCCGGGGAGCGTGACCGCCAAAACGGAGCTTTACAGAGGGCGGCGCATAACAATTTCTTCTTCTGTTTCGCCCATCACTGTTTTTACCGTTTCGAAGCCAAGCCGTTGATACAGGCGAAATGCTGGATTTGATTTCTGGACGGAAAGGGAAACTGCATTGAAGCCATCTTCTTGCAGCCTTTCCATCAATGCCCGCATAAGGGAAGTACCAATGCCATACCCACGGTAAGGGCGGCAGACAGCAAGGGCAAGCGACGGCGTATTATCGTCAATATGTCCATAATCATTCATTATGCGTGCCCATATCGCCCCTATAATTTCATTGCCGGAAACGGCGACAAAGCCATAGTCCGTTTCCTCTTCCCCGAAATTGTGAAGATATACCTGTAAGTCAGGTATATTTATGATTTCTTTTGGCGGGCGTGGGCTTCCCTCTGGAACATAGATTGCTTCGTACAGAAAACCGCCTAAAAGGTGACATTCATTTTTATGTATTTTTCTGATTTGGTAATCCATTCTGTTACTCCTTTGATTTTATTTTCAAAGGTATTTTACCACAGAAACCTAAATTTTTCCACGCCTAAAGGAGCTACGATAAGCCTTAATAAGAAAATATGATATTTTTCGACATAAAGAAGCAAAAAGGACTGTACAGCAAGCCCCGCCCTATGGTAAAATAAACCTACGGAATAGTGGGGCTGGCTGTCGGAAATGGAGGAAACCATGACAAGACAGACCACCCAAAAACTGATTACCGCCCTATATCCGAGATTGTCGCACGAAGATACGCTTCAAGGCGAATCCAACTCCATAAGCAACCAGAAGCGAATCCTTGAAGCCTACGCAAAACAGAACGGCTTTTCCAACCTCAAATGGTACACGGACGACGGATTCTCCGGGGCAAATTTCCAAAGACCCGGCTTCCAGTCCATGCTTGCCGACATTGAAGCGGGGCTTGTGGGAACGGTTATCGTAAAGGATATGTCAAGGTTAGGGCGAAATTACTTACAAGTGGGAATGTACACAGAAATGATTTTCCCACAGAACGGCGTCCGCTTCATTGCAATCAATGACGGCGTAGACAGCGCACAGGGCGAGAATGATTTTGCGCCCTTGCGTAACATTTTTAACGAATGGCTGGTGAGAGATACGAGCAAGAAAATCCGGGCGGTAAAACGCTCAAAGGGAATGAGTGGGAAGCCTGTCACAAGCAAGCCCGTGTACGGCTACCTCATGGACGAGGACGAGAATTTCATCATTGACGGGGAAGCCGCCCCCGTGGTGAAGCAGATTTACAGCCTTTGCCTTGCCGGGAACGGTCCGACCAAGATAGCCCGTATGCTCACGGAGCAGGAAATCCCCACGCCGGGAACGCTGGAATACCGCCGGACAGGGAGAACCCGCCGCTACCACCCCGGCTATGAGTGCAAGTGGGCGGCGAACACCGTGGTACATATCCTTGAAAACAGGGAATACACGGGCTGCCTTGTGAACTTCAAGACCACCACCCAATCCTACAAATGCAGCAAGATTATCTACAACAGCGAGGACAAACAGGCAATCTTCGAGAACCACCATGAGCAGATAATCGACAAGGACACATGGGAGCGTGTACAGGAGCTACGCAAGCAGCGCAAACGCCCTAACCGCTATGATGAAGTGGGCTTGTTCTCCGGCATACTCTTTTGTGCGGATTGCGGCAGCGTCATGTACCAGCAGAGGTATCAGACAGATAAACGGAAACAGGACTGCTACATATGCGGCAGCTACAAGAAGCGCACGGCAGACTGTACGGCGCACTTTATCCGCACCGACCTGTTGACCGCCGGAGTGACCGAGAACTTACGGAAAGTCACCAGCTACGCCGCCAAGCATGAAGCCCGGTTTATGAAGCTGTTGACCGAGCAGACCGAGGACGGAAGCAAACGCCGCAACGCCGCCAAGAAGAAAGAGCTGGAAGCGGCAGAAAAACGGATTGCGGAACTCTCCGCTATCTTCAAGCGACTGTATGAGGACAGCGTGACCGGGCGCATATCGGACGAGCGTTTCACGGAGCTTTCGGCAGACTACGAAGCCGAGCAAAAGGAACTGAAAGA
>RAZJ01000052.1 GCA_003612625.1 bacterium 1XD42-1 | reverse complement strand
CAAAGCTCCTGCAAACACTGGCAAATTCTAATTTAACAGAGTTTTTCTTATCGGGCAATCCCCGACAAAGAACTCAAATAAAAAGACAAAGGAAAAGCTCTTGGCATCTCTCCATGCCAGGGGCTTTCCCTTATTTATAAAAATTTGAATTTTTTTAAAACATATGCTAAAATAGGTGGGAATCCGCACGATTATCTGATATATTGGAATTATCAGCTCAAACCTGAAATTTTTAAAAAAGTGATTGATGGAGGTTGTATTTTTTTGGACAGTTCTGATGGCATACGATATTTTTTGCTGCTTATGCTGCTATTGTGTTCCGCATTCTTTTCCGCCAGTGAAACGGCATTTTCTTCTTTAAATAAAATAAGGCTTCGTAAGGATGCAGAAGAAGGGGACAAAAAAGCAAAAAGGACTTTAGCAATTACAGAAGATTTTGACCGGCTCCTTTCTACCATTTTAGTAGGGAACAACGTAGTGAATATGGCATCGGCTTCCATTGCTACCGTATTAGCTACAAAAATTTTTGGTACCGGTGGTGCGGCAGTTGCTACGGCAGTCATGACTGTATTAGTGCTGATTTTTGGAGAAATCCTGCCAAAAACATTAGCAAAAGAAAATAGTGAAACCATTGCAAAAGGCGTCAGCGGGCTGATAGGGCTGTTTTTGCGGGTTATGCGTCCGGTGGTATGGATTTTTGTAAAAATAAAAGATGTTTTAGTGAGCTTGATTCATAAAGCGGAAAATAAACCTTCTGTCACAGAAGAAGAATTAAAATATATTGTAGAATCCATTGAACAAGAAGGCGTACTGGAAGAACAGGAAAGCGAATTGGTACAGTCTGCTTTGGAGTTTGATGAAATTACCGTCCAGGAAATTTTAACGCCCCGTGTGGATGTATTGGCATTAAATGTAGATTGCCCCATAGAAGAAGCTGTAAAAACCGTATTAGAAGCCCATTATTCCCGGATTCCAGTCTATCGCGGAACGGTAGACAGCATTATTGGCGTGTTACAGGTGCGGGATTTGTTAAAAGCAGTTGTTCGGGGTGGGGCAACGTCCTTATCTCATTTGCTGACGGATTGTGTTTATGTCCATAAAACCATGAAAATTTCAGCATTGCTTACCATGCTGAAAGCAAAAAAACTCCACCTTGCTGTTATCAATGATGACTATGGCGGCACAATGGGAATTGTTACAATGGAAGATGTATTAGAACAGCTTGTAGGGGATATTTGGGACGAAAGCGATGAAGTTGTCCACGATCTAATTAAAACAGCAGAAAATCAATTCATAGTCAGCGGGGATATGAATGTATTTGAATTGTTAGAAGAACTGGATGTGGATGACAAGGATTTTGACAGTGACTATAATACTGCTGGCGGATGGGCAATGGAAATGCTTGGCCATATCCCGGAGCCAGGAGAACAGTATTCTTATAAAAATCTGCTTATAACCGTAGCTTCTGTGGAAGAACAGCGTATTACTTCTTTAAGTGTAGAATGTCTGCCTGCCGTATCAGGAGAAACGGATGACAAGGAGGAACAATAATTCGTGATAACACGGGATTTTGCAAAAGCCAGGCGCATTGTAGTAAAAGTGGGATCTTCTACTTTGACCCATGAAAGCGGTTTGTTAAATTTACGCCGTGTGGAGCGCTTAGTAACCGTACTTTCTGATATTAAAAATAGTGGAAAACAACTTATTTTAGTCAGTTCCGGCGCTATGGCTGTGGGGGTAGGGAAATTATCCCTGTCTCAAAAGCCCCAGGATATGCCTGGAAAACAGGCAGTTGCTGCGGTAGGCCAATGTGAGTTAATGTATACCTATGATAAGTTGTTTGGGGAATATAATCATACCACAAGCCAAATCCTATTGACACGGGATGTTATGGACGATATGAAACGGAAAAATAATGTACAAAATACATTGGAACGTTTATTGGAAATGGGATGTATCCCGATTGTAAATGAAAACGATTCTGTTTCAACAGAAGAAATTGAATTTGGAGATAATGATACCCTTTCTGCAATGGTAGCAGTTGTGGCCCAAGCCGATCTCTTGATTCTGCTTAGTGATATTGATGGATTATATGACCGGAATCCCCGGACCGATCCGGATGCAAAATTTTTCCCCGTAGTGGAACAAATTACGCCGGAGCTGGAATCTATGGCAAAAGGCGTAGGCAGTGCACGGGGTACAGGCGGAATGATAACAAAGCTTCATGCTGCCCAGTTAGCCATTTCCCATGGCATTGAAATGGTTATTATGAACGGTGCACAGCCAAAACATTTATATGATTTATTTGATAACCGGGAAATCGGTACATATTTTCCAGTACCAAAATAAGGGGGAGATTGTTTGAATGGCTTAATCGAACTTGGGAAAAAAGCAAAAGCTGCTTCCCACTTATTGGCGGCAGCTACAACAGCACAAAAAAATAAAGCTTTAGAAGCTATTGCAGCCGCATTTGAAAGCGATAAAGGTACAGAAATTTTAGAAGCCAATCAGGTTGATTTATCTGCCGCAAAAGAAAACGGCCTTTCCCAGGCATTAACAGACCGCTTGCGGCTGACGCCGGAACGGCTGGCGGATATTTCCAAGGGAGTGCGGGAAGTGGCAGCATTGCCAGATCCCATTGGGGAAATCATTGGTGGAGGCTCACGGCCCAATGGCCTTAAAATCGAAAAAATCCGTACCCCTTTAGGTGTAGTGGCTATGATTTTTGAAGCCCGCCCCAATGTAACGGCAGATGCGGCGGCTTTATGTTTAAAATCTTCTAATGCCTGTATTTTGCGGTGCGGAAAAGAAGCCATCCATTCTTGTATGGCCTTGGAAAAGGTTATGCGGGAAGCTTTGGAAGAAACCGGGCTGCATCCGGATTGTATCCAGCTGATCCATGATACCAGCCGCCAGTCCGCAGTGGATTTAATGAATTTAACTTCTTATGTAGATGTGCTCATTCCACGAGGCGGGAAAGGGTTAATCCGTTCTGTTGCAGAACAGGCCAATGTACCAGTTATTGAAACAGGAGCTGGAAACTGCCATATTTATGTGGATGAAAGCGCTCAAATAGAAATGGCCGTCAATATTTGTGATAATGCAAAAACTTCCCGGCCTTCTGTATGCAATGCGGTGGAAACTGTACTGGTTCACAGTGCTATTGCTCCTCAGTTTTTGCCGGCTTTACAAAAAGCACTCAATACCCATCAGGTGGAATTGCGGGGCTGTCCCAAAACGGCTGCTTTATTGCCAGGGATTCAGGCTGCAACAGAAGAAGATTATGCAACAGAATATGATGATTATATTTTAGCTTTGCGTGTAGTCGATTCCATGCAGGAAGCAATTGCACATATCCAGACGTACAGTACGGGCCATTCGGAAGCCATTATTACAGAAAATTATTCCAATGCAAAGGCTTTTACGGAACTGGTAGATTCAGCCGCTGTATATGTCAATGCTTCTACCCGGTTTACAGATGGCGGTGAGTTTGGCTTTGGTGCGGAAATCGGGATTTCTACGCAAAAACTCCATGCCCGCGGGCCTATGGGCTTAACAGAATTATGTTCATCGAAATATATTGTCACCGGGAATGGTCAAATCCGATAAATTTCGGAGGAAAGGAATTGTTTATGGCAAAAACCAATGGCGCAAAGCCCGAATACCGGAGAAATAAATATGCTGCGCCGGTAGGGGGGATTTTTATCTTCCTGGCTATTGTGGGCTTGGTTACGATAATTTTCCTCTGTCTGCGTTTTACACAGGCAATGCTGGATGATACCGGCGAAAAAGAACGTTTTGAAAAAACAATTTTACCTGTTGTCATGTTTGATCCGGTGCCTTTTGAAAATGTACAGGATATTGATCCTTTATTTTTGCTGCGTTCCGCTTTATGGGATACTTTATTGGGAGATAAACGCAGCAGTTATCAATATGATTCCCTGGGACGGTTAATGGTTCCGGCTTCGGATGTAGATATTCATTGTGCGCTTTTATTTGGGCCGGATGTCCATCTCCAGCACCAGGGCTTTGGCCGTGCGGATACAGCTTATGTATATGATGAATCTACACAAATGTATTATGTTCCAACTTCTGGTGAAGTGGATTTCTATACCCCTGTGGTGGAACATGTTGTAAAAAAAGGTGATACTTTTACTTTAACGGTAGGCTGTTTGGCTCCTCTTAACGTATTTACGCAGATTATGACAGATGAATCTGGCGAACGTATGCCAGAAAAATATATGATTTATGATTTGCTCCGGGTACGGGATCATTACCAGATCACAGCAGTCCGTGATATGCCCGTAGAAGATCCAAACCGTGAATTGGTAGGTCTGAACTCCAATACAGCGGCACAATAAAGAGATTAAAAAAATATTTTATGCAAAGCATAGAAGCTGTACAAATCTGGCTTCTATGCTCTTTTTTTATGGAAAATTGGAAATTTTCACGATAAAATTCAGGATGTAATAGCACAAAATTATATATAATAAATATAGTAAAATTTCCAGAAAATGTTGCACAAAAATTTACAACTAAAATTCGTAAAATAAAAGGATTGACAAAGCAGGCAGGCAGGAGGTATACTTTGGTTGCACAGGAAAAATTTTATTTTTCGTCATTTCGGCGAATAGGAAAAATGTACAAATCCGCTTATAATCTATATTTATGCTGTATAGTGACTTGTGCTTGACTTGCATATATTATTGTTGAAGTTCTTTGATTATCTCTTTAATCTCTGCGATTTCGTTTCTTAACTTCTCTGTATCGGTTCTCAATTCTTTCAAAATATCATTGTTCCTACCTGTGACATGGTTGCTTCATAATCCATCATCTGTAATATAAACGCTAATATTTCTATTAGTTCCAGACCGCTATAATTATATTGCTGCTGATATTGTCCCAACGTTTTTTACTCTCCTAAAAAATTACCCAGGGTATTTTATTACCCTGGGATTTTTGTTTACAGAATACCGCTGCGATAGTTTTCAATAACTTCCCGCTCTTCGGTGCACTCTGAACAGCCAATCAATTCCTGCACCATATCATTCAGACGGACAAGCATCATTCTAAGGCTGTTTACCATCCTTCGCCTATCCATATCATCATGAGAATCACGGTACCTTTCTTTTGAATCGGTGTACTCTGTCCAACGTTCGGCGATTTCTCCAAACATTCCGTTGATTCTATCGCCGCCTTTGGTTCGCCCCGAAACGTGGCCTTTTTTCATCTCACAGATTTCTTTTTCTGTTTTTATGAGATAATGCAGCAGTTCAATATTTTGGGAACTTAGAGAAGCGTTTGAAATTTTTTCAACAGCTTCCTCTATCCGCTTAGAAACTTTTTCCAGAAGTTCTTTGTTCTCCATTAGCTGCATTATCAGCCATAAGGGGTTCTGACCATTTTGGCCGCCTATCATATTTTGCATCATACCCTGCATTGCGCCTTGCATCATATTCTGCATCATATTTCCGTTCTTATTGCCACCTATCATATTTCCCATCATGTTCGCGATCGGATTCATTCAGCATCCCCCTTTAAAATTATTGATGATTTTTTCACAGGTTTTTCCTGTTTTTCTTTGAGCACTAACTCAAATTGTGCCTGTAATTCATCAAATTGATTTTTTAATTGTACAAACTCTTTTTGCGGCACATAAGCTTCAGATATAACTTGTCCGTTTATCTCATATATTTCTTTAAAAGCGTAAGCGTGCAGCTCTGGCATCCCAGCCGCATTAGCAGATTTTATAAAAAATGTTTGGGATTCACTGTCCATTAAAATTACACTGGTTCCAGACTGCACCCGATAACTTTTGGCTCCTTCGATTCCCTGAACCCGTTGAAATCCTGTGTTTGTGGTCATCTGTTGCTGAGGTACTGCCTGCTGTTCTGCTGATTGGATTTGTTGCGGCATCATATAGTTATTGCCTGATTGCGACTGCTGCGGCTGCATCATATAGTTATTGCCTGATTGCGACTGCTGCGGCTGCATCATATAATTATTCCCTGCCTGCGGCTGTACAGGCTGGTATCCCTGGTATTGGGTTCGGTAAGAATTTAAAGGATCTGTTGTTCCATAAGAAGATTGATAACCGAATGCCATATATTTTTCACGCGCCTTTCTAAAAATAAAAGGAGGGCGCTAAACAAAATTATGACCTTTTGATCCATTTTGCGGCAGCGCGTACGCCGTTTGTTTAACACCCTCCTTACAGGTTATATTTAAACATAAAAAAGAAGCCTGCATGCGGCATTTAAACCGCAAACAAGCATCTTTTAAACAGCAATTATACTTCATTTATACCGCATTTTTACAGCATCTTTTTGCATTTATTCCGGATAGATTTTAAGCTACGTTCTACAGCGCTCCTTTGCATTTCTATCTCTGCTGCAACATCTTCTATCTTCCATCCTCTGCGGTAATATAAATCAAAAACTTTTCGTTCCCGGTCTGTCAACCATGGATTCTTCTCCATCTTTTCCAGTTCTTCGATAGAAAACTTAATTTTCATAGGCAGCTTATTTTACCTGGGCCTAGATTTTGTCCTGGTTTTTCGGACGGCTGTGCCCCTTGTTTTCCTGCTTTTTTTAACCCTAGCCTTTCGGGCTCTTATCCTTGCCGTTGCTTATCAACTCCAATATTCTTCAAGCTGGTCCTGGGGAATGTCAGAACTAATGACATTCCCGCTGCTGTCTATAATACTATAGACAGCGGTAGATTCTATAGAACTGACAAAATCATATTGATTCAGATACCATACAAAACCGACGATTGTTGCCGCCCATAGAATTAAAACTATTATAAGCAGCGCAAAAACCCGCTTGAAATTCAATTTATAATCTTGCAGCAAATCCATTGCAAGGCTGTTAATATCTTCCGGATGCTTTTCCTTTGATTTCTGTACCGTTTCTTTATTTTCCACTTGTTTTTATCCTCCCGGTGAAATAATTTTCTAAATCAAATATAGCAAATAAGACGGAAGAAATCAACGCTCCCAGCAGTTGTTAAAGCGTGATTGATGTATAACCCGCCTGTTTTAACAGTTCTGCAGCATCCAGAAAAGATATTGCTGTAACAGGATTTTTTTCTGTTTCCGGCTTTGCGGCTGTATCTAAATCCGCCCTTGTCCAGTTATTCAGCAAATTAGCCTTGATAATCTGCGGATAATCTTTATAGCAGTCGTTTAAATCCACGGCAGTATAAACACCATCACAGTAGCCTACAAAGCCAGATACATTTCCACGATGCTGCCACATACCATAATCAACCTTATAGTTGCATCTGGACGCATATTGGGCTACCCATTTATCATATTTGGCTAGCTGGTCATCATGTACCCAATTTTGCAGCCAGTCAGTAGAACTATAAAGGGCCGCATAATATCCGGCATTTTGGATCACATCTAAAAACGCCTTAACCATATCGGTACGGAGCTGTTTATTTTTAGCTGCACCCCATTTTCCGCAGGGGCTTTCATATTCCTGGTCCATATAAACCGGATATGTAGGTTTTAAGCCATCCAAGGCCTTTAAAAAGGTATTTATCTCTTCTTAATATTGAATTGCGTTTATTCCTCCATTTTTTGGAATGATAAAATTCATACGTCGTCAATTTTATTCCTCCTTTTGTGCGTTTCTCTATATTGTCAATATAACACAAACAGAGCGGACAAAACGGACAACTTTTAGTTTTCGTTCAAAAACCTCTCGCACGCTTTTCGAACGCTGTCTGCTGTATTTCTCCCCCCTATGCCGCAAGCGACCTGATTCCACGATAATCCGTCAACAAAGCGCAGCGTTAGCACCTGTCGCATTGAGCTATTGTCTATAGATGCAATATATCGGTTAATTCGATTATATTCCGCAATGCAGGCTTGAGCCTTAGCTTCAATTACTGCTTTACAATCTGCGATTTCTGCCGCAATGGCGGTCTTGTCTGACACTATTCCAATATGTGGCAACCCCTTTATATTGACTGCAATGCCTGCTTCTGCTGCTTCTAAGTCTGCCAATCTTTTTTTCTCTTGTTCAATCTCCTTGTTCAAAGAATAGAGCTGGGACAATTCTTTCTTGTTCAAACTTCCGTCTCCCTTCTATTTCGCCTTGCTTAGAATTCCCCTTAAAAATTCTAAGATTATTTTTTCTGGGAAAGTGCAGCAAGTTATAACATCAAGAATTTGAGTTGTAATGCCAATACATCCAACTATAACAACAGCAGCTAATATATGGTATAACGTTCTTTTAATTTTCCTAAACTATTTACAAAAGTTTCCGTTCCTTGCTGGCATGCTCCTGTAATTACCCTGTACATGGTTATCATTTCATCTGCTGTTAATTCCGTGCTTAATGGCAGTCCTTTGTATTGGTCCAAACCCCGGTCCTTTGCTTGTTTAAACAGCAAATCCGATTTTCCCCTCTTAAATGTAGAACAGTGGGCATAATACTCTCCATCAAATATAACGTTCCTATTTGGGATTTTTCCGATAAACAGGGTATATTTCCCGATTATCTTTTTCTCTTTAATGTGTGTAAGGAGCCTGTCTGCATATAGGTACCGGCCTTCTATATAATCCCCATGATGCAGAGCTTTGATCTTTTTTAATTCTATTCTTGCAATTTTGGTTTCACGCAAATTCAGCCATCCGCCGACTGTCAGATTGTCCGGCAATGATGTAATCTGGGTTCCGCTCAAATTCAGCCATCCGCCGACTGTCAGATTGTCCGGCAATGATGTAATTTTGGTTCCGTACAAATCCAGCGAGCCGCCGACAGTCAGATTGTCCGGCAATGATGTAATTTTGGTTCCGTACAAATCCAGCGAGCCGCCGACAGTCAGATTGTCCGGCAATGATGTAATTTTGGTTCCGTACAAATCCAGCGAGCCGCCGACAGTCAGATTGTCCGGCAATGATGTAATTTTGGTTTCACGCAAATCCAGCCATCCGCCGACTGTCAGATTGTCCGGCAATGATGTAATTTTGGTTCCGTACAAATCCAGCCATCCGCCGACTGTCAGATTGTCCGGCAATGATGTAATTTTGGTTTCACGCAAATTCAGCGAGCCGCCGACTGTTAGATTGTCCGGCAATGATGTAATTTTGGTTCCGTACAAATTTAGATTACCGTTGTTTTTATTCATTATGGCAGTTGCTTTTTCAAGTGTAAGTTTCATAATAAATCCTCTCTTTATATTTTTCGTTTTTTGTCCGAATCGGACAACTTTTTATCCTGTGCGATAAAGAGTGCTTTTGATATGGAAAGTTATCGTTTTGCTCCCAGATAGGCAAATATATCACGCAAATCATGTTTTTTGAATTGCGGGAATAAGGTTTGGTCGAAAAAGCGTTCAGGAGCATTGGAGGGAATCTGTCTGATAACGTTATAGAAAACTTTTTCCACAATCGCATTCTTATTCTCGTTTTGGTCTATACAGTCCTTTAATTCCGCTTTTTGGATTTTTATAATACAGTGATGAAGTTTCGGTGTATCAAGCGCCCACCATTCGCTGCGGTCCACCGCGTCCAGAACATGAAAAAATCTTTCCACGTCAATAGGCTGGATAAAACGCACATGCTCATTTTCCCACATATAACAGCAGTAAATATGGATAACAGGGGCAACCTGCGGAATAGCTTTTAATAGCCCTTTTAAAGCTATTCCGCCGCTTGGCATTGAGGTCAAAGCGCTTTCCAGCTTTGTGGAGAAGCAAATGCGGGGGATTGTGTCGTTTTCTCCGGGCAGCCTGTTTTCCGGTATCCTGGGAGTAAACTGTTTAACCTGGGAAAATGAGGCATGTATTAAAATTTCATCCTTCATTTTTTCTTATGATTTGTGTCCGAATCGGACAACTTTTCCAGATACTCCCTGACGAATGACTGATAGTCCCTAGCGGCACCGCATCTGGGGGAATATTCAAGGATTGGCATTGTGGCAAAGGTGCTTTCATCTGCTTTTTCTGTCCTGCGGATGTGTGTCGCAAATACAGGATATTTTAACTGTGTGCGCAAATGTTCTTCCCCCTGGGCATTTACGTCATTTCTGGAGTAGCAGGTTACAAGGCATCCCATTAAACATAATTCTGGATTCAGATCTTCTTTGACGCTGTCTATATGTCTTTGCAGCTCTTTTAAACCATCAAAGGCGAACGGGTCTATTTTTATGGGAATAATAATATCGTCCGACATTACAAGGGCGTTGATGATACCAATGTTAATATCAGGCGCATTGTCAATGACGCAGTAATCATAATCCCCTGATATGGGCTGTAATGCCTTTTTAAAGCGGGTTTCCCGCTGCCAGGAACTATCTATCATAGTCATTTTGTTGGCGTCTAACAGGTTCATATTAGCGGGAATCAGGTCAAGGAACTTATATCTTGTGTCTGCTATGATTTCATCCAGATCCGGATTTTTTTCTGTCAGGAGATCCGATACGCTTTTTTCGTCATAGCTATGTAGTCCGAACATTTTAGAGGTATTGCCCTGCTTATCGTTGTCTATCAGCAGGACGCGCCTATTATGGACTGTCGCTAATATATGCGCCATATTGACCGCTGTAAGGGTTTTGGCAACCCCACCCTTTAAATTGATAATACATATTGTCCTCATTGTTGTTTCTCCTTTTATGTTTTTTAATTTTGGTAAAATCCCGCTATGGATTTATATTGTTAAGCCTCCTTCCAATTCCACCAGCCCTGGAAACCTCGTGCCGGTATGGGTTTATCAAACATGACCGGGTTTTGCAGCACCCACGCGAACTGTCCCAGCGTGTAATCGCCTAATAGCTGCTCCTGCTCGGAAAGCTTATCTATAAGGTCCCCTACGGGAATGCAATCGACAATTTCGACGGTTCCTAATACCGCGCCATAATGCAGAACCGTCGATTTCGGAATAATTAACTCGACAGGCCGGGGAATCAATACGTCTTTTGCTTTCCCGGCGTGAACCGCTACACGGCCCCGGACATTTGTACGCCTTGGGCGGGTTTCGTATTGTTTTAGACCCGCTATAATGGCATATGCGTAGGGCTGGTACACTGTAAATGCTTTCATATGGTTTATCCCCCCTCTTAGCCTATCTCGATCCGGCTGTTATCGCTTTCTTTGCGGTCTATCAATAGTTTATCTTTGGAATTTTTGCAAATAATCGCTTTTGTCCTGCTGTTAAATTTGATGGTTAATCCCTTTATTTTGCCATCATAAACCTTTGTAGCCATATCTAAAAGCGTTTCGCAGATTTCTTCCGACATGGGCCAATCTGTATCTGATTCCGGTCCGAATTGTGCATATATAGCATTTTTAGGCGGCGCGTCTGCCTCTAAAATCCGCCGCAAGGAAAATTCTCTTTCTACGTTGGGGGATTCCCCAGCTCTGGGCGTCCATCTGCCGCCAAGCGACGTCAGCCCCGCTAATTCTAACCATTCCGGACTGTGCCCATCTTCCGCTGCCAGGCATTGGAATTTTGGTCTTTGTGATTTCTTCAAGGACGGTCCTGAAATCTGCCCCCTTGTTGGCAGAAAAGGCTCCGGGAACATTTTCCTAAATAATGAAAGCTGGATATATTCCATTTGTGGATTCCCTCATTTCATAAATAATTCTGACGGCCTCCCGGAATAAACCGGAACGCTTTCCGGAAAGACCTGCCTGTTTGCCTGATATGGATAAATCCTGGCAGGGGGAACCAAAGGAAATAATGTCCACGGGCGGGATTTTCCCGCCGTTTATCTTTGTAATGTCGCCTAAATGCTGCATCCCTGGAAAGTGACGCTTTGTTATGGCTATGCAGTTCGGTTCTATTTCACTGGCCCAAAGGGTTTTGATTCCGCACCGCTGCGCCGCAAGGGGAAAACCGCCTATCCCGTCAAACAGGCTTCCTAATGTTAATTTTTTCAATCGGTTTCTTCCTCTGCTTTTCTGCCTGGTATTGGGTGTATGTAATCCAAGAATAAAACTGCGCCCGTAAACCGTATACGGTATGTTTCAAGATTTTGGGATGTGACGTATAACCGCCCAAAATATTTTTTCATGTCCCTCCATAGTTCCCAAGGGACAAAGAAATAATCATTTTGAATCCCGGCGCATACCCCGGCCATGGCCCCAATCCGTAAATGGTTTTCTAACGCTTCCATCTGTGCATCTGTCAGGATATTTCTTTTTAGGCGGTCTGTTGTGGTATATTTGGCTTCAAATACGATGGATCGGCCTCCTTTTAGGGTTCCCTGGAAGTCAGGGGCCGCAAGTGCGGTAAACCGTCCTGTAAAAGTCCCGTCCTGGCCTTTGCTCATGACCCGGAAGGGTTCCGGGGTCTTGTCCACTTCCGCAAGTCCCTTATCGTGGTAAATCCGGCAAGCTGCTTTTATACCCTGTTCGAAAATATGGCCCTGGGTATTGTTGATCTGGTTCTGCCACCGCTGGCAGGCTCTTTTTTCTATGCTGTAACCTCTCATTTCTGCATCTCTCCTGATTTTATCCTTTCGACTTTTTCTGACCTGGTAAATTTATTAAACAGCTGTACGCGCCAATTTTGTGGAAAATCGGAAATTGATGGATGTTCTGGGATATGTACCGCTCTATCGTCCCAGTATTCATCCGCGCTGATTTTTCTGGAATTGGTGCCGAAGAAGGAAACCCGTTCCGACAGGTTCTCGTTTATTGCATCAAACGGCAGTCCCCAACTTTCACAGGCTTTAACGGCTTCCTGGAGCGAATCCCCTTCACGGCAGGTCCATAAAATCAGTGCAGTCCCCTTTGCTTTTTCCGCAAGAGCTTCTTCGATTACACCCCAGTGAGGCTTTCCAATATTGGGATAGGCGCTGCTGCACAGACATCCATCAAAATCAATGGCAATTGCTTTTCTCATTTCAGTCCCCCTTTCTTAAAACAGGCTTTTTTGTCCGGAAGGCTCAAAATTCATCCATAAAATTTCACGACGCTTTTTGGCTGTTTGTGTATAAGCTGCGGCTTCATCCCGGTACCAGTCCTTTAAGGCGTCGTTATACAGCTGGCTTTCATATCCGGATAATAAAACCGGTCCTTTATGGGCTTTCAGTGCGTCCAGCAGATCGCGGTGGTCTGTGTCGGTCATTTCATGGCGGTATTGCTTTCCATGCCTGGTCTGTAAAAGATAAGGCGGATCAGCATAAATTAAAACATTGGGATAATTAAACCTGGTTATTAGCTCCAATGCGGACTGGTTTTCAATCTGTACACCCCGGAGACGTTCTGCGGCTTCTTGGATAATGGTTGGAAGCCTGCACCAGCTGTTGGCAGCATAAGCGGCCTCTCTGCCCTGTACATCATTTTTCCAACCGACTTTTTCCCCGGTTGTACGGAAGCCGTGTCCCATCATCATTCTGGCGTAAAAGTCCACCGCTCTTTGGAAACTGTCCGTTTCGGTATGCTGGGCCTCCCATGCCCGGTTGTAAATCTCACGGGCATAAGGCGTCCAGTAAATGGTCTGGGCTAACCGCTCCGGGTCCTTGCGTATCCACTCAAAAAGATTGATTACATCATTGTCCCGGTCATTTATTGTTTCAATGGCGCTGCGGCTTTTGCTGAAAAGTACCGCCCCGCTGCCAAAGAACGGCTCTAAATAACTGCGATGGGGCGGAAAGTGGGATATAATCCAATCAGCTAAATTCCATTTGGCTCCGGGATATTTGATAACCGCCCTCATTTGTTCCAATATTTGCGCCATTTAAACATACCGCAGCCTTCACCATCTTCATCTCTAAATTCGCTGCATTCAGCACCGTTATCATTAAATCCGCAGTGTTCGCAAATATCGCGGAATGTTTTAATCATTTCTTCGCGTTCTTTTTCCCATTCCTCATATCCCTTCCTTTCCGTATTTTCTAAGTGATAAGTTTCGGAGTTATCCCGACTTTTTGATTATCCAGACCATTCCAGGAAAAGCGGATAACTACAGGCTTTTATCCAAAAA
>RAZJ01000051.1 GCA_003612625.1 bacterium 1XD42-1 | reverse complement strand
GGTCGTGCTTCCATTATAACACTTGAGGCTATGCCCTCTTTTTTGTCATTTTTCAGATTTGCTCATTTATAGATAAAAACATAAAAAGAGGCGCTGTCAGCAGACGGTTGTCCCCTCTGCTAAATGAAAAGTAACCGTTACAGCTGGGAACTGGGGGCGGTTACTTCTTTTTTGCCTGTAAAACTAGGTTTATGATACCTATCACTACCAAACAGAACTGAAAAAATTTTGAATATGTAAGCATCAGTATCACCCCCTCTCCAGGAGGGGCAAAGAAGTCCCCTCCTTTTACAAAGGGGAAATCGCCTGCCGAATGCTACAGCGCCAGCTACAATATACCATATATTTTTTCCAATGTCTACAAAAATCCAGTCTGTTTACTGTCTTGACAGTTTTATCATATCCAGATATCTTATAAAAAGAGGCGCTGTCAGCAGATGGTCGTCTCCTTTGTGTTGATTACGAAGTAACCGCTACTTTGGGAAATGTGGGGCGGTTACTTCTTTTTTGCCTGTAACAAGGTTGTTCCTGGTATTTTTGGGAAGTGGACAAAATGCCGGTTTTCAAGTAAAATAGAACAAGGCGTTTGCAGAAAGGGGATTTTTTGAATTTTGGAAAATACATTGCTGGAACTTTACCATGTAGGCTGCCGGGTAAGCAGTGAGTTTTACCTGCGGGATATTAGCTTAACCTTGAAAGCTGGAGAATGTATTGCGATTATGGGACGCAATGCCTCCGGCAAAAGCACTTTATTTTCTTTATTGATCGGGTTGCATCAGAAAGACAGTGGGGAAATCTGCATCAACGGAAAAAAAATGCCGCCGCTTTCCCCTCAGGAAGCTGTAAACCAAGGAATTTTGCTGCTGGGGCAGAACCAGCCCATGTTCCGGGATTTAAAAGTATATGAAAATATCTATTTTGGAAATGAGATCACAAAGGGAAGAATTTTAGACAATGCCAAAATGCGGCAGGAAGCTACGGCATTACTGGCCCGTTTAAATATCCCTATCAATCCAATGGCTGTTATGGGCGAGTTGGGATATGCCCAGCAGCAGCTTGTCCAGCTTGCAAAGGCAGTCTGTTCCGGAACCAAGCTGGTTTTATTGGATGAACCGTCTGCACATATGGATGCGGCAGGAAAAAAAAGCCTGTGGGCCGCAATCCAAAGCATGAAAAAAGACGGGCGTTCTTTTTTGTACATCACTCACGATCCCGAAGAAGTCCTTGCCGTAGCGGATCAGGCGGCTTTTATGGAAAATGGTGTATTAAGTCCGGCAGAACCTGTAACAGGAATGGATGAAGAAATATTGGCTTCCCGGGCTTATGGGATACGTCCGGGAGGACTGTATGAAAGGGCCAGGGCCGCATTGGGGGAAGAAGTTTTACGGGTAGAATCTCCCGATATTTCTTTTGGCCTGCGCCAGGGGGAAGTGGCCGCCCTTTTAGGAGACAGCGCCACTGCACAGGGTCTTCTGTCACGGATCGGAGGCTTATTCCCCATGCGCACCGGGACAATTACCGTCAACGGAAAGAAAATTGAACCTTCCCCATTGTCTGCCGTAGAAAACGGGGTATCTCTGGCACTGGATGAACAGGCGGAAGAAGAATTGGAAGGTGCCAGGGATTTATTAGAAAGCGGGAAAAAAAATACCCCGGCTCTCCGGGCCTTGTTCCGGATCCGGCAGGCCGGAAGCAGTATCAGCGGGGCTTTTAGTTCCTGGCTGGGAATGGGCAGAAAAGGGGAATATATGACCGGAGGCAACCGCCGCCGGGAAATGATGGAACGGGCTTTGGGATGCAGGGCCCAGGTTTATTTGCTGATGGACCCTTCCGCGGGAATGGATATGCCTTCCCGGGCCAGGCTCTATGCCCGGTTTGGTTCCATTGCACAGGAAAGAGGCGCGCTGCTTTTTGTTACCGGAAACTGGCAGGAAGCTGTCGGATTAGCAGACCGGCTGCTGGTGCTGCGGGACGGGAAGCTGGTCTGTGATGTTCCTGCTGAAACTGGGGCTGCCCAGGCAAAAGCCTTTTTAGAAGGGGATTTATAATTGTGTTTATTACCATAGACGGGCCTGACGGCACAGGGAAAACAACCGTAGCAAAAGCATTATATGATTTTTTAAAAGAAAAAGGACAGGACTGCATTTATACCGCAGAACCAACCGATACCCCCTTAGGCCGGCGTATCCGGGAACTGCTGCGGACTGGGGATGCCACCCCTTCTGAAATGACAAAGCTGTTTATTGAAGACCGGATATTCCATGTGTATGACCTGATTATTCCGGAACGCTTCGTAGGTAAAACCATTATTTGTGACCGGTATAAATATTCAACGGTTTGTTACCAGCATTTGCAGGGGGAACCTTTGGAAATGCTGATCGAATATAACGCCCCCTTTCCCGTCCCAGATTTAAGCGTCATCCTCCTGACAGAAAACGCTGAAATTTTAATGGATCGGATCGGGGGCCGGGGCGGCAGCCGTGATATTTTTGAAACCAAAACTGCTTTGGAAAAAACCATCTCTTTGTACCAGAACATGAAAAACATATACCCCCAGGAACATTTCCTCTATTTAGATGCCTGCCAGCCCATAGAAAAAACAGTCCAGGCTATTTATGACATAATAAAAAATAATAATTAAGACTTAATGAAAGTTTAGGGCCGCCCTTTTCAAAGGGCGGTAGGTCCAGGGCAAAGCCCTGGCGGGTTTGGGCAGGGCCCAACAAAACAAAAAGTTGCAAAAAATTCACAAAAGCCCCTTGACGGGGCGTCCCCCTGTATGCTATGATAAGGACACCTCTAAAAGGGTTATTTTTTTATGTCCAAAAATAGGGGCGTTTTTTCATAGCGCTCCCAAAGCGTTTCCTTTACGAGGGAGGCTAAAAAATCCGGTATTATCAGGAGGTGCCGATATGCGAGTAAAAATTACTTTGGCTTGTACAGAGTGCAAACAGCGTAACTACAACAAAATGAAAAACAAGAAAAATGATCCCGACAGGCTGGAAATGAACAAATATTGTAAATTCTGTCGGAAGCATACGCTCCATAAGGAAACGAAGTAAGATTGAAAGGCGGGTCTTATTATTATGGCGGATAGCGCAGCACAAAAAAAGCCCGGCTTTATCCAGCGGATCAAACGGTTTTTTAAAGATGCCCGGGGCGAGATGAAAAAAATCGTCTGGCCTGGCAAGGACAACGTCCGTACCAATACAACCATTGTTATCGTTGTGGTCGCGCTGTCTGCTGTTTTCGTTGGCTTCTTCGATTTTATCGTTACTTTTTTAATCCGCGGTTTTGCTAATTGGCTGTAAGCTTATGGACGATTGGCTGGATGAAAGGCGGGAGGTCTGATAATGTCTGAGGCAGCGAGATGGTATGTAGTCCATACCTATTCCGGTTATGAAAACAAAGTCGCTACGGATATCAAAAAAACGGTGGAAAACCGTAAGCTCCATGACCAGTTTTGTGAAGTAATGGTTCCTACGGAAACGGTTACGGAGATTAAAGATAATAAAAAACGTGAAGTGGAACGTAAAATTTTCCCCGGCTATGTGCTAGTGAAAATGGTTATGACGGATGAAAGCTGGTATGTTGTACGCAATACCCGTGGCGTAACTGGATTCGTTGGCCCCGGCAGCAAGCCTGTCCCGCTGACTGAGGAAGAAGTCGCTAAGCTAGGCGTGGAACATAAGGAATTTGAAGTGAACTTCGCTGTGGGCGACTCTGTTAAAGTCTGTGACGGTTATCTGGAAGGCTTTATCGGCGTAGTCGATGAAATCGATGGGCAAAATGGCGTAGTCCGGGTAACAGTTTCCATGATGGGCAAAGATGTCCCTGTGGAACTGGAAATCGAACAGATTGAACCCTTGGAGTAAAAAAGCTTATATTTCTTTATAAGCTTCAATGAGGATTGCCGGTGAAATTCCGGTGCTTTTTTCCCAGCTCCGGCTGGGATGTGGGAGGGATGTATGGCATCCCGGTAAATGACCACTATATCTTGGAGGTGCTTTTTAATGGCTCAAAAAGTTGTCGGCTATATTAAGCTGCAAATCCCTGCGGGCAAAGCAACGCCTGCCCCACCGGTAGGCCCTGCTTTAGGTCAGCATGGCGTTAATATTATGGCTTTTACGAAAGAATTTAATGAACGCACAAAAAATGATGTGGGCCTGATTATCCCTGTCATTATTACTGTTTATGCGGACCGTTCTTTCTCTTTTGTTACAAAAACTCCACCAGCGGCTGTTTTAATTAAAAAAGCTTTGGGCATTGAAAGCGGTTCCGGTGTCCCGAATAAAACAAAAGTCGGTAAAATTACAAGAGATCAGCTCCAGAAAATTGCCGAAACAAAAATGCCTGACCTGAATGCCGCAAATATTGATACCGCTATCAGCATGATTGCCGGCACCTGCCGCAGTATGGGCATTGAAGTCGTGGATTGATCCCAATAAACGCCTTTATCGCGATGCGGGAGCCGGATGCTCCCCGGGTGGGAGGAAAAATCCGTTAATCACCACTCTAAGGAGGAAATTGTTACAATGAAACATGGTAAAAAATATTGCGATAGCGCGAAGCTGATTGAAAAGCTTAAATTATATGATACGGCTGAAGCTTTGGATCTGGCTATCAAAACCGGTACTGCTAAATTTGACGAAACCGTAGAAGTCCATGTCCGTTTAGGCGTGGATTCCCGCCATGCTGACCAGCAGGTTCGTGGTGCTGTGGTACTCCCCAACGGTACCGGCCGTAAAGTACGTGTTGCTGTTTTCTGCAAAGCGGACAAAGCACAAGCTGCTTTGGATGCCGGCGCTGATATTGTCGGTGCAGAAGATTTAATGGAACGCATCCAAAAAGAAAACTTTATGGAATTTGATGTGGTAATCGCTTCCCCGGATATGATGGGGATCGTGGGCCGCTTAGGTAAAATCCTGGGACCCCGTGGCTTAATGCCAAACCCCAAAGCCGGTACTGTTACACCGGATGTAGCAAAAGCTGTTACCGATGCGAAAGCCGGTAAAATCGAATACCGTCTGGATAAAACCAATATTATCCATTGCCCCATCGGTAAAGTTTCCTTTGGCGTAGAAAAACTCCAGGAAAACTTTGATACCTTAATGGGCGCTATTGTCAAGGCAAAACCTGCTGCTGCAAAAGGCCAGTATGTCCGTTCTTGTGTAGTAGCTGCTACTATGGGTCCTGGCGTTAAAATTAACCCTGCCCGTTTTGTCTAATCCTTTCTTTCATATCATAAAAAACGGGATTGTGTGCCTTCCCAGGCTGCAATCCTGTTTTGTTATTTCTATCAAATATTTTTGTGCCCGGATTTCCATTCTCCAAAGGAACATTGGAAATCCGGGCACTATTATAAAACTCTCTCTTATTTTAATTGCAGATTGTTTTTTCTGTTTCTTTGTCAAATAAATGGATTTTTGTGCAGTCAAGAGCTAATTTGATTGCATCTCCATCTCTTGCCTGGCTCTGTGGTGGTACACGGGCAATCAGTTTTGTATCGCCGCTGCTGGCATACAAATAGATTTCGGAACCCATCAGTTCTGCCAAATCTATGGTAACATCAATGGCGCTGCATGTAGGCATATTCATATAAGCTGCTTCATCATGGATGTTTTCCGGACGGATACCCAACGAAATGGTCTTTCCTACATAATTTTGGAGGACTTTCGGATTGCCTTTGCCTTTTGGCAGCTTGATTGGGAAATTCCCAAACATTGCTACAAATTCTTCCCCTTGTTTTTGCAGGACTACGTCCATGAAGTTCATTTGAGGGGAACCAATAAATCCAGCTACAAAGATATTGCAGGGCTTATCATACAGGTTTTGCGGTGTGTCTACCTGCTGAATAAAGCCATCTTTCATAACAACAATCCGGTCACCCATTGTCATAGCTTCTGTCTGATCGTGGGTTACATAGATGAAGGTTGTACCTAAACGTTTATGGAGCTTTGTAATTTCAGAACGCATTGCTGTACGCAGCTTTGCGTCTAGGTTGGACAAGGGTTCGTCTAACAGGAATACGGCTGGGTCACGAACCATTGCACGGCCTAAAGCAACACGCTGCCGCTGGCCGCCGGAAAGAGCTTTCGGTTTCCGGTCTAATAAATGGCCAATGTCCAGGATTTTTGCAGCGTCCCGCACTTTTTTATCAATTTCTTCTTTCGGCACATTGCGGAGCTGCAAACCAAATGCCATATTTTTATATACGGTCATATGCGGGTATAAAGCATAGTTTTGGAACACCATGGCAATATCCCGATCCTTTGGCGGTACATCATTAACCAAACGACCGCCAATATATAACTCGCCCTTGGAAATTTCTTCTAATCCTGCAATCATCCGCAGGGTTGTTGATTTGCCGCAGCCGGAGGGACCTACAAAAATAACAAATTCTTTGTCTTCAATCTCTAAATTAAAATCATGTACGGCTGTAACATTCCCAGGATAAATCTTATAAATATTTCTTGCACTGATGCTGGCCATTTACAAATTCCCCTTTAGTAATTTATTGATGTATAAAACCCTGTGGATTTTTTTCCTCTGCATATAAAAATATCAGAAAATCTCCCTTTTATCAATGGTAAGTTGCTGATATTTATAGTAAAATATTGATATATCAATATTTTACTATAAAAAGGAGAGCTTCATTATGGGGACTATGGAAAATTCGCAATATGGCATTTGGAATTTTCATTTTCATCCACCGGAAGGCTTCCTTGCTGTTTATCCGGTCCGCTGTGGATACCAGAAAATTACCCAAAAATCTGCTTTGGAAAATCATGCCCAGGCTGTGCTGGTTTATTTTCTCAGCGGGGAAGGGGAGCTTTCCTGGGATTCAGTTTCCTATTCCTATTACCCCAATTCTGTTTTATTTCTCCAGCAAGCAGGTACGGTTTCTTTTTCTCCAAAAGGGCCTTCTGAATATGTATTTATCCTTTTACAAAATGCCGTACCACCACCGGCTCCTATTCCTTGTGCCTTCCAGCGCCTTCCTTCCGGGAACCCTTTCGGCAGGATGCTGGAACGGTTTTTCCGCTGCGCCCAAAATGAACAAGCGGGAAGCATCTACCAATCCAGTATTGATGCTTTCCGCTTGCTTATGAAACTTTCTGAATTAAGTATGGATTCTCAGAATACCCTTAGTCTTTTGGTTCAGGATACCGTCACCTGTATCCGGGAAGAATTTGCTTTCTTAACCGGCGTGGACGATTTAGCCAGCCGGATGGGGGTTTCTAAAAGTTATCTAATCCGTACCTTTTCCGCCGAAATGGGGGTAACGCCTGGTCATTTCCTACAGGATACCCGTTTGGAATATGCTGCACTCTTACTCCAGGGCCGTGAATATTCCATTGAAACCGTTGCCGGTATGTGCGGCTTTTCCGGAGCAAATTATTTTTGTAAGGTTTTTCGCCGGGCTATGGGAGAAAGCCCCGGTCAATACCGCAGCCGTAATGCTGGACATCATTCTCCAGATTTAACTTCTCCTCTTATGGAAATGGAACGACGGCAGGTCTTGTAAACTATATAAAAATTTGTGCGATCCTGGTAAATAAGAAACAGGCTAACAGCCCGAATCCCGTGGGAATTAAAAATGCTGCTATTGTCCATTTCCAGCTCCCTGTTTCTTTCCGGATGGTAAGGCATGTGGTAGAACATGGCCAGTGCATCAGGGAAAATAACATAACTGAAACGGCTGTTATCCAAGTCCATCCATTATCTACCAAAAGCGTCCGCAATGCAGACAGATCATTCATTTCAATTAAACTTCCCGCAGACAAATATGCCATAATCATAATCGGCACAACAATTTCGTTGGCTGGAAGTCCTAAAATAAAAGCTAGTAAAATAACGCCATCCAGCCCAAATAACTGGGCAAATGGATCTAAAAATTCTGCGCATCTGGATAATAAGGTTATATCTCCTATGGATATATTGGCTAACAGCCAAATGATCATGCCTGCTGGCGCTGCAACTACTGCTGCACGGCCTAATACAAATAATGTACGGTCAAAGATAGAACGGATAATTACTTTTCCAATTTGAGGCTTGCGGTAAGGCGGCAGCTCTAATGTAAAAGAAGATGGCGTCCCCTTTAATACAGTTCTGGATAATGCCGCTGAAACAAAAAAAGTCGTTAATATTCCTAAGACAATCAATCCCGTTAATAATAAAGCTGACCATAAGGATCGCAAAATTCCTCCGCCTGTTCCCACAAAAAACATGGTTAAAATAGCAATCAATGTGGGGAAACGTCCATTACAAGGTACAAAATTGTTTGTCAGCATGGCGATCATTCGTTCTCTTGGTGAATCAATAATACGGCATCCCACAATTCCTGCGGCATTGCATCCAAATCCCATACACATTGTTAATGCCTGTTTTCCGCAGGCCCGGCACTTCTTAAAATATTTATCCAGATTAAATGCCACCCGCGGCAGATAACCTAAATCCTCTAATAATGTAAATAAGGGAAAAAAGATTGCCATTGGCGGAAGCATAACTGAAACTACCCATGTAATTACTATTTATCGTGATTCCAAAACAGCATATTATTAAGCGGTTTTCTACCCGCTATATAAACCGCCAACTGATATAGATATTCTCATATTCAATATCAATCCGCCGAATGAGAGATTGAAGCAAGAGCCGTTTTTCGTCTAAAGTCCCATTTTCTAATACATCCCTGGCATTTCCCATAATAATACGGGCCTGCTCAACGGATAATTCTGGCCTGTTATCCTCCAAATGCTCTAAAGACTCTTCCAAGCCCTGTTTTTCTTGTGTCAATGTTTCTAACCGTCCCGCTATTTGTTCTATGGGTGCATTTTGTAACTGGTATAAATCCAGCATTTTGCCTATCTGTGTATCTAACTGCGCTATACGTTCCTCAATCGGCTTTCTTTTATCCTCAGGAATGGGAGCCGCCGCAATCAGGCTTTCAAAATACCCCTCATTTGTATAGAGCTTTTTTAACTCACTTAAAATTTTTTCATCCAGCACCTCTGTCCGCCAGTTTTTGTTTTTACAGCTAGGATCTTTGATCATACATTTCTTTGTTTTTGTCCGGGAATAACAGCTATATATATGAATATAATTCCGTTCTTTATAGGGAATCTTTTTGGAACCCCGATATGCACCTGACCCATAATATCTGCCCCCACAAACTTTGCAAAATAACAACCCGCTCAATAGCTGCGTAGCTTTAAATGGAGAATATTCCGGGGGCTTTCCTTCTTTCCATTTACGTCCTTCTATCCGTTTTTGTGCTTTTTCAAATACATCTCGCTCTATAATCGGCTGATGCTTTCCTGCATAGTTTTGCCCCTGCCATTGGATAATGCCTATATAAATCGGATTTGTCAGTATATATCGGATGGTATGGGTATTGTTCCATGCTCCATAAAAATGCCGATAGCCTGCATCCTCCATTATCTGTTGTATCCGTGATATAGCATAACCTTTATTGGCGTAAAGATTAAAAATTTCTCGAATTTGCATAGCTTCATATTCGTTTACTTGCAGTTTGTTTTCAGATTCAATATACCGATAACCTATCGGTACGATACCGCCACCCTTCCAAAGCCCTTCCTTTGCTCTCTCTATACGGCCCATCTGAGAGCGCTCTTTAATTTGCTCTCTTTCCAACTGCGCAAAAACAGATAAAATTCCTACCATTGCCCGACCAAAAGCTGTGGATGTATCAAAATTTTCATTCATAGAAACAAATGCTACATCATTTTTCATAAATACATCTTCTATTAAATAAAGAGTATCTTTTTGGGAACGACTCAGGCGATCCAGTTTATAAACAAGCACCGCATCTATTTTATGATGCTGGACATCTGAAATTAGCTTTTGAAGCCCTGGACGGGACATTTTTGCTCCAGAAAAGCCTGGATCTGTATAAATATTAACTAATGTCCAGCCTTTGGCCTGACAATAGGCTGTTAGGCGTTCTGTTTGTGCTCCAATCGAATAACCTTCGTTTGCCTGTTCTTGGGTGGAAACTCTTACATAACCATCTACCCTCAAATTTCTTTCATTGTCAATCTTCATAAACAGCCTCCTTTCTTATACAGATAGGATTTTCTGGCTTTATGGCAAAATATCATAAAATATATCATTTAGGGAAATATCCAGATCATCAAATAAACAACATTTGAATTGCGTTACTACTGCTGCACGTTCAGCTTCGCTTATTTGTTCCAACATCCAGTCAGCATAAACAGAATAAACATCATGAAATACAAATTCATTACCGTTACTGCGATAAATTTCAACGGACTTTTCGGAAGGACTGACAATCCAGTATTCCTGAACACCACTTTTCTCATAGATGCTCTTTTTATGACCTCTGTCATTTTTTGCTGTACTTGGGGAAAGAATTTCGACCACTAGATCCGGTGCACCATGTATTCCATCATGTTTAATTTTATTACGGTCACAAACAATCATAAAATCAGGAATAAAGGTATCCTCTGCGGTTAGGTAAACCAATTCTCCGTCACCATAGGGAACACAAGGTTTTCCCCGCAAATAACTCCAAAAAATCCCAAAAATATTTCCAGCGATACGGTTATGGTTTGATGCCGCTGGAGACATTGCTACAATTTTACCACCAATCAATTCCTTACGGTATTCATATTTATGTGCTAAATTATCATCCACAAATAAACCTCCTTTTTATACTGCCCAGCAGAGACCGGTGTCTTTGCTGGGCTTTTTGTCGGTGATTCTAGAAAATTTCTATTTCAAGGGAAGTATTTATTGGGGCGCAACTGTCCCAATTATCTGTTGTACTTCTGAGATAGGCATTTTTAACATACGGGCAATTTGTTCGGCATTCAAGGAATCTAACAAAGATAATATAATTTCTTTCCGGCCCTCTGCCCGGCCCTGAGTTAGGCCCTCTTCCAGAGCTTCTTCCCGCTCAATTTTCATTGCTTCATTCCAATCCCATTCAGTAAATAACATATTCTCCACCTCGCTGGCGTGCTCCGTCAGAAACGGCTGCATAATATTATTTTCCCGGCAATAATTTACCGCTTTCCGAATTGCTTCATCTAACAGTAATCCACTGTTTTTGTATTTCTGTACTTTGTCAATAAATATACTGTAATCCTCTAAAGATTTACTCTTTTTCAAGATAGATTCATTATGACCATAGCCTATATTTACTACTTTTACAACCAGCTCCACGGAAGGAGCCGGTTCTCCCTCATTTTTATGGGGCTGGCTGATAAACGCATCTGACAAGCGCATATAGGATATATCCGGATAGTCTTCCTGCCCGTTGTACAGAACGATAAATTCAGGCGTTGCTAAAGGAATACGCTTTTTTCGGTAAATATTTTCCTGATCCAAAACCTTTTCTAAAACCCGCCCTAAATAAAGAAGTACCCGAACCGGCATATTTTCATTGATTGTGGATTGGTGCTCCATCAGTACAATATACCGTCCATCCAAAGAGAATGAAATATCATTGATCCGTTCTTTATATAAAGCATCGTCAAGGGTGTTAATTTCAATCGGGGTATCCAACGCGTAATTTTCCCCTTGGATTGCATTGTAGGATTCAATCAAACGATTCGGATTGCTCATATATAGTGAAAAAACGCTGTCTTTATAACCCCGATTGGCGTTATGTTCCATTTAATAAAAATTCTCCTTTATGCCGTCCATGTTTAGGACGGCTTTTTTACTTTTCAGGCTTCTTTTGCCAAGTTGGGAATGTCAAAAGATTTTTTATATCGCTTGGATTCAACTAATAGTTCCATATGCTGTCGAGTCGCCTCCTGACCTTGCCTATTTAAAGAACGGTAGTTTTCTACAAGTTGTTGTTCATCTGGAGCAAGTATACATGACAAATCCGATAAATCTTTGCTCTTATAACCAAAAGTATCTAAAATGTCCACTATTTCATAGATTTCACAAAGTGCCATGAGCGTGTCAGCGTCTGGTTGGCGATAACCGGATTCATAGTTATACATTGAGTTTTTGGATAGCCGAATATCATACTCTTCAAGTCGTTTACAAACAGCATCTACAGTTAAGCCTGCGTCTTTTCTTTTAGATTTTAGCGTTTCTGCAATGCTCGATCGCGACATTTACTCACCCCCTTCTGGAGAATATCATATAGCACAAGAACAACAAAGTCAAGAAAAAAATACACGAAACGAAAAATATTTCATTTGATTTGCTTGACAGTACGCAAATCGTGTGTTAATATAATTTAAAAACACACGAAACGAAAAAGAGGTGAAAAAATGTCTGCGGCAGATAATGTGACTTTAGCAGTGTCAAAATATTTTAAGGAAAAGGGCATTATGGTATCGACAGTCTCAGAAAAAAACGGGAATTACTGGGGGAGTACTTTATAAAAGCATTCATGAGAACCCGACACGCAAACTCCGAGCGGATGAGTTTATGAAGATCTGTGCATTCCTTGATGTAGATCCACGTCAGTTCTGGCGCAATGAGACAAACAATACAGCACACAATACATAAAAAAGCCGCCTTAGCGGGCGGCCAGGAGGTGAAATGCCGCAACAAAGTTAGTGTATAAATAGATAGGGGCTGTGTTAGGCATAGCCCCTATTATCATGAGTTAAGTTTTGTCTTGAAGTTCAGCTAATTTTTTTATTTGCTCTAAAGCGTAATCTTGAAATTCTGGTCTTAGAGATTTAAATATGTTTATTGCTTCATCGGATTTACAGGTTTCTTGTGGATTTGCATCAAACATTTGCCCCTCGCCAGTTTTTAACCAATGTTCGTTTACTTTATATTGCTGACATAGATGCCGGATAAAAAGCTCTTTAGGTTGAACACGACCATATTCAATATTACTTATTACATCGCGGCTAACACCCAATTTTTCGCCAAATTCTCGTTGTGAAAGCTTCAAGGATTCACGAACAACTTTTATTCTATCGGTCAATGACGCACCTCCTTTGATTGGGGATAAATTTATAATACAACACAAAATCAAATCTGTCAACACAAAAATATAAAAAATAAAGAGTTGACAACTCAAAAGAAATATGATATATTGAGTTTACAACACCAAAAGAAAGGAGGATTTGATTATATGACACAATCAAATGTAAGTATAGATAAAATTGCCGAATTTAATGCTCTTTTCTTATCCTTAAACGACAAGGGGCAAGAGGCAGCGCTTACTATTTTAAAGTCACTTGGATTTGCTCAATCGGTAATGAGTTCACATGAGGTTGCTTGTCATTGTGAACCCAAGCCAAAACGGCATAAAAAAAGCCTCCCTGCGGCAGAAAGGCTGTAAATATAGCATAGGAAAGAGGTGATCTTTTGTATTACACCTGCAAGGAAGTTGCCTCCATGCTGAAAATAACAACACAAACTGTCTATGACTGGATTGCAGCCGGAAAACTTCCTGCAATCAAAATCGGGAAAAGCTATCGAATAGAGGGCGGTGATATTGAGGCCCTAATAAATAGGGGCCGAATTTCTTCTAAGCAATAAAAAGCCGCCCTTGCGGCGGAAAGGAGGAAAAAATTTACTTGAAATATATCGTTATACTTTTGTTTTATATAGCTTGGTTTTCATTGATAGGTTTCCTATGCTGGAATTTTCATACTTTATGGCCGTGTATCCTGTTGATATTTAGTCCATAGATTTTTAATCAATCTCCTCATAATCTATTCGCTTGTCATCTAGGCTTTTTATTAAAATTTTAGTTAATTTTAACTTATTACACTTGGCAAATTCATGAATGTATAGATCGAAAGAACTTGTAGTATTAACAGATAATATAGAGCATAATTGCTCTCCATCTGCGGTCAACATAACATTTCCTATGGGAATTGAATCATGACCTTTATTTAATGGTTCAATAATATACCCATTACAAGTACCATTACATATAAATATCTTAGTCTCATGAAAACCATAGCTATTATTAGACCTCTTGCGAAAATAAGGGACAGTGATAAAATAGGGAGATGAAATACGAAAAGATATCAGAATATTC
>RAZJ01000050.1 GCA_003612625.1 bacterium 1XD42-1 | reverse complement strand
ACTTGATGTCATCTTTTTGACTTTTGTCTATTTTGCTCTTGCTGTGGATGCTCTTATGTGAACACGTCCTAGTTAACATCTTATATATATGCAATATGCAAGGAACTCATGTCAACCGATGAACTGGCGGTGATGGACGGCGGCAAGTGCATCTTGTAGGTGCAGGGCGTAAGGCCGTTCTTCAGCAACAATTTGATATTACCAAACATCCGCAATATAAATACCTGCTGGATTCCAGCAAAAAAAATGCTTTTGATATTGCAAAATATCTGAGCCGGAGATTGACCGTCCGACCGGACGACGTTTTTGAAAGCTGTGAACTCGAATCGCCGCCCACGTCTGATGCGCATGCCGATTGACCTGTTCAACCGGCATGTTTTCCCAGTTGCTGCTCACCCACCAGTCCAGTTCATTCAGCACGATATTGGACAGCAGCGGCGACAAAATGCCGCCTTGCGGTGTTTCTTTCGTTGGGTAATAAACCGTCTTGTCCGGCATTTTAACCGGAGCTTTTAACATCTTCCTTATAATCACCAATAACTGCTTGTCCTGTATCCCCATTGTCCAAATCTGCTTTAACAGCTTTGAGTGGTTGACGTTATCGAAAAATCCCTGTATATCTATATCCACACAGTAATGCAGGTTGGATAACTGCATATTCCTGTGCGTCTGGGCGATAGCGTGTTCCACACTCCTGTTGGGGCGAAACCCGTAGCTGTGTTCATAAAACTTTGCTTCACAGATTGGCTCTAAAACCTGCAAGATACACTGCTGTATCAGGCGGTCATACATTGTGGGGATTCCAAGCGGTCTTGTTTTATCGCTCCCTTCCTTTGGGATTTCTACCCTTTTTACTGCTTTCGGCTGGTAGTCCTTAAATTTACGCTGGATAATCTGAACAAATTCGTTTACTTCAATTTTCTCAATATCCCTGATATTCATATAGTCCGTACCATATATTTTCCACAACTATAATGATGTGCGCGAAGAACTACATCTAACCGCTTATGGAACGGACGAGCTTGAATACCATCTCCGCCAATGCGAAATGGCGGGTATGTTAGTTAGTGCCAAATTTGGAGCAAGCGGATCATTTTCTGTTCGCGACATTTCGCCGAAAGCGCACGAATTTTTAGCAAATATCCGCTCAGACTCTGTTTATCATGCTGTCAAAGAAAAACTTTCAAAAATCGGAATCTTTTCAATAAAAGCTATTGTCGATGTCGCTTCCGCTGTTGCCGCAGATTGCATTTCTAAACTTCTGTAGCTGATGTGTCCTAAGAGTTTCCTTGGAGATTTGCCTGCATCTACTTGAGTTCTTGAAGGATTTTCTTCGCACACTCCTCATACTGGTTCGACGGCAGCCCGATTACTCCATCCGCTGTGACCGGCTGCTGCATTGCAGCGTCCTTAATGTCGGCCAACACATCATCCAATGCAGAAATAGGAATCTTGTGCCGTTGCAACACCAACAAGGCTTCCATAGCCGCATTTTTGGTGTTATACATCCGCATCCCACCACCTCCTTCTTTCCGCCGCCACAATGCGGCTTTTTATGCTTGTCCTTTTTTTCCAGCCCCCTTGCGGGGGATGAAGTTGCCGATTAGTCCGGTATGCACATCTTTGCAATCTGCCTTACAATATAATCCGGAAGGGTTATTTTTTGAGCATATTCCTCCAATTCATCTAAAGTATGTAATACAGAACCATCTTTCATGATGTAACGGATGACGGGTTCTTGCTTTTCCTCTTGTTTTTTGGCCATTGCTAACACCTCCTAATTTAATGGTATGAAGAACGGCTTATCCAAATTGCCAATTTGTTATATCGCCTTGTCTTTTTCATTCCCCTGCTTTATACTGTTTGTACAGGCTCCCGCCAGAGCCGAGTACATAAAAAGGAGGAGTTTTTGTTATAAGTCCAGTCACACTGAAACTTTTGACTTACACCTGTGAGGAGGGATAATATTAAAGCTTGGCTTATTGCGTTAGGTTCTAGCCCGCTGATAAGCGGCTTATCTTCTTTATGCGGAATAGTTGGATTTATTTTTTCGGTAGCAATTTGGGTTAAGACAAAAGATTTACGGGAGCAAATCAATATATACAAAAGAAATCAAAAGACGATTATCACAAACTTAAAGTCATACCGGGACAGCATAATTCTAGATGAACTATACACAATCAATATACGAAGTTCTATACGTACCGAGTTATATAGTATCTTGCAGGATTACAATGCGTTATTTTCTATATGGGTAAAGCTCAAAATATATTGGACTATTCACTTATTAAACTCGAAAAAAGCAAATATTGACATTGAGGCGCTTTGTTCTCTATTAGATTGGATAATTGCGAGAATTCAAAGAAAGGAAAATCGATAATGAATTCTGAAAAACGAATTGCTTTTATGGAAAAATTATTAGTCGCTACCAAAGAGAAAAAAATCTCATGGAGTCGGCTTGATATGCATCTTAAAATAGGTGTCCGCGGAAAATGTTTCAGTTGCGATATCCCAGGTATAAAAAGTATGAAAATTATGTTGATGACGGAAAACGATTCCGAATATCCATACCTTGTAATATACTACGATGAAGAAATGCCAGGTTCAGAACTAAAAGCAGAAAACCCGGAAGAACAATCAACTCTATTGCGACTTTTTAATTACGTTTATAATCTTTTCCCCACATTGGAAACTTCAATTGATTGGTTCCTCGAAAACTTTTAAAAACTCATCAATATGATTTTCGAGGATTTTATCCTGTTCTGCCTTAGTCAAAAACCGCAAATTTTGACTAAGGCAGTTTCTTTGTTTTAGTTCATCCAGCATTTTCCTAACTGTAAATTCTAAATTTGAAATACGATCTATGTTGATTTCCCTCTGCGCGTAAAAAGTGTACAGTTGATCAACTAACCGACAGTATTTCTCAAAATTCAAGCGGATTACACAGTCCTCGCACCGATTTCTAAATATTGACATATCCCCCCTCCTTTCCGCCGCCAAAGGCGGCTTTTTTTATGCAATTTTTACGGTTACCTGTTTGCCTGCGCATTCGGTATTTTTTACACCATTTTCAGCTGCATCTGCAACTCTCACAAGAGTCATAAAATACGCTTGATTTTTTGGACTTAACCGTTTAAGAATATCTGATGCTTCCTTAACGATGGTTTCATTCATTTTTCTTTCTCCTTTCATTAATTTTATGGTTTCAATATATCATATATTTAATAACAAGTCAATACATTTTATTAATTTTATGATAAAAAGTCTTGAATTTATATTGAAAACATGATATTCTATCTCTATCGAAATAATAATAGAGGTGAAAAAAATGATTGAACGTTTAAGACAACTCCGTAAAGCGTTAAAAGTCAACCAAACAAATTTTGCGAAACAACTCGGCCTTACTCAAACCGCCTATTCTATGATAGAGAATGGCAATAACCCACTATCCGATAGACATATTAAAGTTATCTGCTCTGCATTTAATGTGAATGAAAATTGGTTGCGTAGCGGTGATGGGGATATGTTCTTTTCTTCTCCTTATGAAAAAGAGTTTACAGAAGTCTTTAGTAATTTAGCCCCAGCAACTCAACAATATCTTCTTCTTATGGCAAAAGAACTTCTTAACACCCAAGAAAAGTTGCTTAATCCTGATAAAAAACCTAATCCATGATAAAAGGGGCTATGCTTATCTCGGCATGGCCCCTATCATTTATTTCCATTTTATACCTCCTTTCCGCCGCCAAAGGCGGCCTTTTTTATCTTGCTGATTGATGATATATTTCATCATGAGTTTTAAATAAGGTATCTGGAGTCATATCAGGAAAAAAGCAGCAACGAATTTTAGAAACCTCTGGCCATGTAAAAGGTACTTTTCCAGACATCTTGTTTCGTAATGTTTTGGTGCATACATTTATGTTTTCAGCAATGGCTTTCTTTTTTATCCCTCTCCCTGCAATTTCTCTTTCAAGATTGGGATAGTATACTTTTTTGTTCATTTTGCCACCTCCCGTTTCCGTATTCGGAATTTATAGTTTGATTATATATCCATATACGGTGATTGTCAAGTATGCTTTTGAAAAAATATTTCCGAATACGGAAATATTTTTCTTGCATTATCCCTTAAAATATGATAAAGTAATTTTAGAAAGGAGGTGTAAAAATGTGGATTGAGACATTTAATGAAATGAGACGGCAATCGGGAATGAGTCTTGATGAATTAAGCGAAAAATCAGGAGTGCCTAAGGGAACATTATCTAAAATCACATCTGGTATAACTAAAGCGCCTTCGCTTGAAACAATGAAAAGCCTTGTCTATGCTATGGGATATAGCTTGAAGGATTTGGATGATGGAATTTCAGATTATAACTTTTTTACTCCATTAGAACAATCCATTATAAAAAAATACCGCGTCCTTGATGAACACGGTAAAGAAGCAGTAGACGGGTTATTAGATACCGAGTATAAGCGTTATCAAAAAATACAAGAAACCATAACGATTTCATCTTCCGTTTCAACAATAAAAGGAAATACAGCGCCCTTACAAGAACAGAAAATTATCTATTTGCCAGAACCGATACAATCTGCATCCGCTGGTACAGGCCAGATTGCAGATGATGACACGGCGGAACAAGTAGCGGTATATTACAATGAAAAAACAGCCAAAGCCGACTATATTATGCGCGTCAGTGGTGACAGCATGGAGCCTAAGTTTATGGATGGGGATCGTGTCCTTGTAAGAAGCCAGCCCGCTGTTGAAATAGGTGAAATCGGTATTTTCATAGTAGATGGGGAGCAATATGTAAAAATATATCGTGGTTCCTATCTGGAAAGCCTGAACCCTCAATATAATAATATTGAAGTGAGTGAACGTTCGTTTTGTCGTGGAAAAGTCATAGGTGTACTAGAGCCAGAATGGATTGCTGAATAAAAAATACATCTATCTGTGCATAAAATTCAGTGACATTTATCTGAATAACCAGCAGTACTATCGCCTATGACAGCACAAAAAGTACAATAAATCATAAGTTTCACTCAGTAACACTTTAAGTCAGAAAACATAAAGACGGAGGAGCAAAGAGATGTACTGTATAAAATGTGGAAAATCAATACCTGACGGGAGTTCATTTTGTCCATCTTGTGGAGCTGCACAAGGCGAAAACCGTACTCAACCCATTGATTCTCAACCAACAACCAATTTGAATGCTTCAACTATACCTAAAAAGAAAAAACGTAAATCAGGTTGCCTAATTGGGCTTTTATTTGCAATAATAGGGTTGTCTTTAATTTTCGTTATAGCAATGATACCTAGTTCCGAAAATGAAGATGTGTCTAATAGCGATTCCAGTATAACTACGGAGCAATGGATTGAGTTTGATACAAAAACTTGGAATGATTTTGCCACACTATATAAAAGCCATAATGCTTTTATGTCCACTATGTCTGCTTTTTCTGATGGAAAGATTGATGCTGTAACCATGTATACTGAATGCGAAAAAGCTGAAAATGTATTTAGAAATTTCTCAATAGCTCTTAATTATGGTGAATCAGAAGAACAGAAAACTTATGTCGAAGTTCTGCAAACAATGGCACTGTCGGATCAGCTTTGTACAGAAAGCTTGAAAAAATATTTAGATTCTGGCAAAACTAGCGATCTTGCTGATGTACAAAAAAACATTAAATCTGCTACAGAAGCAGTTAATGTCTTTGCTTCTAATCGAGAAAAATTGCTTGTTAAAACAGGTTTAACAGATGCTGAAATTGCAGAGAAAATAGAGACTGATACCGCAACGCTTGATGACATGGATTCCCAATAATATAGAAAAGTTGAGAACTGAAAATAATAAAAAAGTCCAGCAAGGATTCTATCCCTGCTGGACAGTAAATATAGGCGGTGTTATGCTTTATGAATGATAATTTAGCATATCAAGAGGAAATATGGACAGAAACATTAAATAACAAGATTGTTTTAATGTCCCCACGGCCTACGGTAAACCATAACAATGTTGCATTCAATATTGCATTTGCCTTCAAAAAATATTTGAAAGGTAAACCCTGCAAACCTTTTGCAGATGGTACAGACGTATATCTGACCGAAAAGGACCGTGTTATACCAGATGTTATGATTGTGTGCAACAAAGACATCATCAAACGCAATGGTATTCACGGCGTACCGGATTTAATCGTTGAAGTTCTCTCTCACGGAACAGAAAAGAAAGACAGGGGCTATAAAAAGGATTTATATGAGAGATGCGGCGTGCAGGAATATTGGATTGTGGACACTGAAAGCCGGACAGTAGAAGTCTATCTGCTAAAAAACAAGAAATATGCCCTTGATGAAGTTTATAAGGTTTTCCCTGATTATGTAACGTTTTCTCCCGGTGAAAAAGAAACTTATAAGAATGAAGTTTCAGTTTCTTTATATGATGATTTTTCAATACCTCTGCAAGACATTTTTGACGATCTGTTTTGACAAATAAATCAAAATTCGTTTTAATCTTCTTTGCGTATGTATTTGAGCATCTGTACCAAATATTCACCAGAAAGTTTATCTGTTTCATCTGAATCAAGTGAACGTTTATCAAAATTACAAAACCCATTTCTTTCATAGAAAGAAACTAGACATCCTTTATCCTCACATTCCACATATGCAAAACGACCGCCTAAGTCAAGCTGAATCCTGCTGATTTTTTTACATGCCTGCCATAGCAGCTCGTCTCCTCGAATTAGCTTATCGTAAGAGTTTGTAAAATTTTTTCCTAATTGTGCAATCAGAGGAGCTGATAAATTATATCCTTCCGAATTTCTATCGAAAGTCGCAAATTTAGAGATCCGTTTACGAAGAGTTTTACTCATCTTTTGTAAAAATTTAGACGAAATATGAATATATTTATTTGCCAACGAAAAATATCCTACAAGGACAATTTCTTTTTGATAGGATGCAAATACCAGATGTGTCTGCGCCCATCCCTGCTTTGCAAAATCAATGGCTTTAGACCTTAAAAAATATTCTACATCACGGTTCAATGGACACGAAAAAGTAGAGAGGATACTTTTAGCGGTATCCTCCCCCACTTCATCTAACATTGTTAGCAAATTGACAATTTTAAATCCTGTCATTTGTTATTCCCAAACATCTTCCGTATGTCCTCTCTGCTGGCGTCGGAAAAAGTACGACTTGGAGATATGGGCTGTATATGCTTGTTAGACGCATTCTCCAACGCATTTACTAGGGCCAATATTGATTTTTTGTCCTTAATATTGATGTTTTTTAAAATGCTTTTGGTTGCCATAATAATCACCTTTTTCATTTCCCTACTATGTGCAGGGATTCTTTTCTTTCTGATATAGAAAGAAAAGATAGACAACATTCTATTCTTTTATGTCTCTTTAGGCTCCCTTTCCGTATTCTTATTATATTCTTGCCGTTGAAAAAAGTAAATATGTAAAAGTAAACAAAACTAAACAGCATTATTGATTTCTATTTTTAGGAAATTCATTTTTATTTAACGATAAAATATTCGCTTCTACCATACAAATATTAGGAACTTATAAGCAAAGGAGTGATTCTTTGTCTAATTTTATTGTTTTAGGTTATACCCGTGTATCAACAGAGAATCAAATTGAAAACTATTCCATTGATGAACAGGTAGAACGTATCAAGTCATATTGCGCTGCAAAAGGATGGACTCTGGCGCATACATATATAGACCGGGGTTATTCTGGCGGAAATACAGATCGGCCTGGTTTACAAAAAATGCTGGAGGCTGTGCGTAAACACGAAGCGGATGCAGTAGTCGTTTACAAGCTGGATCGTCTTAGCCGCAGCCAGAAGGATACATTAACCCTTATTGAAGATGAACTGTTATCAAATGGGGTAGACTTCATTTCCATCAATGAAAACTTTGACACATCTACTCCTTTTGGCCGGGCAATGATTGGGATTCTTTCCGTATTCGCCCAGTTGGAAAAAGACCAAATTACAGAACGTTTTACAATGGGACGCATAGGCCGGGGGAAAGCAGGCTTTTTTCATGGCGGTGGAAATGCCCCCACAGGTTACGATTACACTGACGGTCATCTGATTATCAATGTTCATGGAGAACGCCAAGTACACCAAATTTTTGATATGTTTACGGCTGGACTCTCTATTAACGCCATTTATAGACGGATGCAGGATACCTATTCAAACGAAAATTGGAGCGCAATAAAAGTGTCTTGTATTTTACGCAACACCATTTATATTGGTAAGGTAAAATTTGCTGGACAGGAATACGATGGGCAGCACGAACCCATTATTCCGTTGGAGCAGTTCCAAGATGTACAAAAACTGTTAGCCAAAAGACCTATTCCAGTTAAAACACCGTTCCGAGCAGAATATCTATTAACAGGGTTGGTACGTTGTGCCCGTTGTGGGGCGCGGTACAGTGCCAATCACGGTTACTATAAATGTTATTCCCGTGCCAAATCCTGTGCACGGTTTATTAAAGATCCAAACTGTCGGAACGATAACTGGAAGATTGAGGAGCTTGATAATTATGTAATTTCTGCAATCCGAAAAATATGTAACAATCGCAAAGAGCTTGAAGCGGTAATAGAGAAAAAACAGGCACCAAAACGGGAAAAGGACTCTGCCATCCAAAAAAAGATAGCAAAACTTGATAAACAAGTGGATCGGCTTGTAGAGCTGTTCCAAATTTCGGATATACCGATTGAAAGCCTTACCGGAAAAATACAGGCATTGCGTTCCCAGCGAACAGAATTAGAACGGGAATTGAATGAACAACAGGGGGAGCTGTCTCCTTTTGAAGAACGTGTTCATGCTTTTGCGGCTGGATTTAATGGTGCTGAATTGGAAGCCCAACGGCTGTTAGTAAGTTCTGTTGTAGAAAAAGTAGAAATTAACGGCCAGAAGGTTGATATTGAATTTCGTGTGTGACAAAATTATAAGTACTATGCACGTAAAGATAGACTGTCCTTAGCTTCAATAGGCATATAACGAATCTCTTGACTGGGATCATGGGTTTGGATAACAGAACCATGAATGATTTCTCTTTCTATCCATTGTACTAATCCTTTTTGTTTATTTGCAGTTCTTTTATTAGATGTGCTTTCTAACATATCTAAAAAATGTAAAATAGGCTTTGTGAGAGGCTCTGTGCTATTGATAACATCATTCAATCTTTCTTTATAGGGCATTATGTCAAATATACGCTTTCTACTATATTGGTTAATTATCGTTTTAGATAATACAAATCCAGTACGGGCTGATGGCAAAAAGTATGTCTTATATGGAAAATAGTTTCCTAATAACCAACAAATTACACCTGCACAAAATGATGGCATTATTTCATCGTATGAACCTGGATCTGAAAAACCGATTCCCTGATATCCGTCACCAAACTCAAAACTTATTATTCCTAAATCTTTTTTTTGAAACTTTATAGCAAATAGTGTATCAATCATATGAATTTTTAGAAAGCCAATATGAATTGAATCATTAAATATGTTGCTAATAAAAGTATCCTTTGAGCGTTCATATAGGGCGTTAAATACATCTATGAAATATCCACTACTAAATTCTGATGTAGCTATTTCCTCGGATTTTTCCTTTTCAATTAGTTTTATAAGTTGCTCTTTTATCTTTTGTAAGGAAGGATGTTCAAGTTCTCTGATACTATCAAAAAGTGGAGAAGAAGTTGAAAGAGAGCGTAGTGCCCAAATTAGAGACAGCAGATAACTTTTTCCACTGTTATTATCACCGACGAACAACGTCAGTGGGGACACATGAATGTTAGCCTCTTTAATCTTCCCAAAATCCTTAATAATTAAATTATATTCCATGTCTATCCCCATTTCCATTTCAATCCATAAATTGTTATAATTATATTATAGTACAATTTTATGTCAAATATTATTTGTCTAATATTTCCAATTATCATATCTATACGTATTTTATAAATATTATAAATTGCCTAAAGATAATAGTCAATTATTTTGCTAGATAAACTTTTTAAGGCGAAAAATAGCCCTTGAAACGCTTTACCATTTAGGTATTGCTTGTTTCAAGGGCTTGTTTTTGTTATATATAAGTAAAATATTACATTTATATACTATTTAAAATTTAACAATAAATTTATCAAAAATTCATGTATTTTTTCTCTTTAATTATCGACATTATTAGAGTATCCTCAATAGTGACTATAAACTATATTGTGTACTTTGATTCTAATATATAGTTTATATGTTTCATGATGTTTTTATAAGAGTCATTGGATATAGAGTCTCTACCATTTTCTTAATTTTGTTCGCTTTACCCCGATTATTCTCCGGAATTTTGTGTTTGGATATTCCATTATCTTTTCATATTTCATATTCTCTATTTTAACTCGTCATCTTATTTTCGCAAGAGGTCTATTTTTTTATATGAGGTGTATAATGTTTGGAAATACCTTATTTTTGGCAGGAACTCTTGAAGCTCAAAAGTTAGTACCATATAACCTAGATTTAAGGCAATTCCTTAGTAAACATTTTGTTTACAGTGTGTTACTATCTGAGAGAGTAATGATGCCGATTGGTAGCTTTTATCAATCAGAAAATACTCAGTATTTAACTGACCGATTTTATGGACTTTTTTTACCCTACAGAAATGAACCACCACTAGTAGGATTCTCAATAGGATCAGATAAGGGTTCTTTTCATGAAGATGCATTAGACAAAGCTTCATGGTTTCCAAAAGGCTACAGTATTTATTCGGATCAAGTAGCAATAAATGAATTAAGTAAAAGACTTACTATGGAGCCTTGGATACGAAGTGGAAAAATGAGAGATGTATTAACAAGTAAAATAAAAGAGGATATTGGAATTAATGGACAATCAAGACTAACTCTAAATAAATTTATTTCAAAAGAATTGTCTGGAGAATTAGTTAAACCATTAGAAAAGGTGGTAGAAGTTCAAAAATATGCAATACTCCCAGAATACGTCCATATGGAAATGGGTAAATTTTCAGATAATCCTATTTATAAGAAGTGGTTAGATTTTATTTTACATAAAGGATATGCAATAAGTTGTTCAGAAACATATGATGCATATTGCAATAATCCTTTAAGCGTGTTTTATCAGAATATTTTTAGAAAGCTTTATCCGTATAGTTTAAATAGTAAAGATACGTTGCTCTTTAGCACATTTTTGGATATTTTCCCCTTTGAAGAAATTGAAAACATTGAAAATAAAAGTGTTGATAAAATTATTGAATTAAAGCGTTCAAATATATTTAGTGCTTATTTAACAATATATGAAAAAGTTATATCCAAATTAAAAGAAATATTTAATATGTATATATTAGATTTTCAAAATTATAGCTTAGTGAAGTCTGAGATAAAACGTTTGCATGAAAGTGAAAAAATAATGTTGAAAAAGTCTTTAATTAATGATATTAATTCATCAATTATTTTATATAGATCATTAAAATATAGTTTTAAAAGAGCAAAGCATATAAAGAACTGGATAAAATTTCAAGATTTATCAGAGCTGCCAACATTAGAAATTTTGACTTATCTTGACTGTGAAAATAATGACTTAATAAATGAATTTATGAAAGAACTATTTTTAATCAGTAAAATTAATTATAAAAACTGGGAGGCTAATATGGAACATAAAAAAAACAATAGGATATTTGCAATACACAGTGTAGTTAATCAAGATGTTAAAGACTCTCAAACTCTTATAGCTTCTACAATAGGAAGTGCAGCCCAAGGTCTTATTGTTCAACAAGATGAATTTAATGAAATTTCATGGAATGATATAGAAAAATTTATTGAACTTTTAAAGCAGGAGAAAATTAATGATAAAACTAAACAAATTTTAATAGAATTACTTGCTAGTGGAAAATATTCTACAAAAACTTCATATAACGAAAATTTAAATAAATGGAACCAACATAAGTCTAGCCTTACTAATGACATAAAAGATAGACTAGCTACTTTAGCCCAACTTACAAATATCGCAACTTTTATTCTAAAATTGTTAGGCATCTAAATTCTTATAGTTTTATTTCTTTAATTTACTAGATAAATGAAATAGAGGGTACTATAATGATTATTACGCATATGTTAAATGATAAATTAAGATTAAAGGTAACAGATCGGTGTAATATGTGCTGCTCATTTTGTCACGCCGAAGGAGCCAGGGGAGTAAAAGATATAGCTATAGATAATACAAATTGTTATATATTTAAAGAATTAAGGCAGACATTTAGCCGTGTTCATATAACAGGTGGCGAGCCAACTCTATATAAAGATTTGGGCAAATTGATTGATATCCTTAGCTCTTATGGATATAAGATTTCTATTACAACAAATGGATATTTTGATTTATCTAGTGTTGCTGATACATTAAGCAATATAAATTCCATAAATTTTTCCCTGCACTCATTAAACAAGGATTTTCTTTGCAATATGGTGAGTAATGTTGGGGATTATAAAAAAAATATTATTAATAATATTTTATATTTTTTGTCTAAAACAAAAGTAAGCATAAATACTGTTGCTACAACAAATCCCTATCAAGATATTGATGAAGTTATTGATTTTAGTATTTCAAACAATATTACATTAAATATTTTGCAAGAACTCAGTAATAATATTTTGTCAACGATTAGAAAGAATATTGTAAATCGAGGTTTTTCAGCAGACGAAAAAATTTTATTATATCCTAGTTCAAATGTCAGAACAATATTTCATAATGATTCTGGCAATACCATTATATTTAAAGAGATAGAGTATTTCTCTCCTTTGTTTTTATGTAATGGCTGTAATTTGCTCAATAGATGTAGCGAGGGATTTTCTTTTATAAGATTAGAAGATAATCCTCTAAAAGTGAGGCTATGTATAGACAAAGATACAATAACTTATGAAGAGTTTGTTAAATATTATTATAGGGATTTAAAATTATTATATGAGGATTTTCTATGAAAGTAAATATTGGCGGCCATGGACGAAAAAGTGTATATATAAACAGTGAACTCTTTTTAGACCAAGGATCGTGTACTCGTGGTGGTGCATGTTTTATTGAAAATCAATCAGAGGTTACTATTTCAAATGAATTATTTATACTAAATCATGTAACAAAAGATGGTGGAGGAATTTTTTTATATAGATGTAAGTTTATTGTAATTCAAAACTGCACATTTATTTGCAACTATGCGAAATGGGGGGGCGCGATATATCTTGAAGAGTGCTCAGATATTACAATAAGTAAAAATAGATTTATATTAAATTTTGCACGTCGTGATGGTGGCGCTGTTTCTTTAAGTCATTGTAGCAATATTAAAATGATAACAAAGAATAGTTTCTTATTCAATATTGCAATGAGATCATGTAAAAATATTGAATTTTATTGCTGTAATTAATATTGACACCAGTTTACAACTTTTGAAATTTCCTAAATCCCCATAAAAAGTAGCTTTCTACAACTTTTATCAGGGAAGAACAATTTTTAAGAGTTTGGAGAAATGTGCCGAAACGGCATAAAATTATTTCAGCCTGTATTTGTTGGCCGATATGGTATCGGGTTTCTTGAGCACTGGCAGATTGACAGCCGGAAAATATTTCATCACAGTAATGAGTATAAAATAACTATAAACCCGCCTGTAATCGTTGTTTACGCTATATTATGACTTGAGCCTGACTTGCATATGTTATTTTTACAATCCTTTTAGTTTCCCTTTTATATCCGTAATCATAATCTAATTTATAGTAATAAATTTAATGATTTGTAATGCTAAATGCAAGCAAAATTTTATTATAATAAAGTACAAACAAAAATAAAAAACAGGCCATCCGTTTAATATAAATTACTATAAAAAAGAAAAGTCATGATAGGGTGATTCTATCATGACTTTTCTTTGCGGTATATCGTTTTCGAGTGCTTAAACGTATGCAGGAGTATATTTCCCCGGATTGTCGGATTTGCACGCATACCTGGTGGTTTTGTTAGACGCAACAGAATCGCCTATTGAACGTCCCCAAAAAAGCAAAAGCGATTCTATTCTGG
>RAZJ01000004.1 GCA_003612625.1 bacterium 1XD42-1 | reverse complement strand
GGTCGTGCTTCCATTATAACACTTGAGGCTATGCCCTCTTTTTTGTCATTTTTCAGATTTGCTCATTTATAGTTTTATAAATACGCGTTTTTTTAGAAAGAAAAATATAATAATGATACATAGCGTGTTTAATATAGGCTAAAATAGCTGAATCTTCTTTATTAGATATTGTTTTGGTATCCATTTTAAAAATTAATTCTATAAAATTTGCTTGTAAGACTGGAAAGCTCGCATTTTATTTTTATTAGCGGCTTGTCTTGAAATTTTGTCTTGTTTTGCTATTTGCAAAATGCTATAATTTTTAATGAAATAACGGTAAATAATACTGTATTCTTTTTTAGTTAATTGATTGGCTAATTCACTTAATTCTATTATTGTGTGCAATAATTCTTGAATTGCTATACAACAATTTCTTATGGCTTTACGCCAATAATTTCCGATGTATCCATTTATTGCTGAAAAGCCGCCATACAAACATAATAGAACGGAAAATCCAATCAACCACCATACAAATCCAGATACCTACTACGCCTAATCCAAAATAGCCTCCAACCAGGTAACTTAAAGCAACCCGGAAAACCCACATGGAAAAAACAGAAATCAGCATTGTAAACCGCACATCACTGGCGGCCCGTAAGCCATTGGGCAAAGTAAAGGAAGCCGGCCAGAAAATAAAATTCCCCAATCCTGCTACAATACATAACTGACGTGCTGTTGATGCAGCCAGTTCTGACAATCCAAATGCAGAAACCAAAGGATTTAAAAAGATAAAAATTCCTAATGTAATTGCACTAACAGAAGCATAAGCAATCCCAGTCAGTAAAAGCGTATATCGTTTTGCCTGTTTATATTTTCCGGCACCCACACAATGTCCAACTACTGTAACCATAGCCAGCCCAATAGCCTGGCCTGGGATCGTTGTTATAACCATAATGCTATTTCCCATGGCATTAGCAGCAATGGCTGCTGTACCAAAGGAAGCAGTTAAACCCTGCATGATAATTTTCCCAATCTGGAAAATTCCATTTTCCAAACCGTTGGGAATGCCAATACGAAGAATACTTTTAATCATCCAAGGCTGGATTTCCCAATGGCGGAGATTACGGACACTGACTTGGTTATTTTCCCTATGGAGCAAAACCAAAAGGAAAACAGCCCCAAATAAACGGGATAATAAAGAGGAAATCCCTGCTCCCACTACACCTAGGCGGAATCCGAAAATCAATATTGTATTTCCTAAAATATTTGTTACATTCATTACAAAGGAAGCTGCCATAGAAATTTTAGAATTCCCCTGGGCACGGAATAAAGCAGCACAAGCGTTATAAACCGAAATGAAAGGGTAAGAAAGAGCAGATATGGCAAAATAAGCTAAAGCCTGTTCCATAACATCTGCCTCTGCGCTGCCAAACAAAAGATTTAAAATCCCATGCTGCCCGATTAAGCACAACCCCATAAGTACAGTAGAAAGTACCGTTGTTACAAGCAAAAGCTGTTTTGCGGCGGTATTTGCATTTTCAACATCCTTACGCCCCAAATACTGAGCTACAATAATTGCACCGCCTGTGGCTAAAGCTGCAAAAACGTTAATAAGCAGCAGATTGATACTGTCTACTAAAGATACACCTGATACTGCGGCTTCCCCCACGCCAGAAACCATTACCGTATCGGCAATCCCAATGGTAGCAGCTAAAATCTGTTCAATGACCAGAGGGAAAATAAGACGGAATAAATCATTTTTGGAAAACATAGTTTGTTTATTTCATCCCTTCTATGGATCAATCTTATGTAATTCCTTCTCATTTTGTACCTAAAAGGAAAGAAATGCAAGGGTTTTGCAGGATTTCGGAAAAGTGCCGTCAAAAAATCATAAAAACAGAAAAAAATCTGTATAAAATTCTGTAAATCACAAAAGGATTGATGGAAAAAACAGCAAAAAACGCAGAGAGTCAAAACCAAGCCCTCTGCGTTTTTTTATTTATTGATGAAAGCTTAAACGCCCATGAATTTTTTCATGCCATCTGAAATTTCAGATGCTCTTGCATTAGCATCATCCACATCTTTTCCAACGGTAGACAAATACAATTTAATTTTAGGCTCTGTACCAGAAGGACGGACAATGGCACTGCATCCATCTTCCAACAGATATTCTAATACATTGGATTTCGGCAAGTCAATTACGGAAACTGAACCGTCAGCAGCAACAGACTGGGAAAGCTTATAATCTTTTACAGTGGTTACTTTACGGCCCGCAACTTCTTTTGGCGGATTGGCCCGCATTTTTTCCATCATTTCAGCCATGATCTTCATGCCGGCAGCACCTTCAAATTGGAAGTTGCCAACACCTTCCCGATAGAAGCCGTGTTTTTCATAAAGGCCATTCAAAGCATCTACTAAGGACATGCCTTTTTCTTTATAATAAGAAGCCATTTCAACAATTAACATGGAACCTACAACAGCATCTTTATCCCGTGCATGGGTTCCGGCTAAATAACCATAGCTTTCTTCAAAACCAAACAGGAACCGTTCAATTTGATTTTTTTCTTCTACAATGGCAATTTGCTCGCCGATATATTTAAAGCCTGTCAGGACGTTTTTCACTTCCACACCGTAGCTTTTGCCGATAGCATCTGCCAATTTTGTGGAAACAATGGTTTTTACTGCAAACGGATCTTTTGGCATGGTGCCCCGTTCGACCCGGCTTTTGCAGATATAGTCCAACAGCAGGGCGCCTACATGGTTGCCTGTCAAAAGGGTATAATCTGCCCCGTCTTTTACTGCAATCCCTACCCGGTCACAATCCGGATCGGTTGCCAGCAGGAGATCGGCTCCGATTTCCCGGGATAATTCAATTCCTTTTTGTAAAGCTTCTTTGATTTCCGGATTGGGAAATGGACAGGTTGGGAAATTGCCATCCGGATTTTCCTGTTCCGGAACAACCGTTACATCAGCCGCACCAATTTCTTTTAATACCCGGCGTACAGGCTTATTGCCAGCGCCATTGAGAGGAGTATAAACCAGTTTTAATCCAGCTTTGCCGCAAATGCCAGGATTGATCTGCTGGGATTCCACAGCAGCAATAAATTTATCAACCACGTCACTGCCAATCCAATGGATTTTGCCTTGGTCCAGCCCTTCCTGGAAATCCATTGTTTTAACGCCGGTAAACAAGTCCAATGTATTGATCTGCTCCAATACAGCATTTGCACCTGTTTCCGTAAGCTGGCAGCCGTCACTTCCATAAACTTTATAGCCATTGTATTTTGCAGGGTTATGGGAAGCTGTTACCATAATGCCTGCATCACATTTTAATTCCCGGGTTGCAAAGGAAAGGCATGGGACAGGCATCAGTTCCGGATAAATATGTACCTGGATGCCGTTAGCAGCCAGAACACTGGCGGCAGCTTTTGCGAACCAGTCCGATTTAATGCGGCTGTCATAGCTGATTGCAACTTTTGCATTTTGTGTCTGGCTGTTCAGATAATTGGCCAAACCCTGGGTAGCGCGCCGGATGGTATAAATATTCATCCGGTTTGTACCAGCACCAATGACGCCCCGCAAGCCTGCTGTACCAAAATCCAAATCCCGATAGAAACGGTCATTGATTTCATCTTCTTTGCCTTTGATGGAAGCTAATTCTTTTGTTAAATCCTCATCTTCCAACTGCATACCCGTCCATCTTTCATATAAAGCATTACAATCCATAAGCGGCTCCTCCTAGCTATATTTTATAATTTATAGATGTTTTTCCATAAAAGGAATCCTCTTTTCCTATAATAATTGTTAAACCTTCCAAAGTCAATAGATTTTTGCGAATCCGGACAAATCTAATAAAAATAAAATTTCCTAAAGTTTTTATATATTCAGCCGATTATAGAAGATAAGGGTTATTTTAAAGTTTACGCCTGTAAAATAAAGGGAAGAGAGGATTTCTTTATGGGAAACACATTATTGCAGGAAGCAAAACAATTTCATGATGAGCTGGTTAGCTGGCGCAGGGAGCTGCACCAAATTCCGGAACTGGACATCAGCCTGCCACAAACGGTCCGTTTTGTAGCATCAAAGCTGGATGAAATGCAGATTCCCTATCAGATTATGGAAGACTGTTCCTGTATCGCAGCGCAAATCGGCAAAGGCAGCAAATGTTTTATGTTAAGGAGCGATATGGATGCCCTTCCGGTGGTAGAAGAAAGCGGGCTTCCTTTTGCGTCAACCAATGGATGTATGCATGGATGCGGCCATGATCTTCATGCAACCATCCTGTTGGGGGCAGCAAAGCTGCTGAAGGCTCATGAAGCAGAATTAAATGGTGTTGTAAAGCTTTTGTTCCAGTCAGGCGAAGAAACTTTCAATGGCGCAAAAGCAGCTTTTGCAGGCGGTGTTCTTGAAAATCCCCATGTAGACGCGGCATTTGCCATGCATGTTTTTGCAGGGGTTGCTCCTGGGGTAATTTCTTACGGCGTCCAGGCTATGGCCTCTGTTTATGGCTTTAAAATTGTACTAACCGGACGGGGCGGCCATGGTTCCCAGCCGGAAATTTGTATTGACCCAATCAATGCAGGTGTAGAAGTTTACCACGCTTTGCAGTCTTTAATTGCCAGAGAATGCCCACCTTCCGCGGAAGCCGCTCTTACCATTGGCCAGTTTACTGCCGGCAATGCGGCAAATGTCATTCCGGAATATTGCGTCCTCCAAGGAACCTTGCGGACTTTTGACAAAAAAGTCACAGAGCTTTTAACCCGCCGGATCAATGAAATTGTCCCTGCTGTTGCCTCTGCTTTCCGGTGTGGCTGCAAGATTGAAGAACTCAGCAATGTCCCAAGCGTTATCTGCAATGAAGCTTTAAATGAAGAATTTTTGGAAAGCATCCGCAGTCTGGAAGGTAATTTCCAATTCCAGGGTGGACTTCATTTAATGGGTTCCGAAGATTTCTCCATTTTTACAGATGCTATCCCGGCAAGCTATTTTGTCATTGGGGCAGGGGTAGAAGATGAAAGCAAACGTGTAGGCCAGCACAATCCAAAAGTAATGTTTAATGAAGACTGCCTTGCACAAGGCGCCGCTATTTATACAAAGGTTGCATTGGATTGGCTGAAAAATCATGGAAATGACTAGAAATTGATGTAAAAATAGATAAAATTCCTTTGGTGAATTAGTTATATTCCATAGAAATATAAAAAATCATGAATAAAGTGCATAAATTTCATTCATTCCTCTTGCAACAGCAATCTTTTCGTGTATAATTAGGCACGTAATTTTTATTACAGCACATACAGCGAAGATTGTACGTATATTGGAGGAAGAAAAATGAAAAAAATACTTGCCATGATGTTGGCTGCAATGACAGCAGTTTCCCTGGCTGCTTGCGGTGGTTCCCCTGCAAGCAGCTCTGCCGCACCGGAATCCTCCGCAGCTCCGGAAAGCTCCGAAGCTCCTGCCGGGGTAGTTGTATCCAGTGTTGATGATTTGAAAAGCCTGGCCATTGGCGTACAGGCTGGCACAACTGGTGAAACCTATGTCAGTGAAGATCTGGGCCTGACACCGGAAAGCTTCAAATCCGGCATGGATGCAGCTTTGGCTTTGAAAAACAGCCAGATTGACGCTGTCGTTTTAGATGAACAGCCTGCAAAATCCATTGTTGCACAAAATGATGATTTAACCATTATTGATTTAGGCTTGGAACCAGAGGAATATGCCATTGCTGTCAAAAAAGGCAACACAGAATTACTGGATTCAATCAACGCAACCATTCAGAAACTCCGTGACGACGGCACATATGAAACCTTAGTCAATACATTTATGCCAGCAGACGGCAGCGAACCTGTCGTTCCGGAAGCCCTTCCTGCCGGCGGGGATAAACCCTTAATCTTAGGCACCAACGCAGCATTCAAGCCTTTTGAATATGTAGACGGTTCTGAACCCATTGGTTTTGATATTACTATGGGACAATATATTGCCCAGGATTTTGGCGCAACCCTTCAGGTAGAAGACATGGCTTTTGACAGTCTGATTTCCGCATTGCAGTCTGATAAAATTGACTTTATCGCTGCTGGTATGACTGCTACGGATGAACGCCGCCAAAGCGTAGATTTTTCTGAGCCTTATTATAGTTCCAAACAGGTTGTTATTGTAAAAAAATAAAAGGTTCTTTTAAAAAAACATTCGGGCAGGGCTATTGTCAGCTCCGCCCGAATGTTTTATAATATGTTTTATATTGCGTAAAATATAGAGGAGGGGTTTTTATGGCTTCTTTAGGAGAGCAGCTTTATACCTGCCTGATTGCAAAAGAACGGTGGCTGCTGATTTTGGAAGGGTTAGGAAATACGCTGCTGATTGCATTGGGAGCGATTATTCTGGGGACGCTGATTGGCGGCATATTAGCGTTAATGCGCCTGTCCAATAACTGGCTGCTGAGAGGCATTTCTTATTTGTATATTACCATTATCCGCGGCGTTCCTATGGTGCTCCAGCTTATGATTTTTTATTTTGTCATTCTGGCCCCTATCAAGGGAATGCCCAAAATGGTGATTGCTATTATCAGTTTCGGCGTCAATTCCGGGGCTTATGTCTGTGAAATTTTCCGGGCAGGTATTCAAAGCATCCCTGTGGGCCAAACAGAAGCAGGCCGTTCTTTGGGCCTGAACAAATGGCAGACATTAGGTTATATTGTACTGCCCCAGGCTTTTAAAGCTGTGATTCCTACTTACGCCAATGAATTTATCGTGCTAATCAAAGAAACTGCCGTAGCCGGTTATATTGCCATGCGGGATCTGACAAAAGCTGCGGATCTGATCCGGAATGCTACTTTTAACGCATGGATTCCCTTATTAGCTTCGGCTGTTATTTATCTTTGTTTGACTTTGGGATTGGCCAAGCTCTTTGGCACTTTGGAAAGGAGGATGGCACGCAGTGATCGACGTTAAAAATTTAGAGAAAAATTTTGGCGGGGCCAATGTGCTGGATGGCATTACAACTACCATTGAAAAAGGAGAAAAAGTAGTCGTAATCGGTCCCTCCGGTTCCGGAAAATCCACTTTTCTCCGGTGCCTGAACCGGCTGGAAGAAGCAACCGGCGGTGAAATCTGGTTTGAAGGGGCAAATATTTGCGATCCCAAATGTGATATTGACCGGCTGCGGCAGAAAATGGGCATGGTATTCCAGCAGTTCAATTTATTTCCCCATTTAACGGTACGGCAGAATATTACCCTGGCTCCGGTTAAATTAGGGCTGATGGATGCGGCTCAGGCCAACCAGAAAGCAGAAGAATTATTAGCCCGGATCGGGCTGTCTGAAAAAGCAGATACTTACCCTTCCCGCCTTTCCGGGGGCCAGCAGCAGCGGATCGCTATTGTACGGGCCCTGGCAATGAATCCGGATGTGATGCTGTTTGACGAGCCAACCTCTGCCCTTGACCCGGAAATGGTTGGGGAAGTTCTGGAGCTGATGAAGCAGCTTGCCAGTGAAGGGATGACAATGGTAGTTGTTACCCATGAAATGGGGTTTGCTAAGGAAGTTGCAACACGAGTGGTATTTATTGACGGCGGGAAAATTGTAGAGGAAAACGATCCCCAAACCTTTTTCTCCCATCCGGAAAACCCCCGTTTGCAGGATTTCCTTTCCAAGGTGCTTTAAATGGCTTGTGTATTATTTTTTGGAGATGTGGTAGGCCAGGCAGGATGCGACTGCCTGCGCAGGCGGATGCCTAAGCTGCGCAAACAGTATCAACCGGATGTTATTGTTGCCAACGGGGAAAATTCAGCAGAAGGAAATGGCATTACCCCTCACAGTGCCAAGCAGTTGTGGAATTGCGGCGTCAATGTGATCACTTTAGGGAACCACGGCTTACGCCGCCGGGAAATTTATGAAGTATTGGAACGGAAGGAAGGGATTGTCCGTCCGGCAAATTTACATCCTTCCGCCCCGGGAACAGGATGGTACCTGTATGATCATCCCTCATTTTCCTTAGCTGTCATCAACTTAATTGGGCGGGTTTATATGGATCACACAGAAAATCCTTTTGATACCGCAGACCGTTTGTTAAAGCGGATTGACTGTCCCAATATTTTAGTGGATTTCCATGCGGAAGCTACTGCGGAAAAGCTTTCTATGGGACATTATTTAGACGGGCGGGTTTCTGCGGTTATCGGTACTCATACCCATGTAGCCACAGCAGATGAACGTCTTCTGCCAAAAGGCACCGCTTATTTAACAGATGCCGGAATGTGCGGCGGACAGGATTCCATTTTAGGGGTTACAAAAGGGCCTGCGATTGAACGGATGCGCACCGGGCTGCCTGCCCGCTTTTCCAATGATACGGAAAAAATAGAGCTTCACGGGGTTATCTTATGGTTTGGCAGCGAAGGCAAAGTAGAAAAAATAGAACGTTTAACCGTTACCAGTGATTCCCCCTGAGAACCTGTTTAAACAAGGAGCACAATGAAAAAACAACTGTTTTTGTCTTTCACCGCGGGCCTGCTGGCCGTATGTTTATGTGCCTGTATGCCTGAATTGACCAGGCCGGGCGGGGAAATTTCCGGTACAGTGCCTTCTGTTCCGGAGCCTCTTTCCAGCCCGGAAGAAACCCTTGCGAAAGAAGAAAAGCCTTTAACTGAATTGACCCTGCCTTATAATGCAAATGACCCTTTAAATCCTTATCAGTCCGCTTCTGCCCGGAACCATTTACTGATTCCCTTGTTATATGATTGCCTGGCCCGCCCGGATCGGATGCGCCGTCCAGAAAATCAACTGGCAGAAGAAATCATAGTTGATGGTACAAATTGTATTATAAAATGGCGTAAAGATGCCCGCTTTTCCGATGGAAGTTATTTAACAGGGGAAGATATTGTCTATTCTTTTCAGACTGCTATGGCTGCGGGGTCCCCTTACCAGGCTACTTTGATGAATGTGGCAGGGCTGACCGACGATAAGGATCATAACCAGGTCATTGCCCAGCTTTTTTCTCCGGATGCGGATTTTCCGTTATTGCTTTCCTTCCCTATTATTAAAAATGGCACAGGGGATTATGAATTTCCCATAGGCATCAGTAAATTCCATGTTACAGGTGCACATAATACAGGTGTTATTTTGGGACGGAATCCGATTTATTATGGGACACAGCCGCCTTTAGAAACCATACGCTTGGTTCATGCAACAGATGATGATACCTTGCAGTTTGGGATGAATACAGGAGAATTTGATCTGCTTTATACAGACTTATCGACGGAAGCCTTATCCGGTGTCAGCGCGCCCAGCATTTCTGTACCAACCAATCATTTGGTTTATATTGGGATCAATGGCCGCCGGGGACTGCTGGCCCGTCCGGAATTCCGCCACGCTTTATCATTGGGGCTAAACCGGGCAGAAATTGCAATGACTGCTTATGCCAACCGGGTGCGTCCTGCTGTTTATCCTTTTCATCCCGATTTTTACCGGCTTTCTGAAACGGAGATCCCTTCCCGGAATCTGACAGGAGCAGATGCTTTATTGGATGGGATGGGTTTAATGGAAAAAGACGGAAACGGCTACCGCATCCAAAACGGCCAGCCTATTTTTTTACGGCTGCTGGTGAACAGCGAAAACAGTGCCCGCAGCAGTGCGGCAACTTTGATTTGCGAGCAGCTTGCCCAAATCGGCATCCGTGTAGAAGTGGTTTCCGGAGATTTCCAGCAATACCAGAACAGCCTTCAAACCGGGGCTTATGATCTATATATTGGGGAAACCCGCCTGATGGATAATCATGATTTCACCCCTTTGCTTTCCGGCGGGGCTTTGGGATATTCTACCGCTTACAGCGAAGAACTGGCCCAGCGCCTTTCCCAGTACCGGGAAACAGGAGAAATTGCACCATTATGTGAAATGTTTTTAGCCCAGTCGCCATTTTTGCCCCTGGCATACCGGGAAGGGCTGTTATATATGGGGCGCAGTATAACTGTAAGTATTACCCCAACCCAGCAGGATCTGTTTTATAATATTCTTGAGTGGTAAAGGAGGGTTTCCGTTGATTTATCTGGAAAACCAATATGGGAAAATAGGGATTTCCCAAACTTATTTTGCAAATTTAATTGGGAAAGCTGCCAGTGAATGCTTTGGTGTTGCAGGGATGCTCTGCTGTCCGGGCCAGGGATTGCGCAGTGTGATTTCCAGAAAGGAATGCCGCGACAAAGGCGTCCATGTGCGCATGACGCCAGCGGGCCTGATTGTGGATTTGCATATTGCCGTAGCTTATGGGATGAATATTAGTGTTATCAGCAAAAGCATTGTTAATAAAGTGCGGTATACCGTAGAACAGGCAACCGATCTTGAAGTAAAAAAAGTAAATATCTTTGTAGATGAAATGAAAAATGAAGAATAAGGCGGAAAGAAGGGGAAAATTTGATCACAGGCCAGCAATTTCGGGATGCATTTCTTTCCGGGGCCAATAATATCGTAAACCACCGGCAGGAAGTAGATGCTTTAAACGTATTCCCTGTACCGGATGGCGATACAGGGACGAATATGTCCATGTCTTCCGAAGCGGCAATGCGGGAACTTCAGCGGCTTCCGGACAGCGCCGCCATATCTCAAGCCGCAGATATTTGTGCCTCAGCCCTGCTTCGGGGAGCCAGGGGGAATTCCGGAGTAATTCTTTCTTTGTTATTCCGCGGGTTTTCTGTGGGCTTAAAAGGACGGAAAGAAGCTACTCCGGCACAATTAGCAGGGGCTTTGGAAAAAGGCGTAGAATATGCTTATAAAGCTGTCATGAAGCCCACGGAAGGGACTATCCTGACGGTAGCCCGGACAGCCGCGGAGCAGGCCAGAGAATCCCTGACGCAAAAGGATGATGATCCGGCATTTTTACTGCGTACCGCCCTGGAAGGCGCTCAGGAAGCTTTAGCCCGTACACCGGATCAGCTTCCCGTACTAAAAAAGGCTGGCGTTGTAGACGCGGGAGGCCAAGGCTTTGTCTACATTCTGGAAGGGATGGTTTCTGTACTGGAAGGCCGTGGCAAAATCCAGCTTCTTTCCCAAAAAGAGCCGGCGAATTCTCCATTTGGGGCGGAAGGCACCGATCTTGCAGAAGCCGGAGAAAAAATTACATTCACTTATTGTACAGAATTTCTTGTGCTTTGTGAGGAAGCTTCTGCTCATTACGGGGAACTGCGGGCTTATTTGGAAGGAATCGGGGACAGCGCAGTAACGGTAGCGGATGGATCCATTATCAAATGCCATGTGCATACGGACAATCCAGGCAATGCTTTGCAAAAAGGCTTGGAATATGGCCAGCTTACAGGCATTAAAATTGAAAATATGCGGGAACAGTATGAAAAACGGCGGGCAGCCATGGAAGACCAGCCAAAAAGTTCCCAGGCATTTCCTTATATGCCGGTAGATCCGTCACAAAATTATGGATTTGTTGCGGTAGCCGCCGGAGAAGGAATACAGACATTATTTACAGATCTTGGTGTAACCCATATTGTGTCCGGCGGACAAACCATGAATCCTTCAACAGATGATATTCTTTCGGCCATTCATGGCGTACCGGCAAAAAATGTATTTGTCCTTCCCAACAATAAAAATATTATTATGGCGGCAGAACAGGCTGCAAAATTAGCAGACCGGGGGGTTATGGTGCTTCCTACCCGCACCATTCCGCAAGGGCTGTCCGCAATGTTAGCTTTTGACGAGGATGCAACCCCAAGAGAGAATCTGCTTGCCATGCAAAAAGCATTTGAACGGGTTGGAACAGGGCTGATTACTTTTGCAGCCCGGGACAGTGATTTTGACGGGCATAAAATTAAGTCTGGGGAATTACTGGCCTTAGAAAATGGGAAATTATCTTTTACTGGCCATGATTTATCTCATATGGCAGTGAAACTGACCCGGGGTCTGCTGCAAAAAGACAGCAGTGTTGTAACATTGCTTTACGGGCAGGAAGTCACTGAGGAGCAGGCTTCCGCAGTAGAAGCCGCCGTTACAGCTAAAATTCCCAATAATATCGAATTGGTACTGGTAAATGGAGGGCAGCCCATTTATTCATTTATAATTTCTGTTGAATAGGAGTGGATTTTCATGAAAAAAACGAAAAATATCCTTTACTGCGCTTTAATGGTATCAATTACGGCTATTTTATCCCAGTTTATTATCCCCCTTCCCCCTGTACCCATTTCTTTAAGCTGGATTGCTGTATATTTAACAGGCGTCCTGTTAGAAAAGAAGATGGCTTTTTGGACACAGACCGCATTTTTATTGTTAGGCGCCGTAGGAGCACCTGTTTTTTCTGGTTTTTCCGGTGGCCTTGCAAAGCTGGCCGGGCCTACGGGCGGGTATCTGATTGTTTATCCTTTTATGGCGTTTATCATTGCTTTTATTGTTGAAAAATGGGGCCATAGCTGTTTGAAATATGGAGCTGCTATGATAGTGGCAAGCCTTGTTGGTTATGCAGGCGGAACCGCATGGTTAGCCGTTTCCGGACATATCTCCTTCCAGGCCGCTTTAGCCGCCGGTGTACTGCCTTTTGTCTGGGGAGATCTGCTGAAAGTCATATTTACATCCGTTTTTGCAGGCGCCTTACAGAAAGCCCTTTCTCATGCGGGTCTTTTGTCTGTAAATACTGCACAGAAATAATCCACTAAACGATAGGTTTTGTAATTTTATAAAAATAATCTTTTGGTTTTTCGTTACTTTTTAACATTTTATAGAAAAATAAGTTTTGGGGGTTGTGATATTCCACTATTTGCGATATAATAATAAAAAAATTATAGCAATGTTTATAATTCAGTTGAAACTCTGCCTTATGAAAAATTAGACACTTTTTGTTATTTTAGATAATTGTTATAATTTTGTTGCGTGGAGGTATCGCTAAGATGAAAAAACGGATGAAACAGTCCAAAATGAGCGCGTTAATAGGCGGAGGTTCTATTGCCCTATTGGTTATTGTAACCCTTCTTTCGATTTTCAATGAGTTTTCTACTCTAGCGGCTGAAAAAACCATGGACGACCGATATGAAATGGTAAACTTAGCTTACCAGCTCCGAGATGGATCTCAATATTTAACCAATGAGGTCCGCGCATACAGTGCCAATGGGGACCCTGCACATTATAACAACTATTGGAATGAAGTAAACACCACAAAACGACGGGACAAAGCCATAGAGCAAATGGAGCTTATTGGCTTGGAAGAAAACGAAAAAGCCAAAATTGAATCTGTTTTAGCCCTGTCCAATTCCCTGATTTCTTTGGAAGAAGATGCCATGGTAGCAGTTGGAAAAGGGGATCATCAAAAAGCTTTGGATTTGATGTATGGGGAAGAATATACCACTGGCATTACAAATGTCAGTATACTGACAGAAGAATTTATTGATATGCTTTCTATCCGGTGTTCTGCACAGGCGGATGCTGCTGCGGCCCGTCAAAAAGTTGTTTTTACATTGACGCTTATCATGATTTTGACTGTAAGTGTTACACAAATCATTTCGATCCGTATAACAGAACGCGGTATTATCCGTCCTGTTGCTTCTATCAGTGAAATCATGACACATATTTCAAATGGGGAACTTTCCTTCCATTTGGATATGGAACCGGATACTTCTGAAATTGGCATGCTGGTAGATGCCGTACAGCGGACACAGCATACTCTGGCCCAATATATCAATGAAATTTCACATTTGCTGTCAGAAATGGCTGAAGGCAATTTGGATCTTTCCATTCAAAATGAATATGTAGGAGATTTTCAGGCGATTAAAAATGCCTTTGAAGTCATTCTGAATAATTTGAACGGTACTTTTGCAAAAATCAGCGGGACAGCTTATCTTGTATCGGACAGTGCAGGCAGAGTCAGTGCCAATGCCCAAACGCTGGCGCAAGGCTCTACCCAGCAGGCCGCTTCTGTTGATGACTTAAGAAGCACAATATCTACGATTTCTTCCCATGTAGAACAAACGGCTGGAAATGCTGACCAAGCAGAACAGCAGGTAAATGGGATGGGTTCCCAGGTTGACCACTGCAACAGCATGATGAAAGAAGCTCTGGATGCAATGCATGATATTACCCGTGCTGCCAACCAAATCAGTACCATTATCAAAACGATTGATGACATTGCGTTCCAGACTAATATTTTAGCTTTGAATGCGGCTGTGGAAGCAGCCCGCGCCGGAGCTGCCGGAAAAGGATTTGCAGTTGTTGCCGGCGAAGTCCGTTCCCTGGCTACAAAAAGCGCGGAAGCTGCTAATGGCACAACCGAATTGATTGATTCCGCTATTCTTTCCGTAAAAAAAGGCGCTCATATTGTAGAAGAAGCAGCCAATGTTATTGACGAGATTGTAATGGGGACAAAAAATGTAATGGGTGCTACGGAACACATTACTTCGGCGGCATCTGCACAGGCAGAAGAATTGCGTGATATCTCCGAAGGAATGGAACAGATTTCAGTTGTTGTTTCTACCAATTCCGCCACAGCGGAAGAAAGTGCTGCTGCCAGTGAAGAACTGTTCCAGCAGGCAGCAACCTTAAAGGGCCTAATCGAACGGTTCCGCCTGCGGGAAGAAAGCCTCAAAAATCAGCATTATATATTGAACTAAAAAAACAAATACATAAAAAAACAGCTTTTGGAAAATTCCAAAAGCTGTTTTTTTATGGTTAGCGTTTGCGTTTTTCAAATTCTTTTTGAAAGGCGGCTAAATCCTGTCCCCGGAATGCCCGTTCTAAAAGCTGGGGCAAAAGCTGGGGACTGCATGCAAAGCACGGAATCCCCAATCCGGAAACCTTCTGTGCCATTTGCGCGTCATAATAAGGACGGCCTCCGTCGGCAATGGCTAATAAACAAATGACTGTAACGCCTGAAGTTTTTAACCCTTCTAAACGGCGCAGTAAAGCTGCGCGGTTGCCGCCTTCATATAAATCCGTTACCAGGAAAAATAAAGTTTTAGCTGGTATTTCTACAAACTGTTCACAATAAGCAATAGAACGGTCAATATCTGTACCGCCTCCCAACTGGAACCCAAAAAGCAAATCCACCGGATCGTCACTTTTTTCTGTCAAATCCACAATGCTGGTATCAAAAGCAACAATCCTGGTTTTTAAGCTGGACATGCTGGCTAAGATACAGCTCATAATAGAAGAATAAATAACAGATTCCCCCATGGAGCCGCTCTGATCCACATCTAAAATAACCGTCCATTTATTGGCAGCCGTTGTACTGGTGCGGTCAAAAAAATAGAAATGTTCCGGTACGATAGCATTTAATTCTGGATGGTAATTTTTTAAATTCCGGGAAATGGTCTGTTTATAGTCCAAAGCTGCCGCAGAAGGAATGGGGGAATGTCTGCGGCGGTTCAAAGAAGCTGTCACAGCCCGGCGGATATCCTGTTCCAAAAGGCGGTTGATCTGTTCCACAATTTTCCGGATATAATAACGCACACTGTCTTTAGAGCCTTTGGGGATCTGTTCTTTCAATGTCAAAATTGTAGAAGCTAACCCCACATCCGGTTCTAAATTTTCCAACAGTTCCGGTTCAAATAAAAGCTGTTTTAGGCCGCAGCGGTTAATGGCATCCCCTTGGATTACTGTTACAAGCTCTTTATCAAATAAAGACCGGACATCTCCCAGCCATTGGGTAATCTGGGGATTGGAAGGCCCATGTCCAGCTCCAGGGCCGCCATTTCCAAAACCGCCTGCACTGGTCTGGTTATAAATAGCCGCTAAAGCCTGATCCATTAAATCCTGCTGGGCAGTCAATCCGGAACCGCCCATAGCGGAAAAACGCTCCTGGGTATCCTGGCCTAAAATCAAACGCCACCGACAAATCCGTTCCTGATTTTCCAATAAGGCCCCCTCCTTTCCTTATAAATCAAAGTCAAAATCATCCAACCCTTCCAGCATTTCTTTTGCTTCCCCAGTCAAAGGGCTGTTAATGACTTCACTGACCTGCTGGGTATTGATTTTCCAAATTTCCCCTAGGTTTTCTGCAATTTCATCCCGTTCCCGGGAGGAAAAATCTGCAAAAGCACGGCGTAAAAAGACCAAAGCCCGTTTAAATTCTTCATCATCCAAGCTGTCTAAATAATCGCTCAGACTTTGCCAAAGGGACTGCCGTGCAATTAAAGCATAATGGTTTTTCATGGAAAGCCCTTCAAACCAGCCGGAGCCTAAATCTGCCGGAGTGCCGGGGGATAAACGGCGGTGGACTTCTTGAGCAAGGGCTTGGGAATCCATCTGGCCCCGTTCCAGTAAAATTGCGGCTGCATAACCGGAAGTATGGGTATTCAAATCATCCCGCCCGGCTACTTGATGAAGGGCATCCAGCCATGATTCCGGGTCTAAAAAAGAATTGCTGAGCTGTGCCGCGTTTAAGCGTTCCATTGCCCCAAGGATAACCTTTGCTGCACTGTTGTCGCAGACACAGGAACCCGGCAGTAAAAGACAGGAACGGAAATAAATCTGCTCTAAAACGGGCTTTAAGGGTGCGGAATCCACCTGCCGGATATTTCCATATTGCAGGATGGTGGAAAGATGCTGCGCAGTCAAAGCCAGCTCCTCTAAAGATGCAGCTTCCACCGCCAGCCCCTGCAAAGCAGACGTTGCATAATTCGCGGCAGAGGACATTCCGCAAAGGAACGCATCCTCAATAACGGAAGCGGCTTCATCAATACGGGAAGCTTTTTCTGCCCGTTCCCGCAGTTTAAAATTGGCGGCATACAGGATGGTATCCCCGCTTAAAGCCGCTTCAACCAGTTCAATTTCGGCCTCCGGCGTCCACCGGACAATCCATTTTTCTGACCAGGTTGCATTTTCCTGTGTGCCTGGCTGCAAAGCTCCCAAAGAAACCCCCAGCACCCGCAAACGGTGTAAGAAAAAAGAACGTTCCAAATCTAAAAAAGCAGCTTTTTGCGACTTTACCGTCCGGTTCTCCCGCAAATCCAAGGATAAATCCTGGGCCGAAAGAGCCCGGTATTTTTCTAATTTTAATTCTTTTAACTGCCGGTAAAAATCCTCCTGGATGCTGGTGCGGCTGACGCCTTCCGGTAATGTACCGATTTCTGTGCCGATTTCCGTATCTGCAACGGCTAAATGTATTCCGGCAAATTCCCCATGTCCTAAGCATGTAATTGCCGCATCCCGCAGATCTTGCAGGGCTGGGATTTCCCATCCACGGATTTTGGAAAGGGATTCTGCCAGACGGACTGCTTCAATGACTTCTGCCGAGGAAACCGGAGTCCCATGGGCCCTTTGCCATACAGCGATCCGGGAAAGGTAGCTTTCCGCCGCTAATCCCGGCTGTTCTCCGCACAGCTCTTCCCATAGGAGGGAGTAATAAGCTGGGGCTTTATTGCCGGCCCCATAACCAGAACGGGAAGAAAGCCGATAAAAAGAATATGGCATCAGCGTGCTGTTGGTTGGGACCCGGGGCAGGCTTTTCCGTTCTTCTTCTGTCATAGGATCTATGGATTTCAGCCCTTCCACATGGTAAGAACCTGTTACCACTACAATTTCATTGGGCTGGTAGCCCTGGGAAAATGCCTGTTCAATTTCATAACGCATATAAGCTTCCCGTATTACGGTTTCCGGCCAGTCGGAGTCTAATCCTGCTGTTTCCTGCCGCAGCTGGGCCCCAAAAGAAGCCGCACCTTTCCGGTAAGCATCAAAAGACGGATTATGTTCCAAAAGATGTTCCCAAAAGGTTTCGTGGCCATCCCCGCCTGCCTGACGGTCTAGTTCCCGATAAACTGCTGTACTGCTTTCTTCACCGTCGGTTTCTTTGCCCCGTTTTTGGGAAAGAGCTAAAAAAACTTCTGAAGGCAGATCAATAAAACGACTTTCAATCCCATGTTCCCCAGCCCATAAAATCCCCTGATATTCCGGAGAATAGGCCGCAAAAGGATAAAGAATGGAATGAACCGGAATTTCCTGAGTATAAGCCAGAATTGCCAGAGGAGGCTGTGTTTCCGGATGCAGAAGATCCGGAAGCAATCCATTTAAATCACTGGGGCCTTCAATCAGCAGTAAACGGGGCTGTATTTCATCCAGCAGCTTCCGCAAGTGCCATGCCCCAGCCGGAGAAAGATGACGTATCCCAAAATAAACTGGATCTTCCCTCATTGGTTCAGCTCCCTGCATGCCCGGTACAAGCCTGCCCAATGGGAACCACGTTTGCGCATAATATTTTCTAAATATTCTTTCCAGGCCGTACTATCTTTTTCTTCATCCTTTACAACGGCTCCCTGTAACCCGGCTGCTAAATCTTCATCCGCAATGGAACCATTGCCAAAGCTGCCCGCTAAAGCCATGCTATTGGCCAATAAAGAAATGGCTTCTGCGGTGGAAAGGACGCCTGTTGGCGGTTTTAATTTCTGCTTGCCGTCTAAAGTCTGCCCGGCCCGCAGTTCCCGGAAAATGGTACAGACTTTTTCTACCACTTCTTCGGCGGGCAGCCCCGCATTGAGATCCAGGCCCTGAGCAAGCTGGCTGACACGGGTACGGACAATTTCAATTTCCGCTTCCAGATTGGAGGGGGCGGGCAATACTACAATATTAAACCGGCGTTTCAATGCCGCAGACATTTCATTTACGCCTTTATCCCGGGTATTGGAAGTGGCAATAATCGAAAACCCTTTTTGTGCCGGCACTTCAATCCCCAATTCCGGTACAGAAATCCGCTTTTCAGATAAAATAGAAATCAAAGCGTCCTGTACTTCGGAAGCACAACGGGAAAGTTCTTCTACGCGGGCAATAGAACCGCTTTCCATAGCCCGGTAAATAGGGCTTTTCAGCATGGCTTCCAAAGACGGCCCTTGCGCAATCAGCATGGCGTAATTCCAGGAATAGCGGATCTGTTCTTCTGTGGTTCCGGCTGTCCCCTGGACAACTTTTGTGGAATCCCCATTGATGGCGGCAGTTAAATGCTCAGAAAGCCAGCTTTTTGCCGTTCCCGGCTCCCCAATCAACAATAAAGCCCGATCCGTTACAAGGGTTGCGATTGCAATTTCTACCAGCCGTTCCTGGCCGATATATTTTGGCGTAATGATTTTCCCTTTCACTTTGCCGCCGCAAATATAGGTACGTACCGAACGGGGGGACATTTTCCAGCCCGCAGGAATTGGGTCTTTTTCTGCGGAGATCAACAGATCAATTTCTTCCTGGAATAATTGTTCAGCAGGCAGCCGCTGTACTTTTGTTTGAGCCATAGTTACAATTCTCCATTTCTTTGCAGTTTTATTTTCAATTCTTCCAGTTGGGTGCGCAAAGCATCTAAAGAGCCGCTGTATAATTTCACGTGGCCTTTTTCCAACAGCTTCAAAGTCTGTTCCAGCTCCGCCACCCGGTCAGCTTCTTTCCCCGGCAAATTGGAAAAATGCCGCATCAGTTCCCAACTGGAAACACGTGTTTTGCGTTTGGCCCACTGGCTCAGAAGCCCTTTGCAGTCCTGCCAGCCGCAAATTTTCATAGCCTGATACAGACCTTCCACATCAATGGAAAGCAGCGCCACATGATAAAAATGAGCGCCTAATTTTTCACAAACAGGCTGATTATTTTGCGGGATCATATAAGTCAGGAACCGATCCCAGCGTTTTTTCATGAGTAAATCATACCAGCGGTAGTCCAAAGGTTTTTTAATGGGAAAAAGGGAAATCCCAGTGCCATAAACCGGTTCAGAACCCATTAGCCGGATCATGGTTCGTTCTTGTGCCGCATCCCACTGCATACTGGAAAAGACATTCTGGAGCATTTCCGAAGCCCCGTCCGATTTCCCATTGGAGGCAATTACAGATTCAAAGGCTTCATAAACTTTATCCGCCGGCTGTGTCAGAAGCATGGAAACAAATAAAGGTCCTGCATAGGCACCTCCATAGGTTTGGTAAAGTTCCTTTGCCAAGGATTCCAAACTGGGGGCAGTTGCTACCCCATACATCAAAGCCAGTGGAAGGGCCTGGCTCATAGGGGTAACATGCCGGAATTCATTCAGATTTTTTGGATAATCCATCCGGGTGCCGAATCTGGCGGCCCTGTGATAAAGGGTACGGATTTCAGGACAGTCTTTCCCCTGGCCCCGCAAGGCTTCCAATAACTTCTTTAAACGCTCACTGGATTGCTTCTCTAATTTCAGGGAATGATCCTGTTCAAAAGGTTCTAAAAATTCCAGGAACTGCTGAGCTAATATCTGTCCGCTTTCTTTTGAACTGGCATGGGCCAAATGAGGAAGGAGCTGTTCTGGCTTTTTCTTGAAGCGGTCCCCTAAAAAAGCCCACACTTCCGGATCGTCTTTCCCGGTCAGGAGCCATAAAGCTTGCGTTTTGCTGTCGCCTTTTTCTGTCTGAACCAGCTCCATAAGCTTTTCTGTATTTTCTTCCTTGTGGCGCAGGGCATAAATTAACGCAGGACGGACTTCTTTCGAAGCCTTTGGGATTTGCTCCAGGTAAAAATCATTTTCTTTCCCGCCTGCAATCCGATCTATGACCTGCACCCGGCGGGCCATTTCCCGTTTCCCGGCAGGATTAAAGTCCTGTTTCAGCAGAGGAATTGCCGCTTCGCCATCTTCCGCGATCCAATCCGCCGCTTCATTGGCTAAACTGCCATAGGAAGCGCCTAAGGTTTTCACCAGTGCCGCTTTAATCCGGTAATCCTGGAATAATTCCGGATGCGTTTCATGGGCATTTACCACAATGCCATAAGTCCCGGAAGCTGGATTTTCCAAAGCCCCCTGTAAAGGGCTTAACAGGCTGTAAGGAGCCATTGTTACAGCTTTCCCCCAGCCTTTTGTTTCAAGAGGCGTCAAGGGCTGGCTGACAGAAACAGCACCCTGGGTGCAAAGTACCGCATCTGTCAGGCTTAAAGCGTCCAATAATGCCCCAGCCGGATCCGGACAGTCCGGTGCCAGCGCATTCCGGGTAAGCTGGCCGATTTTCGCAAAGATCGGAGAAGCCTGTTCCAGGGGGGCTAATTGTTCCACTGCCCGCCGGAGCCGGAAGTCATCTCCCATTAAAGCTGTCCCCGCGATTGCGGCTGTCCGCAGGCGTTCCCTTAATTCATAAAATGCTGACAGGTTCATTTTTTACAGCCCCCTTTTTTAATATAACAAACGAATAACGGAATCCGGTGTTATGATGCTAAGGGGCTGGATTGCCAAACGCCGGTTTACCCCGTCATACCAGAAAGCCCCTAATAACACATTATTTTTTAAAGCGTCCTCTTCTGGGAAAACAAGGAGATGATTGGTGGAAGGTTCTGTCCCTGGCCGGTCTGCCAATAGGATGCTGCTGCCCTGGCTGTCGGTTAAAGCAAGCCCTTCCGGGCTATGGCTGATCTGTGCAAACCGGATCAGCTTATAAAAAACCGGATCGGCTAAAGGATCTTTTAAAATATTTTTGGCTTCTTTTACAACGGGAGCCAATGCCGGCGCCCCGTAAGAATACAAGGCAGAACAATCCTCCTGTTTCAAAGGGACAATCCGTGCCGATTCCCAACGGAGCCGGCGGTTCCCATTGCCTGGGTAAAGGGCTGCGGAAGGGATTTCAGCTACGCCGAAAGTGCTGTCTTCCTGTTTGATATTCTTTAAAGCTTTTACAGGGCGGTAATTCCGGGTCAGGAAAATATTCCCATCCTCCAGGTCGGCCCAGCATCCGATATCAATAAATTCCTTCCGGGACTTATGAAATTCAATCCAAAAGGCAAGCTGTGTAAACCGGGCATCTTTTTTGCACAAGCCCAGGCCTTCCAGTTCGGAAAGCTTCCAAACCCCGCCTAAATCTTCATAAAGTGGGCTTTCATCTAAACCGATTTCTCCCCGTTCCAATTTTCCGGAAAGATATTCCCGGGATTTTTTCACCAGTGCCCATAATTCCTCTAAAATCCGGATCGCCTTGTCATAATGGGCATCTTCCCCGTCCTTTTGGAATTCCTCAATTTCCAGAATCAAGCCGTTTAATAAGCGCTGGGGGCCGGGTAAATAATAATCCCCCAACTGCTTGGAAAGCTGGCGGTATGTATCCAAGGCTGTGCCGCCCATGGTTCCAAGCCCTGCCCGGAGCAAATCCTGGATGAGCTTTGCAGCCAGCTCCAAGCCTTCCAACTGTTTTTTTAATTTTTTTGTCCAGGCTGATTTATTGACTTTGGCAGGCTTCTTCTCCCCAGCGGCAGAATCTGTTTGTTTCTTTTCTGCGCGGGCCTGTATTTTTTTCCGTTTTTCTAAAATGTCCGGTGAAACTTCACAAGTGGTAAAAGGCTTTTCCGCTAAAATTTCATAAAGCAAGGCAAGGCTGTGCTTGCAGGGAAACTGCCTGCTGGGGCAGGAACAGCGGAATACAGGCTGATCCGGATTGATAAAATCTGCTGTAACAATATAATTGCTTTTGCCGCTTCCGGTACATTCCCCAAGATAAAAGCTTCCGTCAGCAGAACATTCCCTCCGGACAAACCCGCCTTTTTGTGAAATTTTTTTGCCGTTGACAGCGGCAGTTGGATTTGGCGCAAGGGCTGCGATCTGCTGTTCGTTCAGATGTTTCAAATTCCCAATCCTCCCATTCTTTTGAATTTCCATCTGAAAGAAAGAGGCTGCCGCATTTATGGTTTTTGCATCCGGCACGGCAGCCTCTTTTTTTAAACAATCCTATTCAAACAGCTTGGACAACTCGCTTTGGCAGATAGGCTGAATCCCATTTTTTGTTAATACTTCAATGGCTTTTTCATTATCTGTTACCCGGAAAATCATATAAGCCATATCTTTTTTCCGTGTTGTAAAGGCATAAGTATACTCTAAATTCACGCCATTATCCCCTAATAAATCCAGGACTTTTACCAAACTGCCCGGACGGTCTGGAATCCCCACTGCCAAAACCGGCGTAATGGAAAAAATATAACTGTTTTCTTTCAGGACACAAGCAGCTTTATATGAATCATCTACGATCAGACGCAAAATTCCAAAATCTTCTGCCTCAGCTAAGGACAGGGCGCGCATATTGATATTGTTTTGCTCCAGGACTTTTGTAAATTCGGAAAGCTTCCCGGGCTTATTTTCCAGAAAAATAGAAATTTGTTTTGCAGTCATAATCAATCTGCTCCTTCCTAAAATTGATCAATACAGTTTGCGTTTATCAATAACACGGACAGCTTTTCCTTCGCTGCGTGTGATGCTCTTAGGTGATACCAGACGAACAGCCGCGTAAATCCCTAACATGGCTTTCAAGGCGTCTACCAGTTCTTTTTCCCTGGCGGAAACCGTAGACAAGGTATCAGAGAACATTTCCGGCGTCATTTCTACCAGAACTTCGATCTTATCGCTGTTATTTTCACGGCTGACAACAATTTGATAATTGGCCGGGTAGCCTTTGTTCAGCAGGACGGTTTCAATCTGGGACGGGAATACATTGACGCCTTTTACAATCAGCATATCATCACTGCGGCCCATAGGCTTGGACATTTTCACATGGGTGCGCCCGCAGGAACACTTTTTCCGGCTCAAAACGCAAATATCCCGTGTCCGGTAACGGATCAAAGGAAATGCGTCTTTTGAAATACTGGTAAAGACCAATTCTCCCTTTTCCCCTTCCGGAAGGACTTCCCCGGTAACCGGATCGATAATTTCAGCAATAAAATGATCCTCATTGATGTGCATACCTGTTTGTTCGCTGCATTCAAAAGAAACGCCAGGGCCGGAAATTTCAGTCAGACCATAAATATCATAAGCTTTGATCCCTAATTTATTTTGGATATCCTGGCGCATTTCTTCTGTCCAGGCTTCTGCCCCAAAAATACCGGCTTTTAATTTAATTTGATCCCGGACGCCCTGTTCATAAATGCTTTCCGCTAAATAAGCTGCATAAGAAGGGGTACAGCATAAAATGGTGGAACCTAAGTCACACATAAACTGGATCTGGCGTTCTGTATTGCCGGAGGACATAGGCAGGGTCAGACAACCCATTTTATGGGAGCCGCCATTTAATCCCGGCCCTCCTGTAAACAAACCGTATCCATAACAGACATGGACTACATCTTCTTTTGTGCCGCCTGCCGCTGCAATGGCTCGGGCACAGCAGTCCTCCCAAATATCAATGTCGTGCTGGGTATAAAATGCCACTACGCGGCGCCCAGTCGTACCGCTTGTGGACTGGATACGCACGCAGTCACTTAAAGGGACGGCTAACAATCCATAAGGATAGGCGTCCCGTAAATCGTCTTTCGTCAGGAAAGGCAGTTTATGCAAATCATCTACTGAGTGAATATCATCCGGAGTTACGCCTTTTTGATCCATGAGATTCCGGTAATAAGGCACATTCTCATAAACCCGATGTACAGTTTTTACAAGACCTTCGTCCTGCCAAGCCCTGATTTGATCCTGTGAAGCACATTCAATTTCAGGCTGGTAATAATTCGGCATATTGAACAAGTCCTTTCTATATTTATTTCAATTTTATATAAAGGCGATTTTCCACTTTGCATCATTATAACATCATTTTCCCAAAAGGTAAAGAATCCAATACAAGTTTTTTAACAGCCTTGCCTGATAACGCCTTGACAATATAGGGAAAGAAATATAAAATAAATATGTCATGCATTCATGTTTTAAGGTATTCCGTTGGAGAAAGCCTGAAACGTCAGAATGAAAGTATAATTCCTGCTTTTAGAAGCCATTATGCTTTTTTCTGGAGTGTTCGGGGTTTTTTTGTTTGTAGCAATCGGAAAATGATTTTCCAAGCTGTCAATATGCGGTATCCATAAAAATATTCATTCGTAAGCAGCTCACTGCTGCCTACGATTTGCGGACATTGAAAATTGCATAAGGAGGTAAATGTGTTTCATGTCACCTACATCCGTGCTTATACTGGCGATTAGTGTAGTCGTTGGAGTAGCAATCGGAGTCGTGATTGCGTTCCCGCTGGGGATCACTTACCGGAAAAAAACAGCAGAAGCTGCTCTTGGTTCTGCTGAGGAAGAGGCAAAACGTGTTATTGGTGATGCAATTAAATCTGCGGAAACCAAGAAAAAAGAAGCTGTGATCGAAGCGAAAGACGAAATTTACCGGCTCAAACAAGATGCTGAAAAGGAATTGAAGGATCGGCGGAATGAAGTATCCCGGCTGGAACGCCGGATTCAACAGAAAGAAGAAAGTGTTGACAAGAAGCTTGATAACCTTGAGAAAAAAGACGAAACCCTCCAGGATAAAATCAAAGCTGCTGAAGGAAAGCTCCAAGAAGCGGAAGAAATTAAAAACCGCCAATTTGAAATGCTTGAAAAGATCTCCGGGTTTACAGCGGATCAGGCAAAAAATTACCTTCTCTCCAATCTGGAAGGGGATTTAACCCATGAAAAAGCTGTAAAAATTGCCCAGTATGAGGCACAGTTAAAGGATGAATCCGAACAGCGGGCAAAACGGATTATTGCGTCTGCCGTAGGGCGTTGCGCCGCAGATTATGTGGCTGAACTGACCGTATCGGTTGTCCCGCTGCCAAGTGATGAAATGAAAGGCCGTATTATTGGCCGGGAAGGCCGGAATATCCGGACTTTGGAAACTTTGACCGGTGTGGATCTCATTATTGACGATACGCCGGAAGCCATTACCCTTTCCAGCCATGACGCAGTCAAACGGGAAATTGCCCGCCTGGCCTTGGAACGCCTCATTCAAGACGGCCGCATCCATCCGGCCCGTATTGAGGAAATGGTGGAAAAATCCCGCCGGGAAATTGAAGCGAAAATTAAACAGGACGGCGAACATGCTGTTATGGACTGCGGCATTCATGGAATGCACCCGGAACTGATAAAGCTGCTGGGCCGTATGCGTTACCGTTCCAGTTATGGACAAAATGTATTAGCCCATTCCATTGAGGTTTCCCAATTAGCCGGCATGATGGCTGCAGAACTGGGAGCCGATGAAACCCAGTGCCGCCGGGCTGGCCTGATTCATGATATTGGAAAATCCATGACCCATGAAATCGAAGGCTCCCATGTACAGATTGGTGTAGATTTAGCCCGGAAATATAAGGAAGGCCCGGAAATTATCCATGCGATTGAAGCCCACCACAATGATGTGGAACCCCGTACGGTTGTAGCCTGTCTGGTACAGGCTGCCGATGCTATTTCCGCTGCCCGCCCCGGAGCAAGGCGGGAAAATCTGGAAAATTACATTAAGCGTTTGGAAAAACTGGAGGAAATTGCAAACTCTTTTGAAGGTGTGGACAAGTGTTTCGCCATTCAGGCTGGACGTGAAATCCGTATTATGCTGAGACCGGATTTAGTAAATGATGACCAAATGGTTATTTTAGCACGGGAAATTGTCAAAAAAATTGAAAATGAATTGGACTATCCTGGACAGATTAAAGTCAACTGTGTACGTGAAAACCGTGCCATTGAATACGCAAAGTAGGAATTTTATTCTGTTATACAAAAGACAATATACAAAACCGCCAGCAAAGTGGATTTCTAACTTTGCCGGCGGTTTTCTTCATGGTTTTATCTACAAATATTTGATTTTTGTGGTATAATAAATTGGAAAAACTCTTGAAAAAGAACCATAGGAAAGGGATATAAAAATGAAAAAATATGGTATTTTTGATTTAGATGGAACCTTGCTGAATACCTTGGATGATTTAGCCGACGCCAGCAACCGGGCATTAGCGGCAATGGGAATGCCCCAGCATCCAGTAGATGCCTACCGGTATTTTGTAGGGAATGGGGTTGCAAAACTGATTGAACGGATGACGCCGGAACCTTTCCGGAACGATCCCAAAATCCTGGCACAATTACGGAAATTATTTAATGAATGGTATGATGTCCATGGGAAAGATTTAACCCGCCCTTATGATGGCATTTTAGAAATGCTGGACGGGCTTCTGGCCCGGGGGATGAAATTAGCAATCCTTTCCAATAAGCCCCATCAATTTGTAACGGCAATGGTGCCGAATTATTTTGGGGATCGGTTCGCTGTCATTTACGGCCAGCGGGAAGGTTATCCCACCAAGCCGGACGGCTCTTTGGTAGACCTGGTACTGAAAGAATTAGGCGCTAAACCGGAAGAAACCGTTTATTTAGGGGATACCAGCGTCGATATGGAAACCGCCCGGAATGGGAAAGTTTTTGCCGTAGGTGTTTTATGGGGATTCCGTACCAAAGAGGAACTTCTGGAAAGCGGCGCACAAGCCTTAATTGCCAGGCCCCAGGAATTATTCGATCTTTTGTAATGGAAATGTAAAGTCCCCGGATTTTCCCCCTGTTTTCTGTACCAGATGGATTTGCCCCAATACCATGCTTTTATCAATGGCCTTACACATATCGTAAATGGTGAGCAATGCTCCGGAAACTCCGGTTAAAGCTTCCATTTCCACTCCGGTCTGCCCCGTGGTACTGGCTGTACATTCTGCTATAATCGTATGATCTTCTTCCCGCAATGTAAAAGTAACGGCACATTTGGAAAGGAACAAGGGATGGCATAAGGGAATCAGCTCCCAGGTGCGCTTGGCAGCCATAATCCCGGCTACCTGCGCAACTCCTAATACATCCCCTTTTTTAACTGCACCGTCCCGAATTGCGGCAAAAGCTTCCGGGCCTACATGGATTTCTCCTTGTGCTACGGCAGTCCGGAAGGTTTCTGCTTTTCCGCTGACATCTACCATCACCGCATTTCCATTTTCGTCAATATGGGTGATCATATGCCCATCCTCCCAAATCCGCAATTTGGGAACCGGCAGGTTTCACAGTTTAAACACAGTCCGCCATTTCCAAAGCGGGCAAGATCTTCTTTTGATACGGGGACATCTGCCATCAAACGGGGAAGTACCAAATCAAAAATCGTGCGTTTGGCATACATCACACAACCGGGAAGGCCAACAATGGGGACTCCGTTCCGGTAAGAAAGCAAAAACATTGCGCCAGGTAAAACCGGAGCGCCATAAGTGACAATATCAGCGCCTGTTGCCCGAATTGCCGCAGGGGTGCGGTCGTCAGGATCAACACTCATGCCCCCTGTACAGCAGACAAAATCAGCTCCTTGTTCCAAATAAGCCTGGATTGCAGCAGTGATGGCTTCCGGCGCATCCCCGCAAAGGGTAACACCTAAAATTTCCCCGCCATATTCCTTTAATTTGTCCGCAACCACCGGAGAAAAGGTATCTTTGATCCGTCCATAAAAAACTTCATTGCCTGTTGTGACAATGCCGCATTTTTTCGGCAGGAAAGGCTTTACTGTCATTAAAGGTTCTGTCCCTGCGATTTCTTCGGCCTGTTCCAGCTTCTTTTCGTCAATGACCAATGGGATCACACGGGTTCCCGCTAATTTGTCACCAGCTTTTACTGGTGTATGGTTGCCTCTGGCTGCAATCATGATTTCCCCTAAAGCGTTAATCCGATCCAATCGGCTTACATCCATACAAAATAAACCGTCACTGGGAGCAGATAAGTCAATTTTCCCTTCTTTTACCGGGGAGCAGGTCAGCCTGCCCCGTCCGCAAAGGGCTGCCAGCCGTTGGGCCGCGTCATTTTCATGAAGATAACCTTCTTTTTGCTCCCAGACATAAAGCGTATCTTTTCCCATGGAAAGCAAAACGGGAATATCTTCCGGCGCAACAATATGCCCTTTCCGGAACCGGGCATCTTTTGTTTCTCCCCGGATGATCTGCGTCATATCATGACATAAAATATGCCCGACTGCATCTACTGTTTTAATTTGTTTCATTGATTTCTACCGCCTTCCCAAAATAAGTCTGAAAAGAAAGATTCGCTGCCTGACAGACATCCTGGCAAAAAGCCCGGTATTGTTCTAAAAAGTGGCTGCCTTCTGAAGTCAGCCTGGAAAATCCACCGCCGCTGCCGCCGGCTTTCCGTTCCAAAAGAGGGAAATGAAGCTCTTGTTCTGCCCTGCGGATTATTTTCCAAGCTTTGCTGTATGACATCCCCATTTTTCCGGCAGCCATATGCAAAGAACCTGTTTCTTTGACCAGCAGAAGCAGTTCTTCTGTACCAGGCCCAAAAAATACATCCTGTCCATGGATACGAAGGCGCATAGAATAAGACAGATCCATAAAATCCCTCCAGCGTTGTATTTATAAAAACATAGCGTTCTTTCTATTATAGGCTGGTATTTTCCCCCTGTCAAGAAGATTTAGATTCTGGTAAAAAGGTCGGAAAACTTGACAAAGCAACAGCGGAAGGGCTATGATAACAGGGAAAGAAATCTGGATCATAAAATTACGAGGAGGCTTTCTCATGCAGCAAATACAGGAAATTGCACAGCGCATTAAAACGTTACGTGAAATTATGGAAATTCCGGCTGAAGAAATGGCACAGGCCGCAGGCGTATCTGTGGAAGAATATTCAGAATATGAAACAGGAACTGTTGATTTCAGCTTTACTTTTCTTTATAATTGTGCACAGCGGTTTGGAGTAGACATTGTAGAATTGCTGACAGGTGAACAGCCCCGGTTGTCTTTTTATTCCATTGTCCGGGCAGGTGAAGGACTGGATATCAAACGGCGGGCTGGATTCCAATATAACCATTTGGCTTACCGTTTTACCCACAAGGCAGCAGAACCTTTTTTAGTAACGGCGCCTTATCTTCCGGAAGAACAGGATCAGCCCATTCATTTATCTTCCCATAAAGGCCAGGAATTTGATTATGTAATTTCCGGCTCTTTAAAAGTCCAAATGGAAGATCATACAGAAATTTTAAATGCCGGAGATGCGATTTATTACGATTCAGGCCATGGCCACGGCATGATCGCCGTAGGCGGTGCACCTTGTGTATTTTTAGCAGTGGTATTGCAGGCTGGGAAGGAAGGAAATAACCAATGAATATAGAAACTTTTTATCAAGGCTTCTGTAAAGAAACTTTTGATGAAAATGGAGTATTAAATACATTTGAACCCGTATTGGCAGAAAATTTTAATTTCGCCTATGATGTAGTGGATGAAATTGCCCGTCAGGAACCTGACCGCCGGGCTATGGTCTGGTGCAATGAAACCGGAGAATCCAAAACCTTTACCTTTGGGGAAATGAAACGATATTCTGATAAATGTGCCCAAATGCTGGCTGCCAGAGGGATTATCAAAGGGGATACGGTATTGTTGTCATTAAGGTGCCATTATGAATTTTGGTTCACCATTCTGGCACTCCATAAGCTGGGAGCTGTTGCTGTACCGGTTTCCCATACCCTCACCGTCCAGGAATTGCTCCGCCGTTTCCAGGTAACCGGTATTACGGCTTGTGTTGTATCCGGGGAAGGCATCACAGCCCAGGCCGTAGAGGAAGCCTGTGAAGAATATCATGATATGCGGGCAAAATTTTTAGTCCGCGGGCACCGGGATGGCTGGATCGATTACCAGCAGGAATTAGAAAAACAAGATGGAAACTGGACACGGGTTTCCCTGTCTAAAACCGATCCCATGCTGTTATATTTTACATCAGGCATTGCGGATGAACCAAGAATCGCCCTGCATGATCATACTTATCCGGCAGCCCATATTTTGACGGCCCGCTATTGGCAGGACATTCACAGTGAAGATCTCCACATGGGTACGGCGGAAACCGGATGGATGAAAGCTGTATGGGGAAAGCTGTATGGCCAATGGTTTGTTGGGGCATGTATTTTGGTATATGATTTTGACTGCTTCGTTGCCAGAGATTTACTGGCCGTTATGGCCCAATATAAAGTCACCAGTTTTTGTGCCCCGCCTATTGTATACCGTTCCTTGCTCCGGGAACATTTGGCCGCATATGATTTGAGCGCTCTGCGCAGCTGTACTGCAATTGGGGATTCCCTAAGCCCGGAAATCTTTACCCGCTGGAAAAAACAAACCGGACTGGCCATCAAAGAAGCCTTTGGGCAGACCGAAACGGTTATTGTTGCAGCAAATTTAACTGGATCGGAACCAAAGCCTGGCTCTATGGGGAAACCTTCCCCCTTATTTTCTATCCGCCTGACAGATGAAGACGGTATACCCCTTCCGCCCGGAGCCGCCGGAGAAATTTGTATTGATACAAACAAACCCCATTCCGGTTTGTTTCGGGAATATTACCATAACGAGGAATTAACCGAATCCGTTTGGCATGACGGCCTTTACCATACAGGAGATATGGCCTGGATGGATGAAGAAGGATACCTGTGGTATATCGGGCGCCAGGGGGATTTGATCAAAGCTTCCGGTTACCGCATCAGCCCTCATGAAATTGAAAATGTATTGGCGCAGCATCCCGCTGTTGCAGAAAGTGCTGTTTTAGGGATTTCCGATCCCGCCCGGGGCACCGTAGTCAAAGCAATCGTTGTATTAGAACCAGAAGTGCTGCCATCTGAAGCATTAAAGAAAGAATTACAGGATTTTGTAAAGAAACACGCGGCGCCATATAAATATCCCCGTGTGGTAGAATTTATCCCTGCATTGCCCCGGACTTTATCAGGAAAAGTCCGCCGGTCCGATCTCCGCACCCCCAGCGAAACAAATTTCTCATAAATCTTTTTATATCCGTTCAGTTACAGCCCTCTTTCCTCATATGTATGGGAGAAAGGGGGCGGTTCCTTTTGCCGAAAAGAAAAAAACGGCGGCATCGTACCGCTGTAAAAATGGTATTGGCAGGCATTTTATTATGCGCTTTATTATTGGGTGCAGAACACCGGATGCGGCCTATGATCGAAACGGTAGCCGCTTATCAGGCCCGGTTATTGGCAACACGAAATATCAATGATGCCGTTTTAGACATTGTTCAGGAAGAAAATGTCCAATACAACAATATTGTGAATGTCCGTCAGGGAATAGAAGGACAAGTGACTTCCTTAACAACCGATATGGTTACTATGAACCGGTTAAAAGCTCAGGTAACAAACCGGGTTTCTGAATATCTGGAAAAACAGACTATGCAGGAAGTAAAAATACCAGTAGGCACATTGATTGGAGGATCGGTATTTTCCGGCAGAGGGCCTCTTGTAGAATTCCGGTTATTTCCTGCTGGGTATGTGGAAACAGATTTATATAATGATTTCCAGCCGGCAGGCATCAACCAAACACTTCACCGGATTATGATGACTGTAAAAGTCCGAGTGGTAGGCGTAATCCCTTTTTATTCGGTAACGGCTGATGTCAATACCAGCATTTGTCTGGCACAAACTGTCATTGTAGGGAAAGCCCCGTCTTCTTATACCGATATTGAAGGCGGCGTGTCACCATTTATCAGCCAATATGACTATGGCCTTCAGGCAAGGGAAAAACTCCCGCAAGAGGAATAAATATAGAAATACTGGAAACAGTTCCCTATTCATGGTATAATAACTCCAGTATGAGGATTTTGTGAAAAGGGATGAATTCTATGAAATTTTTCCGGCTTCTTTTTGGTTTCCTGATACTGGCAGGCAGTATGGTTTCAGAACCTTTTACCATGGTTTCCGGGAAAGAACCTGTTGTCCTGACGGAAACCCAAAAGCTCCAGCAAGCAGCCGCCCCTTTATTGGAAAATCTGCCAGAGGAGCCTGTGCGGAAATTAGAAGCAATCCATGATCGGCTGCTGGAGCATCTTTCTTACCGGGAAGGCCCTGCCCAGCCTGGAGATAATACAGAAGCTGCTTTAATAAACGGCTATGGGATCTGTGATGGTTACAGCCGCAGTTTCCAATATTTATGCAGCCAGGCGGGAATTCCCTGCCGTTTGATCCAAGGCTCCAGTATCCGGGGAATCCCTCACTCCTGGAATATGGTACTTCTAAACGGGGAATGGCTTTATGTAGATACCACCTGGGATGAATCCTCTAATGAACGGCCCTATCATGATTATTTTTTGGTGTCGTTAAAAGAAATGGAACGGGAGCATTTCCCAGACGGAAGCCCGTTTTTACCGGATGGCAGCGGGCCGGGATATTATGAGCAGTTGGGATATAGTGTGCAGGCGGATTCCCCCACATTAAAGGAAGATTTTTCAAAAGCGTTTGCAAAACAATTCCAGGACTTTCCGCCAGGGAAACCTGGAGCTGTTTTTTTGGAAGTCAAGCTGTTAGGGGAGCCTTATTTGGAAAGCCGCAAAGCGTTCCAGCAGCATTTATATTCTATCCTGCTGGGCATCCATAACATACTGGAAAACAACGGCAGTCCTTATACCATAAAAACCTACGGAGCTATTGAATATCATTTCAATGATGCAACCCGTGTCCTTACCCTTTATCCGGTTGCTGTAAAACGGAACCATTAAAATTTAAAAAAGCTGGAGGTGCATTACGCCATGTCAAATCCGGATCATAACCGTCTGTCCATCCAAAAAAAAGCTTTATTCGCCGCTTTTTTGATCGTTTTGCTTTTACTGGTACTATGGCTGTCTATCCAAAAAAGGCCGCCTTTGGCTCCTGTAAAAGTCCCCCCTGCCCCGCCTGAAACATTAGAACCGGCTTTAGGCTGGCATTATCCAGAAAATTTATATGCAGTCGAAGCGGATGACTTCAGCCTGTCTTTAGATGGAAGCTTCCTGCTGAAAAATCCTTATGCTCCTGGCGGATTGACCAAAGGCTACATAGAAAATTGTATGAAATTAACACCGGAAGTTCCATTTACGGTGGAACCCCATGGAAATGGTATTTTCCGGGTAGTTCTGGAAAACGGACAATCTATCCCCCAAACTTTAGTAGAGCTTCCGCCGGATCCCAACGCGCCGTATGTGTCAGACCCTTTTACGGCATGGATCGAACCTCATTTAGCAATGCGCGTAACAACAGAGGAAGGAAATGACGGGGCACCCATTGACCGGCCATTTTCCATTGAATTTTCCATGCCTATGGCGAATCTGGAAAATCCGGAAGCGATTGTTTCCATTGATCCACCCTTGCCCTGTTCCATGGAAGTCAAAGACAATCAAATTATTGTAACCCCTAGTGAAATGATGCCATATAATGCTTCTTATCTGGTTACGGTGAATCAAAATTTAACAGCCGTATCCGGTGCAGTCTTCCCAGACGCTTCACAAGATGATTTTACCACAGAAAACCGGGATTTTTCTCTGGTTATGACCAATCAAAGGATTGCTACGGTAAAGCCCGGCAGCCCAATTTCTTTAGAGTACCAGTTGGATACATCTGGACGGGGCAGCCGCCCCGGCACAGTAACCCTTTACGCAATAGAAGGCAAACAAGGTTCTGCTTTTGATGCCTATTTGGAATTTTTAAAGCATACGCCGGTACGATCCGAAGATTTTTCCGGAAAAGGCGCGGTACTGCCTCCGTCTTCTGAAACCATTGCAGAAAAAGCTCTGCCCCAGACCATGACCCAAACAGATGCCTGGCAGGGGGATTTTCCGGAAGGGCTTAGTACAGTCGAATTTGCTGCGCCGTCACCAGGTTTTTATCTCGTCAAAACTACATTACAGGATTCCAAAACAAAGGAACCTTTTGATTTATATAAGCCAATCCAGATTGCAAGTCCTTCTGTTTATATGCAGTCCTCCAAAGGACAGGCTTTATTCTGGTTGAATGATTCTGCAACAGGAGAGCCATTATCCGGATATACTATCCGTTTTTTACGGGGGGATTTTGAATCCGAATTAGGCAGCGCTGTAACCGATGCCCAAGGCGCCGCTATTTTGACGATGCCAAAACCCTGCTGGCAGGAAGATGGAAAAGAAGCCATCCAGCCTGGGGAAATTTTATATACATTTACAGGCGCTCCCGGAAAAACAGTTTCCATGACGCCGGAAGAAGCCCAATACCGCAACAGCCTGCCAACCGTCTTTGTGATTTACGATAAAAACGGGAACCCTGTTTATGCAGATGGAACGACTTCTTTAACGGATGAGGAAATGGCTCAAGACCGTTATTATTCTTTCCTTTATTTAGACCGTGCCCTGTACCGGCCTACTGATGAAATCCATTTCTGGGGATATTTAAAGCCCTATGCCCATAATCCTAACCCTGTTCCCCAGGAATTAACGGTTTGTTTTGATCCCGATAATGCAAATATCTCTGTTCAGGTAAAGCCTGATTCCGAAGGGGTTTACGAAGGAGTCATTCCCCTGGAAAAAGCAGTCAGCGGGTCCTATACGGTTTCTGTTTCCTTCCCTTCTGAAAATGGGAAAGAAGTGTTAGATTCAGAATGGATCGAAGTCAACGAATTTCAAAAGCCTGCTTATACCATTGCGGCAGAAACGGAAAAGCCCTTATACCGTTGGGGAGAAGAAGTCACCATTGCCATTGAACCGACTTTTTTTGACGGGACTCCCGCCCCTGGTTTAACTTTAGAATGCAGCCTGTTCAATCCCTCCACGGGAAATTTAGACGCTGTTAAAACCATACAAACCGATGAAAATGGTAAGGCTGTTTACCGCTTCAAGGCGGGGGATTGTTTGAATTTTGATTATCCTGTGAGCTGGACTCCAAAACGGGCTTATTATTACATTAAAATTACCCGGGAAGGAGAAAATATTACTTACCAGGGCCATTATAATTATTTGCCGGGAGAAATTGCTATCAAAACAAAAGTAGAAATTGATGAAGAAGATCAAGCCCGTTTAACCGTTACAGCCAATCAAATTACATTAGAAAATATCAAATCAGAACAGGATATCGAAAACCTGTCCCATGAATATTATTATAATGATGAAGAAGATCCCCGCTATGATATTCTTTTAGGAGAGCCTGTTTCTTTGGAAACTTCTGCTGATGTTTCGGTAACGTATTGCCGTCCATGGGATGGGGGATATGATCCAAAATATTTTGATTATACCACAGAAAAACGGACTTTAGCCCTTTCCATAAAAGACGGGGAAGCCATTGTGGAAAATTTAGCCGAAATGGATCGCCGGGCAGAAACCAGTCTTTATATTTCAGCAGAAGTTTCCTACAAAGGTCCCCGGTGCACCATTACATCCCAGTCTTACGCCTCAAATGGTTATAACCGTTTTTCCTCAACAGAAGAAGCTTTACCAAAAGGATATTCATTCCATGTTTACCTGGACAAAGAAAAAGAACCTGTCCAAAAACGGGATAATTTTATGTTACAGGATACCGTACAAGTCAAAGCTGGTCAGAAAATGCGGTTTGCCTTATGCCTGGATGGGCAGGAATTGCCAGATCCAAAAGGAAAAATCCTTTATATGCTGTTGCAGGATAACATCATTCACTGGGAAATTACAAAAAATAATTTCCGGATAGAGGAAACGCCGGAACTGGGGAAAACTGTTTTTTTAATAGCAGCTTATTTTGACGGGAAAGATGTTTACCCCATCAATTCTTGTTCCATTGATATGGAAACAGAAAGTGTCCGTTTAAACATCGAAACAAAAGTAGGAAAAGAATCCTATCTGCCGGGGGACCAGGTCACATTAAATGCCAAGGTAACAGATACCAAAGGGCGTCCTGTTTCCGCAAATTTGTGTATCAGTGTAGTGGATGAAGCTGTATTTGCCTTGCAGGAACAAACCTTTGATCTGCTGACAGAATTATATGGTCAAATGTGGTTTTATCATTATTACACTGGAAAATACACCACTTTAACCGGAGATATTGACCCCTATGGAATGGGGGCTGACGGCGGAAAAGGAGAAGGTGAAAACTTATTAGCTTATGACATGTACCGGAAAGATTTTAAAGACACTGCCTTCTTTTATACAGCCCGAAGTGATATTTGGGGCCGGGCACGGGTCCGCTTCAAATTACCGGACAATTTAACATCCTGGCGTGTTACTTCCTTAGCCGCAGAGGATCTTCAAGGCGGCCAGGGACGTTCCCAGATTATCGTTTCCCTGCCCTTCTTTATTAAGCCGGTAGTAAGCTCCAAATACTTAGCGGGTGACGAGGTTTCCCTTTTGTTAAAAGGGTATGGCGACGCCTTGGAGCCGGACAATCCGATCGATTATACTGTAACTTTAGAAGGCAATGGCATAAGTGAAACAAAAACCATCCAAAAACAGGGAAATGATATGGCAGCATTTTCTTTTGGCAAGCTGCCGGAAGGAGATTATAAATTTATTTGCAAAGGGAAATTAGGCAGCCGCAGTGATACGATGGAAGTCCCCTTTTCTGTGATTCATAATAATTTGGAACTGATTGTCCACCAGCCTTTTGACCCTCATAAAAAACCAGAATTTCCAGCTTCCCGTTATCCGGTTTCCCTTACCTTTTATAACCAGGAGCACCAAACATATTATGATTGCCTGAATGCTTTAACCTTACATTTGGGAAGCCAGTTGGAAGATCATATGGCTTTGAATATTGCAAAAGAAGCTTTGCTGCGTTCCTGGAAATCTGAAGAAACACCTGCTTATTTAAGCACTTCTAACGATTTTTCCCTTTACCAGGGCCAAAACGGAGGCGTTCATCAATATATCAATGCCTATGACTGGCCTGGAAATGACGCGGATCCCATATTGACCGCAAAATCAGTATTGGTTGCACCAGATCAATTCCGTTTGCCTGATGCGGAACGTTACCTTTGGAATGTATCCAAAAATTCAATCTTTTCACCCAGACAGCAGGCTGCTGCTTTAGCAGGTCTGGCTTCTATGAACCGGGAAGCTGTCGAAATCATCCACCAGCGGAAAGCTGTGGAAGGGACTACCTTGATAGAGCAGCTTTGGTATGGAATTGGTTTAGCATGGGCCGGTGACAAAGAAAATGCGCTGGCATTATATGAAAACCAAATTGTGCCTTTATTAGACCGGCGGGGTGGAATCATAAAGCTTTCCGGAGTAGGAAAACCCTGGGAAGATGAAGAAGCTTCTGCTTTAGCCTGGGCTATGGCGATTCAATTAGGCTTAGAAGATGCGGAAGGCTATGCCAAATATTTTTCCCAGGAGCCTTGGATGACAGAAGGTTTGTTCCCTTGTATGGTGTATATTAAAAATTATGCTGTAACCCCAGCGCCTTTGAAATTTTCCTATACAGCAGGAAGTGCCGATACTATTGTAGATTTAGGCAAAACAGGAAGCCTGTCTGTATCCCTTTCCAAAAAAGAATTGGAAGATTTTGCGCTCCATGATGTGCCGGAAGGGGTAGCGGCTATGGCCTACTATGTAGGGGAACCGGAAGAAACCGCTTTAAAACTGACCGATCTATTTTCCGTTTCCAAGACAGCAAAAGATATTGGCGGCGGCAAAACAGAAAATACCATTACAATTACTTTGCAGGATAAAGCTTCTTATGGCCTCTACCAGGTCAGCGACTGGGTGCCTTCCAATTTCCGCCTGCATTCTGTCAAGGAAAATGACTCAAACCAAATATGGATCAGCAGCCGTCAGGAAGGACAAAAGCTTTATTTTGATTTCTATCATAACAGCAGGGATAAAGGAACGGTACAAATTGTCTATTATACCCAGCGGGCCTATGATACGGACGCAGTCCAGGATTCCACTTACCTGGTCTGTGCTGATACAGGAGAAATTGCCTGTACACCCAAAAAATAAGAAGTGCCCCTGACAAATTAAGGGCAAGACAGACCCACAATGGTTTGTCTTGCCCTTTTATAAGGTTATGCTTTATCTTCATAAAATACACAGCGGCTTTTTCCGGTTTGTTTTGCCTGGTACATGGTTTGATCTGCCAGATTAAACAGCCGGCCAAAATTATGTTTATAAGAACATACAACGCCGATACTGCATGTTACCTGGCATTTTCCATTGTCCCAAGCTGCCAGCTCCGACCGGAATTGTTCCGCTAATTCCATAGCATCCCATTCCCCATCTGACAGAAATGCCAAAAATTCATCGCCGCCAAAGCGGGTTAATATTGCATCATTAGGGAACACCTTTTCCAGAAGTTTTGCAATCTTACGTAAAACATTATCCCCAAAAGCATGGCCAAAGTTGTCATTGATATATTTAAAATTATCCAAATCAAACATACACATGGCACAGCGGCCTGGCCCCATGGTGATCAATTTGCGCCGTACTTCCATTTCACCAGACACTTTATTATAAAGCCCGGTCATCTGATCCCGCATAGCCCGTTCTTCCGCAGCCAAACGCTCCAACACATCCTTATGCACATCAAACATACGCCCTACGACACGCATAACAGAATTATCTTCCCCGGCAATGCTGGATAAAAACATTCGGTGCCAGCGGTATTCTCCCCGTTCCTGTTTCACCGGCACATCAAAGTTAATGCGCTGGGGAGATACACAAATTTCCTGGAAGCGTTTTTTCATGAGGGAATCATAAACAGGCGGTACTGATAAAAGATTGGACCAGTTTTCCATAAAGCCCCGGATTTCCCGCTGCTGTAAGGATTCCTCCTCCCGGTAAGTAACCTGCATCACATCAGAAACCACGTCATATTCAAAAAACATTTCCTGGAGGGTTTCTTCCAATAGATGATACCGTTCCGCTTGAATTTTTAATTCAAACTCCATATTCCGCCATCTGGTAACATCCAGCATTGCTGTATACAGCAATGGATATTTTCCAGGCCCACGGTCAATGAGTTTGCCTTGGATCATAATCCATACAATTTTTCCATCCCGGTTTACCGGGAAAGAACAATCTATTTGGTCTGTTTTCGATAAAGTATCCTGAAGCCTTTCAGAAATGCCATGGAGGATTTCCGGATACATCATAGCCGTCAGGGTGGATGCAGAAGCATCATCATATTCCTCTATGGAATGGCCGCAAAGATAAAAAATCCCCTGGCTGGCATAAGTAACATTTAATGTTTCCGCCACTTCAAAAACGGCCGTCCCTACCGGCAAATCTTTCGGTAAATTATCCTGAGAAAATGCAGACGGCTGAAGCAGTTGATCTTTTACAATATGAGGAGGGGTTTCGTCTTCCAGAAGGGCTAAAAACCAGGGATTCCCATTTTCTACCCCTGGCAGCTCCCATGCCCGCATCCAAACCCGTTTCATAACAGAACCCTGTTTTTTCAAACGGTAATGCAATTCAAAAGGCTTATGATCTACAGCAGCCTGGCGGCAAAGCTGTAAAATATGGTTTACATCAGAAGGATGAACTTCTTCTAAAAAATTCCAGATACCGCTTTGCTGTGCATCGTCACTGCCATCTGTAAACATCCGGCAATAAGCTTTATTCCGGTAAATCGGACGGATGGTTTCTTCCAACGCAAAAATGCAAACGCCAGAGGGAATATTTTCCAAAAGCATTTCCATCCGGATCGCATTTTTCCGGGAACTGGATTCCAAATCCCGGACAAGGGTCATATCAATTAAAACAGCAAACCATTTTCCTTTTTCAGCCTGGGGCAGATGGAAACGGGATTCTAAAATCCAACGAATCTGACCATCTTTCCGGCGGATACGGTATTCTACCCGATCTAAACATTGGGAATTGCCATCTTCCACAGCAGCAAGATCTTCTGGCAAAATCAGCTTTCTGCAAGATCCGCCAAAAAGGGTCATAATTTCTTCTTTGGAATAGCCGGTTAAACGCTGAAAAGGTTCTTCTGCGCTGCAAAGGAGGCTGTCCTGCCCATCTTCTATTTGTATCACAGCACCTGCTGTCCCATTTGCCAACAGGGAAAGCCCAGGAATATCTTCATTTTTCCAAGGGCCCCTATTCGGCGGAGGAATGTGTACATATTGAAAAGGCAAAGAGCCTGAAAGAGCTTCCGGTGAAAATTGATCCATAGGCATAGGGCGGCAAAAAATAAAGCCTTGAATGGAATTGCAGCCAATACGCCGTAAAAAGGATACCTGCTGCATGGTTTCGACCCCTTCCGCTACCACACGCATATTTAATGCTCCAGCCATAGCTACAATACTGGATACAATGACACGTTCCCTTTCATGGGTCAGACCATTTTGAAAAAAGACCATATCTAATTTCAATACATCCGCATCAATATCTTTCAGGACGTTTAACGAAGAATAACCTGAACCAAAATCATCCAATTCCAAATGGAACCCATACTGGTGCAGGCGTGCAGATACCTCTTTAAATTTTTTAAGATTTTCGATTACAACGGTTTCTGTACATTCCAATTCTAAAAAACCATCCGGAATCCCATAAGCATTTTTAATTTTTTGATATTGTTCCGGAAAATCAGGCTGGATTAAAGTCATCCGTGATACATTGACTGCAATTTTAAATAAAGGCTTCCCTTCCCAAAGCCGCTTCCGCAAATACATACATACATGCTCAAATACATAATGATCAATTTCTACGATAAACCCATTTTTTTCAAAGAGAGGGACAAATAAAGAAGGCGGTTCCAAGCCAAGATCCGGCCGTTTCCAACGGATCAGGGCTTCAGCCCCTGTAATCTGATCCCCATGCTGGATATCTACCTGCCCTTGCAAATAGACACAAAATTCCCCATTTTTCAGGGCATCTTCCATTTCGGCTTCCATAGCCTTTTCCCGCAGAACCTGGCTGCGCATCCGTTCCGTATAAAAAGCAAAACGGCTGCCGGAAAGATGCCTTACCGTATTCTGGGCAATATTCGCCCGGTCTACCATATCGCCTACACTTAAAATATCGCTTTCTTTTTCTATGCAGTAAATCCCTGCTGTAATTTCTACCAGGAATTTCTTAGGCCCCAGAAGGTCAAACTGCTCCAGTTCAGACAGATATGACCAGAAACGTTTTTCAACTTCTTCTTTATTCCGGTACAGATGCAAAACTGTAAAGCGGTCGGAAGAAACCCTTGCAAAAGCTTCTCCTTCTTTCAGGCCACGATGGATAACCCTGGCCCAATAGCATAACATTTTATCCCCAATGTCATAACCGTAAATATTATTGATATATTTAAAATTTTTCAGATCGTAATACCAAAGGGCATATTTTTTGTCCCCCCGTTTTTTTAACAGTGCATTGACATCCCGTTTAAACTTGTCAAAATTGCCATAACCAGTCAACTGATCATAATCCACCTGGTAAGCTAATATTTCTTTGGCCTTCATCAACGCATCTGCATCATTGATGGTCAGAAGCAGATGACAGATACGCCCGTTTTCCCGCTGCATGGCAGTAGCTGTACAGCGGCACCAAAGCCAACCGCCTTCTTTCAGCAGCAAACGGGCTGTTACTTCAATATTTTCTGCACCCTTTAACAAACGGCGTGCCGCGCTGCGGACACTGATCCAGTCGTCAGGATGAATATCTTTCCGGGGAACAAAGGATGTTTCCAAACAGTGGCGGGTATGATCAATAAAAGCAAATCGTGATGCTTCTGGAGAATAAGTAAAAGTATCCGGTTCCGGACCCCATTCCAAGACGATTGTGCCAGTCCGCTGGGTAATCACTTGCAGACGTAAAGCATCTGCCCCTTCACAAGTGCTGCCCGGTATTGCATCATTATTTGTTCGGTTGTTTTCTATTTGTTTCATGCCACCTGGCCTCCGCTTTCCTAAACATATCCTTTTTTCATTTTACATGATTTTGTGGAGAAATGCAATCTATTTCCGAATACCGCTGGCACATTTTCCCCTCTTTTGGAATAGATTGGACAGGGGGATTCTATGAATGCCTGTGAACTGACAGCAATGATTTCCGCGTTGGCCTGTACCATTGCCCAGGAATATCCCGATAATGAACAGTTGGATTTAATCGGTTCTATCTTTGTTCAGTTAGGCGAAACTTTGGAAACCATCTCTCTGCAAAGAGGACTGGAGGAAAAATACCGGTATTCCTGTGAAAGCTTGTGATACAGGCTTGAAACCAAACAAAGCTGCCGCAAAAAAACGGCAGCTTTGTTTGATTCTTACAGGTCAAAAGCATCGTGAATGGCATTCAATGCCTTTTCAGATTCTTCCTGGGCAACCAGAACGGAAATTTTTATCTCACTGGTAGAGATCATTTGGATATTGATATTTTCTTCAGCCAGGGCTTCAAACATTTTAGAAGCAACCCCTGGATTGGACTGCATTCCCGCGCCTACAATGGACACTTTTGAAATGTTGTCATCACAAATTACTTTCTGTGCCCCTAAAGTCTGGCGAAGATCTTCCATAATGGCTACTGCCAGTTCCTGATTTTCCCTTGCGACAGTAAAGCTGATATCTTTTTTATTTTCCCGTCCAATAGACTGCAAAATAATATCTACATTGACTTTCTTTGCGGCCAGATGGGAGAAAATTTTAAAAGCAATTCCCGGGGTATCCGGTACCCCAATAATCGAAATACGGGCCACATTATTATCTTTTGCTACCCCGCGGATTAACATTTTTTCCACACGAACAACCTCCTTTACAATGGTGCCTGGATTCCGTGTTAAACTGGACAGGACTTCTAAATTCACGTTATATTTTTTTGCCATTTCCACAGAACGGTTATGAAGCACTCCGGCCCCTAAAGTGGCCAGTTCCAGCATTTCATCATAAGTAATGGCATCCATTTTATGGGCATTTTTCACCAGGCGGGGATCGGCTGTATAAACCCCATCCACATCTGTATAAATCTGGCACAAATCCGCATGCAGGGAAGCGGCAATAGCCACCGCGCTGGTATCCGATCCCCCGCGGCCCAAAGTCGTCAGGTCATCATACCGGTTCATGCCCTGGAAGCCTGCCACAATTACAATATTGTGCTTCCCAAGCTCATTGTCCAGCCGTTCATTATTGATCCGGCGGATACGGGCATTGCCATGGGTGGAATCGGTTAAAAATCCAGCCTGCCAGCCGGTCAGGGTTTTAACCGGGAACCCCAGCCTTTCAATTTCCATTGCCAGCAGCGCCATAGACATTTGTTCCCCTGCGGTCAATAAAACATCCATTTCCCTTGGGGAAGGGTTTGGATTGATTTCATGGGCTTTTGCAATCAGATCATCTGTGGTATCCCCTTGCGCAGATACCACAACAACCACATTATTGCCTTTTTTATAAGTTTCTGTAACAATACCGGCTACATTCCGGACCCGTTCCGCATTGGCTACGGAACTTCCTCCGAATTTTTGCACAATCAAATTCATATACCCAAGCCTCCCTAAAAAAAGTATTCCTATTTTAGAAATAGGAATACTGTCATTTACCGGCACCAGCCCTTTTACAAGGATTATGCCAATTCAATGATAGTCCCCACATTATCTATTTCCATAGTATGCACGCGCCAGCCATCCAGCCCCAGCTCCACCAGGCTTTTGGCAATGTTTTCGGAAAAATCAGGAATCTCTGTACTGACAATGGCCATAATGGTAGGACCTGCCCCACTGATAAAAGCTGCATAAGCGCCCCTGTTGTAACAGGCTTCCATTGCTTCCGCACCGCCCTGAATCAGCTTTAAACGGTAAGGCTGATGAATCCGGTCCTCTGCCGCAACCCGTAAATTTTGATAATTCCCGCTGTACAGGGAAACGGACATCAGGGCAGCCCGGGACAAATTAAATACGCCGTCAGCCCGTGGGATCGCATCGGGAAGTACCGCCCTGGCTTCCGAGGTTTTCAATTCAAAATCAGGGATTAGGGCTACAAATTTTAAGTCATTTTTAATTTCCTGCTTCACGTAATAGACCCGTGAGCCTGCAAAAACAGAAGTGACCAGCCCGCCCATTAAAGCCGGAGCTGTATTATCCGGATGGCCTTCAATGCGGGCGGCAATATTCACCAGTTCCGCATCCGGTACAGGATTTCCCATTAAACGGTTGGCGCCTTTTAATCCCCCGATAATACAGGCGCTGCTGCTGCCCAGTCCCCGGGCAAAAGGGATCTGGTTGATTTGGCCGATTTTAAGCCCCCGGAACGTAACGCCGCATAATTCATATAAATGCTTTGCTGTGCTGTAAATCAGGTTTGTTTCATCGGTGGGGACTTCCACACCATCCATAGATTCAATAATCAGGCCGTCATGCTCTTCCATTGTGACATAGTTATATAAATTCACTGCAAGCCCAATGGAATCAAAGCCCGGGCCAATATTCGCGCTGGTAGCAGGGATGCGTATTTTTATCATTAGATAGAAAGCACCCGGAGCTTCCCGAGGACTTCAGCGCCCCCGCCTTCCAATGCTTTTCTCGCTGTAACCAGCTCCCGTTCCGGCAAAGCTCCTGTTACAAACGCAGTTTCTCCAGAAGGTACTCCATCCCCTGTGAGAAATTCCACAGAACCGAAAGCTTTTTCTATTTGCGTCTGGGTACAGCCTTTTATACGGTAATAAGCTGCTGTTATCTGGCTGTCTGGATCTGCAATCATACCCGGTTCCCGGCTCCAGCCTGCGGAAGGGTCAGTACCCCCTAAAAGAATACATTCTAAGATATCGGATAAAATAGCAGAAGCTGTGGGCCGTTTTCCAGCACCCTGGCCATAAAATACCACGTCTTCTACGGCATTTCCCCGGACCAGAATCGCATTATAAACCCCTTTGCAGGCCCCAAGCTGGCTGCCGCCCGGCACAAAATAAGGAGCTACCCGGACAGATACCGGGCCGCCCGGGACTTCCTGGACAGCGCGTCCGATTAGCTTTACCACACCGCCCCAAAGATTTGCATAAGCCACATCTTCCATTGTAATTCCGGAAATTCCTTCCACCGGTACGGCATCCGGATCGATCTGGTGTCCGAAAGCCATATCTGCCATAATACAAATTTTCCGGCAGGCGTCATGGCCGTCTACGTCAGCAGAAGGGTCCCGTTCCGCAAAGCCTCTGGATTGGGCCTGGGCCAGAGCCTGATCGAAGGTACTGCCTTCCTCAATCATCTGAGTCAAAATAAAATTCGTTGTCCCATTAAAAATGCCTGCTATCTCCTGAATATGGTTAACAGACAAGCAATTATGAAGGGGATGAAGTACCGGCAGCCCGCCGCCTACACTGGCTTCAAATAAATAGTTGCAGCCATGGGCAGCGGCAATTTCCAGCAGTTCTGCCCCGCGTTTTGCTACCAGTTCTTTATTGGAAGTAACAACGCTTTTTCCCTGTTCCAGGCAGGCTTTTGTAAAGGTGAAAGCTGGTTCTACACCTCCCATTGCTTCTGCGACAACTTGAACCTCCGCATCATCCCGAATCCGGGCAAAATCTTTTATGAGTAAATCTTCATGGGGATCTCCTGGGAAATCCCTTAAATCAAGAATATATTTGATTGCTAATGGCTGCCGCACCCGTTTTTCCAACAGCTCTTTATTTTCAAAAAATACTTCTACAACTCCTGAACCTACTGTGCCATATCCCATTACAGCAATATTCAAAATTTGTTTGCCTCCTTATACTGATTTTGCTTCCACAACTCCATCCAGTTTACCCAACATATCCAAAATTTGTGAACGGGAACGCGTTGCATCCGCAGTACGTATGGAAACAGATGCTATTGCTACCCCGTCAATCGGAATATTCTGGTTGACGGTTATGACATTTGCCCCCAGCTGATAAAACTGTGCCAAAAGATTGGAAAGCACACCTGGCCTGTCCTCTAAAGCAAGGGAAAAAGAAACAATATTTTCATTCATCCTTTCGTCATACAGAAAAACCGAATCCTTATACTTATAAAATGCACTCCGGGATATTCCAGCCATCTGTGCAGCTTGAGACGCATTCTTTGCATTCCCTCTGGACAGCAGCATTTTTGCCTGCATTACTTTTGTAAAAATCTCTGGCAGCATTCGCGCTTCCACAAGCAGATATTTTAAAGGTTCCTCCATCGCGTCCGCCTCCCACAAACTATTGTATTGTGACTGAATACAACTATACCATATGGCATCTGTTTTTGTAAAGCATCTTCTGTGAAAATCTTGTTCCTATTTTCCTTTATGAACTGTGGAATTTCGACAAAATCCGCCCCACAATTTGACAGGAAATCTCTTGACATAACGGAGCCAGGCTGCTGCATACTATATTTTAATTGAATTTTATTATTATATCATAAAATTGGGCTGGGAGGGAATCTTTTGACAGAAAAAGAACAACGTTTTTTTTTCGCTATCCTTTATTATGCTGCCATTGGCGCAGTCCTCTTTTTCTGTTTCCGTTATTTGCTGCCCTGGCTGCTGCCATTCCTTTTAGGAGCCGGATTAGCAGCTTTGCTGCATCCTTTGTCCCTGCGGACGGCAAAAAAATGGAAGCTTTCAGAAAAGACAGCTTCTTTAGGGATTATTATTGGATTTTATCTTTTGATTGTTTCGACTGCCAGCCTTTTTCTTGCAATCTTATTAGCCCAGGGCTATGAATTATTACTGCGCCTGCCCGAGCTTTATACACAAACCATTGCGCCTATGCTGGAACGGGTCCAGTCCAGCTTAAATGCCGCAGCTTTCCGGATATTCCGGGACAACAGCCATTTAACGCTGCTTTCTGACGCGGTTTCCAGCGTAACCCGGCAAGCGGCCGTAGATGGTTCCGCATTTCTTTTGTCAAAATTAGCTTCCGGAGCTGCCCGCCTTCCTAATTTTTTATTGGCTTTATTATTCACTGTCATGATTTCTTTGCTGACTGCCGGAAATTATGAAACCGTCAGCGATTTTATCCAGCAGGTAATTCCACCTTCTGCGGCTGCCTTTACCCGGAGGCTCCAGGATTTCCTGCGGGAAACCTTGTGGCAATATGTTCGGGCGTATACAATCCTAATGGCCGTTACTTTTTTAGAATTAACTGTCGGTTTATGGATCATGGGATTTTCTTATGTGCTTCCTGTTGCCGCCACCATTGCTTTGGTGGACTTGCTGCCTGTGCTGGGATGCGGGACCGTTTTAGTCCCTTGGGGGTTGTTTCTGCTGGCAGGAGGCGATCCTGCCGGCGGTTCTGGCTTATTGATTTTGTATGGCATTATCGCCTTGATCCGGGCAATTTTGGAGCCAAGGGTGGTAGGCAGCCATTTAGGGCTCCATCCGGTGGCATCTATTACGGCTATGTATGCAGGATTGCGGATCGGGGGATTGGTAGGGATGCTGTTGGCGCCTATGGCAGTATTGGCCGTTCTGAAGCTGGGAAAACCGGAAACATAAACAGCCGGATATTCTTTCTCATAAAAAGAAGAAACAACCCTGTTATCAGTTCCACCGTACTGACAACAGGGTTGTTTTCATCAATTCCTATGGGAAAACTAGATTATCCTGATTTCCTACTGTATCAAACGGGCTGCTGATCCAAAATTTCGCTCATACTGCGGTTTGCAAAGCAAATATCTTCTTTCCAGGATTCTTTGCCCACATCCCACATTTCGGTCACAAACCGCCGCACGCCTAATTCCCAGGCTTTTGCTATGACATTTTTGAAATCCACATGACCTGTTAAAAATGGGATTTCACGGAATTTCCCAGGTACGGTTTCCTTTAAGTGCATTGCAACAATATGTCCCCGTCCGGTTTCCAAATCCTCCAATACATCCGTTCCGTAAGTTTTGGCCGCATTGGTTAAATTCCCGGAGTCCGGATAGACACCCAAATAAGGGTTATTGACCTGTTTTACATAGTGCATGCTTTTTTCTGTTGTATTCATAAATTCCGTTTCCATTGTTTCAAACCCTAAAACAATTCCACGGGCAGCAGCCATAGCAGTTGCTTTTTTCAGATTTTCCGCAAAATACTTTTCTGTTTCCGGAGTTCCGGTTTCATAATATACATCATAACCGGCTAACTGGATAATACGGATACCCAGATCATCCGCTAAAATAACGGCTTTCTCCATAATTTCCATGCTTCTTGCACGTACTGCCGGATCCAGGGAGCCCATAGGATATTTCCGGTGGCCTGATAAACACATGCTGCGGATCGGCAGTCCAACCGAACGGCTGAGATCCAGCAAGTCTGTACGTTCTTTTTCAGACCATTCCAACCGGGCCAGCTTATCGTCCGTTTCATCAACGCTCAATTCTAAGAAATCATAACCACATGCTTTAGCACATTCCAATTTTTCCTGCCATGTAGCCTGTTTTGGGATGGCCTTTTCATAAAGTCCGATTGCATAAGGCTTCAAAGTATAAAACCTCCTTTTACCATTCCAAATATTTTAAACAATTTTCTGTATCTTCCCGGGATGTTTTCCGTTCCACCAGCTCAAAACCTAATGTAATAACCTTTCTCTTTGTTCCACATCCATGCTCAATCATATCATGCAAAAGCAGCATTGCAGAAGACCCCATTTTCTTTTTGGGCACATGGATAGAAGTCAGAGGGGGAGAAACGATAGATGCTGCAAAAATATCATCGACTCCCACTATGGCGATTTCTTCCGGGATGCGGATGCCTGCTTCTTCACAAGCCTTTAATGCACCTACTGCCATCTGGTCATTGGCGCAGAAAATTGCATCACAAGGGATTTTTTCTTTTAACATCTGTTGTGTTAAAAAGTGCCCCGAATAAGTGGAATAATCCCCTTCTAAAATCCTGCAATGATCTTCTGGAAATCCGGCTTCCAGCATGGCCCGCTGGTAACCTTCAATCCGCTTCTGGCCAATATAATGCCAGGTAGGATGCGAAATATGCACAATATTTTTCCGACCGACTTCCTGAATTAAATAATGGACCGCTTCATAAGCCGCCTGTTCATGATCAATGGCTACTGCTCCGACACGGGCATTATTTAACGGGAATTCCAATGTTACAACAGGAATTGGAATATCTTTTTTTTTCAGCTTCCCCAGCCGCTCAATATATGCTTTGGTAGTTTTATCTTTTCCATAAGCGCTGGAAGCCAAAATAATTCCATCCACCCATTGGGAAACAAACATATCTACTAATTTTATTTCTTCCTGGATATTATCATGGGTTTCCGTAATCAGCAATGAATAACCTAATTTTGTTGCTTCTTTGTGGATACCCTCCAATACCGAGGTGAAAAAAACACGGGATAAGGTAGTTAAAATAATAGCAATCCGTTTTGTCTGTGTTACCCGCAGCCCTCGTGCTGCTGCATTTGTAGAATAGCCCAGTTCTTTTACTACATCATTGACTCGTCTGCAAAGCTCCTGGCTGACCGGCTTTGTATGGTTCAGCACACGGGAAACTGTGGAAATACTAACACCGGCTTTACGGGCTACCTCCTTAATATCTGCAATATCAGCGATTTTGGATTCCCCCTTTTTCTACCGGCTTACCGTCGTCTTAATACTAAAATACAAAACACAAAATACTATTTCAACGGAAATCCGCTTTTTTACATATATCATAACATTGGATTCCAGATTATGCAAGAAGCCTTAGCGGATTTAGTAAAATTCTTCAGGACGCTCCTCTTTTTGTCTGCGAAGAGAAGGCCGGTTCGGAAATTCAGGGAAAAGCATCCAATTAGTTTTTAAACCGTTCCCATGCGTCGTTCAGTCCATCAATGACCGCCCGGTAAGTCTTATATTTTTCCTCATAAATTTCCTTATATTCCGGACGGGGAGAGATTGTTTTTGTAATCTGGACTGTTTTTTGAATGGCTGTGGGATAATCCGGATAAACGCCTGCCGCAATGCCTGCCGCAATGCAAGCGCCTAAACAGCCGATTTCTTTATCTGCGGTTACATCAATAGGGATCTGAAGGGCATCCGCAAAAATCTGTACCCATACATCAGAATTTGCAGCCCCGCCAGAAAGCCGGATGCTTTTTGGTTTTTCCCGATTGGCCAACAATTTTTTTACATGGGTCACATGGGAAAATACAATGCCTTCATAAACAGCCCGCAGCATATGCTTTTTATTATGGAAGCTGGTTAATCCTACAAAAGTACCTTTTGCCAAAGGATTCTCATTGGAGCCGTTCAGGAAAGGCAGGAAAATCACATTGGAATCCTGTGGTTCTATGGACGCAACCCATTCATTGGTAACATCATAAACCGATCCGCCATTTGCTTTTGCTTGGGCCTTTTCCCCATCCATTAAGTTGCGGATAAACCATTCCATATTTCCTGCGGAAGTCGGGCTGCTTTCCTCCACTAAGAAATACCCTGGAATACAGAACATGGAATTTAATGCCACAGAACCGTTTGTAATGGGTTTTTCTGCAATAAATTCATTGATGCTCCAAGTCCCTGCAATCATGCACATTTCTTCCGGGCTGGACAAGCCGCTGGCAATCCCGCAGGCATTGACATCAAACATCCCCGCCGCGCAGGGGATGCCTGCCGGCAAACCTGTTTGTTCAGAAGCTTCCTGCGTAATATGGCCGCAAACATCAGCCGCATAACGCAAAGGAGGTAATTTATCCATACAGGCTTCCAGGCCAAACAAGGCCATCAGTTCGGGATCATATTCCTTGGTGGTCAGATTAACCAGGTTCCCGCCGGAAAAATCGCTGTATTCCGCATAAGCTTCCCCAGTCAGCTTATAACGGATATAATCTTTTACCGCAAAGATATATTTTGTATTTTTTATCACTTCTGGTTCATTATCCCGGAGCCATGCCAGCAATGCCACTGGCTGCATGACCAGGATTTCCTGGAATGTTTTTTCATAAACCTTCTGGCTGGTTCCATCCTGGTTCCACTTCTGGATATAAGCCCAGGCCCGGGCATCCGTAGACGGAATCCCGCGATAAGAAGGCTTGCCATCCTGCCCAACCAGATACAGCCCTTTGCCATGGCCGGAAAAAGAAACACCTGCAATTTCTTTGGCATCAATCCCGCTTTTCTGGATGGCCTGACGGATTGCTTCGGCATTGGCCTGCCACAGCTCATCCATATCCCGTTCATTATAGCCTGGCTTTGGTGCAAATGTTACACTGGGAACGCTTGCTACTGAAATTTGTACTCCTGTTTCATCAAAAACAGCCGCTTTTGAAAAAGTACCACCATTATCAATTCCTACTAAATAGCGCATAGCCTTTACCTCACATTTATTTCAATCCATCTGCAAAGAAATTTCCATACTTTTTAGGAGAGGGACATGCCCAAAACGGGCACGTCCCTCTGTGAAATCAGTCCCGAAACGGTTTTTATTTTCCCGGGAGAAGAAAAAGTAAATTATTTCCGAGATCAGGACTTCCAGCAGGACAGGGTGTCCAGAGTGAAGGTAGCCGGAGCTCCTAAATAAACGGTTACGCCGTCCACATGATGGCTTGCATCATAAGTGGAAATACCTTCTACCTGGGTCTTACCGGACAGGCCGGAAACGAATTCGGTTGCCCCTTTGGTCAGTTCGCCGGTTGCGGCTGAATAAGCGGCATTGACTGCCAGATAGCCTAAGTCATATGCCTGCCACAGAACAACAGTTGTCATCATGCCGCTTTCCAAATAAGCTTTGGAATCGCCAGGTGTTGCAATACCGTTAAAGATACAGGTTTCGCTCATGCCGCAGCTATCAATAGCAGTTGCGCAGGAAGCGATAACGTTAGTGGTCAGGGAGATCAATGCGTTGATGTCAGGATGGGCAGACAAAGTAGCTTCGATTTCGGTCAGGCCGTCGCCGTCGCCTGCATAGATGATGTCATTGTCAGGATGACATTTCATGTTGAGCATTGCATATTTTTCATTGACAGTGAAATTGCCGTTACGGGTATTGTTTTTGCAGGCATCAAAGTCAATAGCGCCAGTGTCGGTATAAACGATTTCATAATCAGAATAATAAGTTGCTTTCAGGTGCTCGATCCAGGTATTCTGGTTTGGAGTGGTCAGGTTTGTGGAAACGAGATAAACCAGAGCTGGGCTGTCTTTGGAATATTTGTCGCCAATATTGGTTACCAGGTCATCCAACAGGATTTCAGCCAGAGCAGCCGGGTCAACCTGATTGACGAACCAGTCGCGGGCTTCTTCGCCAGGGTCAGAGTCAAAGCCGACTACTGTAATCCCGGCAGCCTGTGCAGCCTGAAGGGCAGCATCTGTGGAGTCGGAATCCAATGCCGCGAAAGCAATGGCATTGACGCCTAATTCTGTTGCGGTTTCAACATAGGTGGACTGGTTAGCAGCGGTATTTGCACCGGCAGCATCACCATACATGATCAGTTCTGCGCCCAGATCATTTGCAGCCTGCTGCGCGCCAGCTTCAACTGCCTGCCAGAAGGATTCATTCCGTTCTTTCGGAATATAAGCAATTTTTACGCTGCCGCCGGAAGCGTTTCCGCTGCCGCCGGAAGCGTTTCCGCCGCCGCTGGAAGCTGCAGCACCACCGCTGCTAGCGCCGCCAGATGCAGCGCCGCCACCGCCGCCGCCACAGGCTGCTAAAGAGAGTGTCATTGACAATGCTGTAAACAAAGCCAAAAGTTTCTTTGCGTTTTTCATTTTTCTTCCTCCATTTGCATTTTTATTTCAGGACAGTCCTTCCACAAGATAGCCTGCCCGGAAATCCATCTTTCTTACTGATCCATATTGGCAATCGCCATTTTGCGGCTGACCATCTTTTTCCGTTTTTGCAGGTAAGCAAAGAAGATCAAAGAGCAAATCAAAACGATACCAACAATGAAGTTGTAAACTGTACCAGGAAGCCCCATCAAAGCCAGGCCCTTTTTCAGGACGCCAATGATCAAACAGGCTAACAGGGAACCAGTTACACCGCCGACACCGCCGGCTGTGCTGGTACCGCCTAAAACAACCAATGCAATAACTTCGATGTTCATATTCATACCAGTTTCCTGGTTGACCTGCCAGCTGCGGCCCAGATACATCAAAGCAGCTACTGCACTCATAATACCGCCCAATGTGTAAACCCAGAATTTCATTTTGCCAGCATCTACACCGGAATAGTTGACTGCATTTTCATTATACCCAATGGCGTGGACATAACGACCGAATGTGGTCCGCTTTTCCAAAACCCAGAATATTGCAAAAGCAATCAGCAAAACAATCAACTGGGTGGGAACAATGCCGCCAATTTTCTTATTGCCGATGTCAACAACGGGGTTTCCGGCGGCAAAGGCAAAGGATGTTTTAAAGAACCAGCTGATAGCCTGGAAAATATACATGGTTGACATGGTGATCAGCCAGGGGTTGATGGGGGTATGCTGGGCGATAAAGCCGTTGATCCCGCCAAAGACAAAACCGGAAATGATACAAACGATTACAGCCAGGAAAATAGCAGGGCCGGCTCCCATAGCAGCGCTGAACTTGGCGAAGCACCATGCGCATACCATAGCGGAACAAACCATCTGGTAGCTGACGGACAAATCAATGCCGGCAGTCAGGATAATCATGGTCATGGCCATTGCCTGGACGCCTAAATATGCTACGTCAGAAGTACATCCAATCATTGTAGACGGTTTAAAGAAAAGACCGCCTGTCAGTGCGCCGAAAACGATGATCATACCAATGAGGATAAAGACCATAATCAATTCATAAGATATTTTAAAACCTTTATTGCGCACTGCTTTCACCGCCTTTCATCGCGTTCCTGCCCTTTTTCAGGAAGGGGATTTCAGCAAACATTGTGTATACAGCGATCAGGACGATAATACCATAGCTGAGGTACATCCACTGTGTGCCGAGATCCAGCAGGTAACTGGCCCGCTGCAACAGAGCGATTAAGAAGCTGGCAACTAAAATACCGATTGGACGGCCGGAACCACCCATAATATTAACGCCGCCAACTACGGCGATTGGCAGGAAGTACATTTCCATACCATTACAGCTGGAAGGCTGGACCTGGGTTTTCGGCAGCCAGTACATAGCAGCCGTAATCCCTAACAAAGCACCGGAAATGAGATATGTTTGGAGTTTGATCTTGTCTGAATTGATACCTGCTAAAACTGCGGATTCTGCGGAACCGCCTACGGCGTAAACCTTACGTCCATAAGGGGTATATTTCATCAGCCAGCAGAAGAACACAGTCAAAGCAAAAGCAATCAGCAGCATAACTGGGATTGTGCCAATGCGCAAAGTCCCTATGTTGGTAATTTCCGGACGGATGTTGGAAACATAGCCTGCATTCGGCAGCAAGGAGAACAAACCGATATGCAGTTTAACCATAGCCAGGGAAACAATCATGGAAGGAACCCGGAACCGGACTGTAATAAACCCGACTACAAAAGAGTTTAACATACCAACCAGGATGCCTACCAGAATACATATCACCAGCGGTACACCCTTCTGTACCAGTGTGAAGGAGCAGAACCCGATAAGCCCCAATACTGTACCGGAAGAAATATCAATTTCGCCCAGCAGAATTACCATCATCAAAGCCAGGCCGCCTACCAGCAGATAAGATAAATCACGCAGGTAAACAAACAAGCTTCCTATCAGATTTGTTGTGACACAGAGGATCACAAAGCAGAGGATAACAAAAATTGCCAGGGCGCCTTCTCTTGAAGAAAAGAACGCAGCAATGGGAGATTTCTTTTTCATAATTGCCCATTCCCCTCTTTCTTACTCACAGGGCCAGTTTCAGGACTTTTTCTTGAGAGAATTCGTCCCGCTCCAGCACCCCGGTTTTCTTACCGGCTTTCAGGACCATCAGCCGGTCACACATCCCTAACAGCTCCGGCATATCGGATGAGATCATAATAATGGTCAAACCGGTCTGCGCTAAAGAGCTGACAATACGATGGATTTCTGATTTTGCGCCTACGTCAACGCCGCGGGTAGGTTCATCCAAAATCAGGATTTTAGGTTTGGCACACAGTGCCTTTGCAACAAGGACTTTTTGCTGGTTGCCGCCGGAAAGGTTTTCTACGATAAATTCCCGGCTGGGGGCTTTGACCCGCAGATCCTTCATATATTCATCTGACAATCTGTCTTCCGCGTCAAAATCAATGAGCTTGTTCTTTGTCAAACGATAAAGGATTGACATTGTCAAGTTTTCTTCAATGGACATTGCTACAACCAGGCCATATTTTTTACGGTCTTCTGAAACGTAGATAAATCCATCATTGATTGCTTCCCGGTAATTTTTGGGGGCTAAATCTTTGCCTTCCAATGTAATATGACCGGAATCATATTTCCGCAAGCCACACAAGCATTCTGCCATTTCGGTACGGCCTGCGCCAGCCAGACCGGCTATGCCGAAAATTTCACCCCGGCGGACTTCAAAGGATACATGATCCAGTGGGAATCCGTCTTTTTCCCCGGAACGGCACAAATCTTCTACTTTTAAGATCATGCTGCCGATTTCAACCTGGGCCTTGGGATACATTTCGTTCATTTCACGGCCAACCATCCAGGCAATCAACTGTTGTTCCGTTACTTCTTCAATTTTCGCCGTATTGACATAAGATCCGTCACGGATAATGGTAACACGATCTGCAATTTCAAAAATTTCTTCCATACGGTGGCTGATGTACAGCATGCTCATGCCTTGATCTTTCAGGCGGGCAATGGTGCGGAATAACGCCCGGACTTCCTTATTGGTCAGCGCCGCAGTTGGTTCGTCAAAGATCAACACTTTGGCATCATAAGTCAGTGCTTTGGCAATTTCCACCATTTGCTTGGAAGCAACGCCCAAATTATCAATTTTTGCGTCATAATCAATTTGCCCGGTAATCCCCAGGAAGTCAAAAATTTCATCCGCTTTTTTCCGCATTGCCGCATAGTCAATGTTATGGATAAAACCGCCTAATTTTACAATCGGTTCATGACCCATAAACATATTTTCCAAAACCGTCAAATCTTTAAATAAGCTGGTTTCCTGGAAAATAATTGCGATCCCTTTTCCATAAGCGTCATTTGGTTCCCGAATGGTTACCTTTTCCCCATTGAGGTAGATATTGCCGCTGTCTGCCTTGTGAACACCGGTAATAACTTTCATCATTGTTGATTTTCCGGCTCCATTTTCACCACAGACTGCGTGCATTTCCCCACGGGCCAGCTCTATCTGCATATTTTGCAGTGCTTTGACGCCGGGAAAACTTTTATTGATGTTTTCCAATTTCAAAATGATATCAGAAAAATCAATCTTTGCCTTTGCATCCATAAGCGAATTCCCCCTTCTTTCTGATTTTTCTATTCCTGCACCGGAAGCCTGCCGCAATAGGGTTTCCGGTGCAGGTTTCTTTCCGCTAACGGAATTCAGAAACTTGTTTTTTCAGGAAAGCCGTGCTTTTTTTTAAAAAGCATAGTCCTCCGGATCAAACTTAATGTTGAAGGTATTAGCAGCTTCTATGATGGATTGTGCACCCATCGGGCCATATAACGGTACGCAGGGGAATTTCTCCAGTGTGAAATATCCCAAGACAATATTTGTTACAGCACAGTTATATTTTTCAGTCAGCTCTTTCAGGCGGCGTGCCATTTGCAGATTCTTTTCTGTTGCATAAGGATGGCCTTTGACAGCTTCTTCGCCTTTTGAAGCGTAGATGTGGAAGAAACCGGAGCAGTTGCCCATATAAGGCATCATTAAGTTATTGAGGTTTTCTTTATGGTAATCATAGAGATCGCCTTTGACATAAACCAGTGTATCATCATCCAGCGGGTTCATATATTTGGAGCCCAGGTTCAAGAGGGCCTGATCTGCTACGATACCCCGGTAACCCATTTTTTTGCAGTAAGCATCTGCCGCTTTCTGGCGGTCTGCTGACCAGTTGGAAACTGCAAAATAACGGATTTTGCCTTCCCGGACAAAGCTCTGCATGGTTTCCACCATTTCTTCTACCGGGATGCGGGGATCGTCACGGTGATAGAAATAAATATCAATATGATCCGTGCGCAGTGCCCGCAAAGAGCCTTCCAAATCTCCCTGCATATCTGCTTTGGTGACACGGTTGATATGCAGATCCATGCTGGGATGGGTATATACCGGATGGCCGCCTTTGGTAATCAGTACCACTTTATTGCGGGTATTGTTCCGCTGCATCCAGTCGCCTGTAACACGTTCCGCCCGGGCAACTTCCTGCCGGCCGTCTACGACTACCCAGTCTGCATATACATGGGCACAGTCAATGACATTGCCGCCCTGATCCATAAAAGTACCAAACATCAGATCCTGATCTGCCGCATCCTTTCCCCAGTGAACCCCTGCGTCTACTGTGCCCAAGCCCAGAGGGGAAAGTTTCAGATCTGTATTTGGAATAATAATATTGTGTTCCATAATATCCTCCTTTTATTTTGGTATTCTTACCGTTCCCATACAGGAAACCGCTTATTTATAAAGGGAAAATACAATTAACGGGTTTTCAAATCTTTAATCCATTCTTTTCCTGCAACGCCCTGGGTTTCGCAGAAGTAATCCCATACCAAGCCTGCCGGCAGCATTTTCACTTCTTCCAGCAATGCCAAACGTTTGGTGGTGTTGCCTTCTTTTTCCAGTTTCTTCAAATCAGCGATTGGGCGGAGCATGGCCAGCAATAAAGCGCGGCGGGCGCTGCGGGCGCCGATTGCAGTTGCAGCAATCCGGTTAATGGATGCATCAAAATAGTCTGTCCCAATATGCACTTTGTCATAAGCGTCATATGTGGCAATTTCTTCCATGATTTCCTTTGTAGGATCGTCCAGAATGACAACATGGTCAGAATCCCAACGTACCGGACGGGAAACATGGAGCTGGATTTCATCCCCAAAAGCCAGGTAGCTGGAGAATTTAGGTCCAATGGTTTCTGTTGGATGGAAATGGCCCGCATCCATACAAACGATACATTTTCCGGTATGGGCGGCATATTCTGTATAGAATTCATTGGAACCAGGAACATAAGATTCACTGCCCAAGCCAAAGACTTTTGATTCGCAGGAGTCAATATTGTTTTCCAGGGGTTCTGCAAAAATCTTATCCAGGGAATCTTTAAGAATCAAACGCGGGGTTAATTTATCAACACAAATGTCCTTGCTGCCGTCGCCGATCCAATGGTTAGTGATACATTTTTCACCTAATTCCCGGCCAAAATAATCGCCGATTTTCCGGCAGGCAATCCCATGTTCAATCCAAAAACGGCGGATGCCTTCGTCTGGATTGGTTAAGGTTGAATTGCCGTCATATTCCGGATGGGAGAAATAGGTGGGGTTGAAATCCAGGCCGATTTTCCGGCTTTTTGCATAATCTACCCATTCTACAAATTCTTCCGGACCGATTTCGTTACGGCCAATATTTTTACCATGTTTGTTCATGTAGACAGAATGGAGTGCCAGTTTTGTATGGCCAGGAATGAGATCCAAAGCTTTTGTCAGGTTCGTCATAAATTCTTCACGGGTTGTAGCTTTACCAGGTGCATCACCGGTTGCAGCAATACCGCCAGTCATTTCCGCGCTTGGGAATTCCCAGCCCTGCAAATCGTCAATCTGCCAGCAATGGACTGAAATAGGCACTTCAGCCAGTTTTTTCAACACGGCATCGGTATCCACACCAATTTCACCATACAATTCTTTTGCAATTTCGTAATTCCGTTCGATGCTGCTCATATTTATGACTCATCCTTTCTGCTGCATATTCAGTTATCCCTGTGATGCAGCTAAAAAAATTTTGATCTATCCGAGGGGGTTATTCCTCTACGGGCACAATTGTAATATTTTTTCCTTCCAGCCCAATAAAAGCATCCGGCCCTAATAATTCAGCGGCTTCGGGATGGCCTAATACCCATTTATTCCGCTGCAAAAGGTAACGGTTTTCAGCTTCTTTTCCTTCCGCAGGCTTTAATAAAGGCGTATTGGTTCCTTTGGACTGGACTACAATCTGCATAATTGGCGCTTTTCCTGCCTTACAGGGAGCATAATGGAGTGTTGTCCCATAAAGCTCTACACAAGTATTTGCAGGAACATAAAAAACCTTCATGGTATCGGTATTGAGCCGATCTTCTTTAATATCCCACAAATGACCCAGGATTAACACACCGTCCTCATACAAATAAAGGACCTCACTGCACTTGTGATACTCTACTGCATTCAGCTTATTACAGTTGCCATAATACCAGCCCACCTGACAAGGAACCTGGCCAAAAATATCATCTTTAAATTGATCTGCCTCCGGCAGTTCCATTAAACGGTCTTCACAAGGCACATAATGTTCAAATTCTGTCTGTTCTACCCCGTAAAGGAACCGGCGCATTTCCGGCAGCTCCACAGTCGGATGGATTGTCCCATAACTTGAAAACTCAGGCGCTATGACGCTCAGGATTTCTAAGTCCGGATTGGCTTGCTGTAATTTTTCCAGCATATCTCTCCCTCCTGTACTTGTTAAATTTTCGTTTTTTTGGAAAACGTTTTCCTATTTTCCACAAGGAATCCTTTTTTCGGTATACCGATCATCCTGTATTTGGAAAACGTTTTCCTGATTTCCAATAAATGGTCTTCTTTATGTACAGGCACACGCCTAAAACTGGAAAACGTTTTCCTAGCTTTTCATTTGATAGTATATCACTGTTTATTTGCCTTGTAAAGAGTTTTTTATGTTTATTTTTACAAGTTCCAGCTATTTTGCTATTTGTCACAAATTTTATCTTATTTTTTTTACGTTACATCAAAATCTTCATTTTAAGATGGTATTTTCTGAGATTTGTATTAAAAAAGGTAAAAATTATATTTTTTCCTTTTGGAAATAACTTGACTTGTACGGCCTTTTTGTATTAGAATTTAAGTATCCTTTATGGAGGAAGTGCCTGCTTCCCAATCGTTACGCAGTGCACAGCTTCCAAAAAAATTCCGAAAAATCTTTGTGCTTTCAAAGAAAGGAGAACTTACTTATGAAAAAAATGATTCCCGATTGTTACTGGCCCGATTCTGCTAACGGTGCTTATGTAAGCCATGAAGCTGTGTGCGTTTTAAACACAAATGTGGATGAAGTCACTGTAAAACTTACTTTATATTTTGAAGACCGGGCACCTTTGGGGGGCTACCGGGTAAAAGTTCCCGGCGAACGTACCAAGCATATCCGGCTGGACAAGCTTCTGAATGAAAACGGGGATCCGATTCCAAAAGCTACTCCTTATGCAATGGTAGTGGAATGTGACAAAGAAGTCGGTATCCAGTACACCAGGGTTGACACCACCCAGGCTGATCTGGCAATTGCTACTACTATGGTATAAAATATTTCAAGAATCATCTGTCGAAAAAAAGCATACATAGCAAAAAAGCCCGGTTCTAAATAGAACCGGGCTTTTATTGCTGAATGTTTTGTTACTGTATCATTAAATTGCAGACAGCGTTGGAAAATGCAACCGGATCCTCCACAGGCATCCCTTCAATCAAGAGGGCCTGGGAATACAGCAAGGAAGCATATTCTTTCAGCTTGTCCTTGTCACTGTCGTAAAGCTTCCGCATGGTTTCAAAAACCGCATGGGAACTGTTTAATTCCAATACCCGATCAGCAGAAACCTTCTGCCCGGTGGGGGCAGCATTTAAAACCTTTTCCATTTCCAGAGAAAGAGGGCCGTCACTGGAAAGGCAGACAGGATGGTTTTTCAGGCGGCCGGTCAGACGGACTTCTTTCACCTTGCCATCCAAGGCATCCTTGAGGAAATTCAGCATATCTTTATTTTCCTCGCCTTGTTTTTTAATTTCTTCTTTTTCTTCCTCTGTTTCCAGGCCCAAGTCTTTATCTGAAACAGACCGGAATTCTTTTTCCTGATGGGTGTGCATCATTTTCACAGCAAATTCGTCTACATCATCTGTCAGATAGAGGATTTCAAAGCCCTGATCCCGCAGGCGTTCGGTTTGCGGCAACAGGTTGATCCGTTCAATTGTTTCACCGCAGGCATAGTAAATATATTTCTGGGATTCCTTCATCCGGCCAATATATTCTTCTAATGTAACCAGTTTGTTTTCACTGGAGGAATGGAACAGCAGCAAATCCGCTAACAGATCTTTTTTGGCGCCGAACCCGTCATATACACCATATTTTAACTGGAGGCCAAAGTTTTTCCAAAATGCTTCATATTTTTCCCGTTCATTTTTCAGCATGGAAAGGAGTTCGGAATGGATTTTCTTTTCCAGACGGCCGGCAATCAGTTTTAACTGGCGGTCATGCTGGAGCATTTCCCTGGAAATATTCAAGCTCAGATCCTGGGAATCCACCAGCCCTTTTACAAAGCTGAAGCAGTCGGGCAACAAATCAGGGCACTTGTCCATAATCAGCACGCCGGAAGCATAAAGCTGCAAGCCTTTTTCATAATCGCGGCTGTAATAATTATAAGGCGCCCGGGAAGGGATAAACAACAGGGCATTATAAGTGGCGGAACCTTCTGTACTGCTGTGGATAACGCGGGCCGGATCATCATAATCCATAAATTTATTTTTATAAAATTCGTTATAATCTTCGTCTTTTAATTCGGATTTATTCTTTTTCCAAATGGGAACCATGCTGTTTAACGTTACATTTTCGGTATAACTTTCATATTCCGGCTTGTCGTCAGGAGATTCTTCTTTCCGGCGGGAACGCTCCATGTCCATCCGGACGGGATAGCGGATATAATCCGAGTATTTTTTCACCAATTCCTGAATATGGTACTGGTCTAAAAATTCATCATATTTTTCGCCTTCGGTATCTTCTTTCAATTCCAGTATAATTTCTGTACCGTGACTGTCTTTTTCACACTGTTCAATGGTATATCCTTCCGCGCCGCTGCTTTCCCAGCGCCACGCCTGATTGGAACCAAAAGGTTTTGAAAGGACAGTAACATGCTTTGCCACCATAAAGGCGGAGTAAAATCCGACTCCAAACTGCCCGATAATATCAATATCTTCTTTTTGTTCTCCATTTTCCTGCTTAAATGCCAAAGAACCGCTTTTTGCAATGGTGCCCAGGTTGCTTTCCAGATCTTCAGCAGTCATACCACAGCCGTTATCCTGAATAGACAAAGTACGGTGTTCTTTGTCAACAGATACATCAATGGCAAAATCCTCCCGGGACAAGCCGGTTACATTGTCTGTTAAAGAGTGATAATATAATTTATCAATAGCGTCACTGGCATTTGAAATCAGTTCCCGCAGGAAAATCTCTTTATGGGTATAAATTGAATTAATCATCAAATCCAGCAAACGTTTTGATTCCGCTTGAAATTGTTTTTGTTCCATGAAATACCGTCCCTTTCTCTACCGCGCAAGGCGAAATGTATAATTTACATGATATTAGCACTCAATAGTAATGAGTGCTAATATAACTATAATATACCTCACGAGAAAAATCAAGTATAAATTGTGAATTTTTTATGGTTGCATCCTGTTTAAGGGAAAAAGAAAAAAGCAGCACCACTTTTGGGATACTGCTTTCCTGATTTTCTTATTTTTTTACAAAAATAAACTGTAAAAAACGGATCAGCACATACAATACAAAAACAACTGCAATAATAGTTTCAATCAAGACCAGATAAGATAGGATTGGCAATGGACGCTCCATTTTTCCCAGGCATACCATTGTTTGTTTCGCCGCAATGGCGCTGATGACAAAGGGGAATGTAAAAGAAGCATAACTGGGATAAAAGGGGAGTTTTAAATAACTGACCGCCATTACAAGGGCAAAGAAATACAAAAATGTGGATAACAGGAACATCCCCATTAAAAAGCCATAAGATTTTGGCGTTACTGACTGGATATATCCTGCAAGACATAAGCTTGTAGGTGCAGCATAAATACAGATTAAAGGCCGTGCCGGTTCGGGGATTTGTTTATATTTTGCATAGCGGATGGTAACCAGTACCAACAGCGCAATCAAAGAAACAAAACCAAACCAGAACGCTGCCATACCGATTCCAAGCTGTTCATAAGCCGGGGCAGTAACAGCGGCAACGGCAATTCCTACATATACGATATAATAACTTGCAAAAACCTTTGACATTTGGAGGTTCAGTATAAATTTTTTAGAAAAGTAAAGGATAAGTACAATATGCAAAACAATGGCGGCAATCCAAATAAAAAATGCTGCCTGCCCAATAAAGGGCTTCACATAGGTGCTCAAAAGCATAAGCGCCATAGATAAGGTTGGGGCAACGCTGGCCATAATGGGATTGTTTAAATCTTCTTTTATCATCTGGGGAAATAAAATCAGTTTTAATACAAACAGTACCAGCAGGAAAGCCGCAACAATACCGCAGGCATACCGGATTCCTTCGGAATAGCTTTGCAGCAAATTTCCCAAGGCCGCCATGCCGAGGATAACCCCGCACAAAGGGATCGGGACTTTTTTAATTACATTATTCATCTGTATTTTTCAGCCCAAATTCACGGATTACAATATCAGCGACTTTTCCTGCGCACATGCCGGTAAAGCGGATACATTGTTCTTTATGTTCGCCTTTGCCCATATCAAATTCTTTTGTCAAAACGCGGCAGCACACAGAATTTTTTCCATTTTCTTTCCGGAACCAGGTATGCAGTTCATTGGTTAATTCCATACATTTTACAACTTTAGGATCTTTCGGGCCATTAGGCTCTGTACGGCCAAAAAGCAGGCCCAAAGCAAGGATACCGCCGTTTAATGCGCCGCACATACAGCCGCTGCGGCCTGCGCCCACAGCCATACCGGAAGACATGGCAATGACTTCTTTTGGTACATCCAGTTCAAAATTATCCCGAATGGAAGCCATTACCGCTTCACAACAGAAGTATCCTCCTCTAAAATATTCTTCTGCATCTTTAATTACTTTTTTTACACTGACTTCGTTTTTAATGTTCATAATCTTTCTACCTTCCTTTCCCATCCAGCTTTGTGCGCTTTTCATAGAAAAGTACGACACAAAACATTCTGTAATAGTAAGTATATCAAATATTGTATTATTTGGGAAATTGATATATTTTATAAACGCGGTTACATTTATTTTTTTGCCTGATAAATGAGGAAACCGACGTTTCACAACGCCGGTTTCCATGTATAAAATTAGGAGAAAAAATGAAAAGCAAAATAATTTTAAGCAATCCGGGTTTTACTCTCAGTATCTTCTTCCTGACGGAATCGAACCCGCTGGACTTTATGCTGCTTGACAGCTTTCCCATAAGCTGCCATATTGGTGATAAAAGCAACTGCCACACCGATACCAACAGAAGCGGCTAACTTATAGCCTATTTTATTGAAGATGGTATAGGAAAGCATATCCACCAGCCAGCGGAAAAAACCCACTTCTCTGGAAAATTCCACCAAACCGCCTGCTAAAAATGACAACAGAATAAAAGCGCCGATTCCACATAACAAACCCATTTTCAATCCCTGATGATTTTTTTTCCGTTTCATCGCCGCTCCCCCTTTGTGACAAGTTACAGTCTGTAACTTTTTTCAAACTAATTTACAAAACCTGATATTCCCTCATCATTTCCTTACTTATAATATACCATGTATTTTCTAAAAATCAAGACCTAATTTTGTTTTTTTTAAAATTTTTTTCATAAATGTAATCTGGGTGTAATGATTTTGTTACCGATTTGTAACCAATAGAGGAAATTTTGATATTCCTGTCATTTTTCCAGCCTTTCCAATCCTGCCCATTCTTTGAAATCTTTAGTCACAGAAATCTTTTTCCTTTTCATATCAAAATAGATATTGTGTTTCTTTCCTGTTTATGCTAAACTGTAATCTGTAAAGAATCCTATAATTGGAACGCACTTCCATTGTATATCTTCCGCTTATGCCATTACTTGATTAAAGCGTTTCCAGGGCATTCCCCCATCCCCGCCATCGGGCCTTGGCCATAATTTTGCTCCGGGCCGCGCTTTAGACGAAAGGAGCTATGTAAGTAGATGTTTGGGAGAAAACCAAAAAATCAGCCAATCCCTCCCGTTGCGTTAAATTCCGCTCCGGCTATGGCGGGTCCCCTCGGAATATCCCCGGAACCCACTCCTGCCGTTGAGGAAAATGATTCCAGTGCAAAAGAGCTTACCACAAAAACGGAGGCGAATCCCATGATTGAGTCTGACCTGACGACTTCTGTATCCCGCAATACGATTTTTACGGGTGACATTGTATCAGAGGACAATGTGGAAATTTTTGGAGAAGTAAAGGGCTGCGTAACCAGCCGTGCCATTGCCAAGATCCACGGGAAAGTGGATGGAGATGTAACATGCGGCGTATTGGTAGCAGGAAATGCAAATATTGTTGGGAATATTATCTGTGAAAAATCCGCTGTATTTGGCAATGACACCAATGTAAACGGCAATGTTATAGCAACAGTCGTTACCGTCAGTGGTCAGATTAACGGCAATATCAAAGCGGCAGAATCTGTTTCTGTCAGCAGCACAGGCGCTGTTTATGGTGATATTTCTACTCCGGAAATCGAGGTCAGCAAAGGAGCTATTGTATTCGGTTCCGTTGTGATGGAGCAGCCTCCGGCTCCGCCCCAGATTGAAGAACCGGTGAAACCGGAAAAAGAACCTGAAAAAGAGGAAGAAAAAGAACAGGAACAGGAACCGGTCCTGGTTATTGACGGGCCAAAGGAAGAAGATAACAGCAATAATAATCCTCCTGTTGTTTCCAATGAGCTTTCACCAAAAAATGATCCTGCCCCTCCCCGGGCATCAAAACAAGGCAATAAAAAAAAAGGCGGTCGTAATCCCTTCTCGTTAGAAGAAAATGGTTAATTATGAGCGTTCCGGTACATAAAAATGGGATCTAAAAAATCCGCCGTTTCCATAGCAGGTTGCGGCGGATTTTTAATGATTTTCTTTTTTATGGCGGAGCAGTACGGCGGCAATGAGAAAAGCTTTTTGAAGCAGTAAGGCAATTACAATTCCTGCGGCATTGAAAAAAGGCAGGCATAAGGAAATCCATATAACTGCGGCAGTCAGCAAAGCTCTTGCTGACATTCCACGGAGCAGCCAATTTTTCGCCCGATCCGGCTGGGAAGCTGCTTTCCGCATCACCCAGTAAAGAAGCCACCCATCCCCTAAAGCAAAAATCCCGCCAGCCAGCAGGCTCCATATCATTTCCATTTGAAATTGTTTTACTCCTCTTGTCCTTCTTCCAGGCCGAAATGCTCCCGGTACAGCCGTTCCCTTACCATTTGGGCCACTTCTGTATAAGTCTTATTAAACCGGCAATATCCGCTTTTGCCGCCGGACTGGCTGCAAACATATTCCTCGTGTCCTACACAGCGGCTGATGATGATAGGGCCTTCTACTGTTTCAATGACCCGCCCCAGAGAAATTTCCTGTGCAGGGATTGCCAGTTCATACCCGCCCTGGGTTCCTTTATAGGAACGGATAATGCCTTCTGCCACCAGCTTCCGCAGGATTTTCAAGGAAAAACGCAGGGTTACTCCTGTATGGGCCGCTAATGTTTTGGCATCCATACGGATGGCATTGCGTGCAAGACAATCTACAATCCGCACAGCATAGTCGGCCTCCAGAGTGATGTACATATCTTTCCCCCTTAAATGTATACCAATTCAATGTACTTTTAAGTATACCTTTCCTGCGGCCCTTTGTCAAGGAACTTCATTTTCTGCCTTTTCCTAGAAGCGAACCTCGTTTTTCCGATGGTTCAGCCATGTTTTCAGCTGCTCCATCCCTTCCTCTGTCAAAGGCAGCTCGGTTTCCCCTAAAACAAGGCCATGTTCCTGGCAATATTCCAAACAATACTCCTGATAAGCGGTTATTTTCATAGAATCCTTTTCCGGAACGACTTTAAACCGGAATTTTCCATCGCTGCCGGAATAAATATTTTGTTCCTGGAGCATATCCAGCATTGGTATTTCCATTCCTGCGCACCATCCTTATTTTTTTATAAGATATTATAGCAGAATCCCTCAAAAACGCAAACAGGGGAACCGCCTTATATAGACGGCTCCCCAGTCAGTTGCTATCGTTCAATGACTACTGTAATCAAATTCAAATTATTATCACCTGTATTGATAATGCTGTGTTCAGAATTTTTCCTGCATATATGACACACGCCAGGTAATAAGATTTCTTCTTGTCCGTCACAAATTGCTTTTCCATTGCCAGAAAGCACATAATTTATGTCATCACTTGTTTCATGTTTATGGATGCCGATTGAGCCGCCCGCATGGATCGTACAAGGAATAATTTTACAATCTTTATCCATATACATTTTTGCCGATATGGTTCCCGTTCCCTTATTCATCCCTGAATAAGTATGTTCCTGTATTTTGTTAAAATTTACAAGCATATTTTTTACCAGCTTCCGATCCATTCATCATTCATAAAATTCTGCCAGCCCTGTCATAATTAACGGTCTGCCATCAGCACATAAGGCCGGTTGTCTGCCACGCTCTTGTAAGCCGGACGGATAATTTTTCCGCAGTTAATCAATTCCTCCAGCCGGTGGGCACTCCAGCCGGCAATTCTTGCAATCGCAAAAATGGGGGTATAAAGCTCCAAAGGCAGCTCCAGCATACTGTAAACAAACCCGCTGTAAAAGTCAATATTTGCACTGACGCCTTTATAAATTTTCCGTTCTTCCCGGATAATTTTGGATGCCAGACGTTCTACACTGGAATATAATCCAAATTCTTTTGTTTTCCCTTTGGCTTCTGAAAGCCGCTGGACGAAGTTTTTAAAGACATTTGCCCTGGGATCGGACAAAGAATAAACTGCATGACCCATGCCATAAATCAGGCCCGCTTTGTCAAAGGCTTCCTTATGGAGCAAAGCCCGCAGATAACGTTCCACTTCCTCCTCATCTGCCCAATCCTTTACATTTTGTTTCATATCTTCAAACATCTGGACAACTTTAATATTAGCGCCGCCATGACGGGGGCCTTTTAAGGAACCCAAAGCCGCGGCCACAGCAGAATAAGTATCCGTACCAGAGGAAGATACTACATGGATTGTAAAAGTGGAGTTATTACCGCCGCCATGTTCCGCATGGAGGACAAGGGCCAAATCCAAAATCCGCGCTTCCAGTTCCGTATAACTGCTGTCCGGACGGAGAATGCGCAGAATATTTTCCGCTGTGGAAAGCTCTGGCAAAGGGCTGTGAATAAACAAGCTTTTGCCATCATGATAATGGCTGTAAGCCTGGTAGCCATAGACCGACAGCATCGGGAATATGGCGATGAGCTGCAAACACTGGCGCAGGACATTTTCAATGCTGACATCGTCTGCCCGGGAATCATAGGAATAAAGGGTCAGGACGCTGCGGGCTAATGTATTCATCATATCATGGCTTGGGGCTTTCATAATAATATCACGGACGAAGCTGGTGGGCAGGGAACGGTATTCCCCAAGAATATTCCGGAATTGTTCCAGCTGGCTCCAGTTGGGAAGCTCTCCAAAAAGCAGCAGATAAGCGGTTTCCTCATATCCAAAGCGCTGTTCCGCTAAAAATCCGTTTACAATTTCCTCTACATCAATACCCCGGTAATAGAGCTTTCCTTCGCAAGGGACTGACTTACCGTCTACCATTTTGCTGGACACGATTTCAGAAATCTCTGTCAGTCCGGTTAATACGCCTTTCCCGTTAATATCCCGCAGGCCGCGTTTTACCTCATATTTGGTATACAAGCTTCCATCAATGCTGCTGGAATCGCGGCATTTTTGTGCTAACTGGCATAATTCCGGTGTAATTGCAAAGTAATCTTTTCCCATATCTTACCATCTCCCTGTTCATGCGATTTCGTTGGAAACGCAACAAAATCTTGACAAAACAACTCTTACTAAAAAATCTTACACCCTATTATATCAAAAAAATGAAACCAATGTACAAACATTCTGTGAACACAGCCTTATTTTACAAAAATTTTTAGGATCTGGGGAGAAAATTCTTTATAAAAGAACATCTGGCAGGAAAATCCTCGATTCCCTCTGATTTGTAAAAAAATGTGGTTGTAGGAAAGATTTTTATATGTTATAATATTTGCCGTTGATGGCAACATTTGTAGAAATATTGCTATAATAAAGGAGGCGGAAGAGATTTGGCTGGACAAATATATCATATGATTCAAAAAATTATTACGCAAAAATCTCGTGGTAACCAGATTATTGCCAGCAGTGTAAAAACAAAAATGATTTTAAAGGGGATTACAGTTGATAAATACACACCTTTATCCCCAGATGATCCTATGGCCATGCAAAAGCTGCGGGAAATTGCAAAAGAATTTGGCGTTACTGTTTAATGAGGAAATCAATTGAAACAATCTGAAAATGAAACAAAGGCGGGATTAAACATTGGGCATTCGTACAGTTTCTGTAAAAGGTACTAACAGCCGGGACGCAGCTCGGCAGGCTCAGGAAGCGTTAAAGGGATTTGACCCCAGCTTCTTGCTATTTTTTGCATCCAGCCATTATGATGGCTCAAATCCTGCTGCGGAATTAAGCGCAGCATTTCCAAATTGTAAGATCATTGGTTCTACTTCCCACAGTGAATATTGCAATTCTGATTATACCAGCCATTCTATCAGCATTATGGCAATGGACCGGGAAAGCATAGAGGATGTTTCTGTTGAAGTCGTAGAAAACATCAAGCAAAATCCCGAGCTTTCCGGTGTAGTCCAGAAAATGGAAGGCCATTTTGGTGGCAGCGAAGAAATTTTCAATCATTTTGACCATTATGTTGGAATCGTCCTTTTTGAGTCCGGCGCAAAATCAGAAGAAATTTTTATGGATCACCTGGGTACTGCATCTGATATTCTTTTTGTAGGCGGTTCTTCTTCCGCGGCAGAAAATAATATTTCTAAAGTCTATGCAAATGGGAAAGACTATACAGGTGCAGCCATTTTAGCAATATTAAAAACAGTAAACGGGTATGATGTACTGAAAACCCAAAGTGCAGCCATTTTTTCTGACCGGAAGCTGCTTGTTACAAAGAGCAACCTTGCAGAACGCATCCTTTATGAATTTGACGGGCGTCCTTGCGGGGAAGTATATGCAGAAGTTTTAGGCGTACCGCTGGATAAAATTCAGGAATATTTTGTTTCCAACCCCTTGGGAATCGTAGCGGACGGAGAAATTTTTGTCCGTACCTTCAATGAATTAAAAGATGGCGGGATTACGCTCCATTGCGGTTTGCCGGAAGGGGCCGAAATCAATGTTTTAAAAATTGGTGATATCGTCCACGACACACGGGAAGCTTTAGACAATATGATTACTTACGAGCCTGCCGGGGTTATCAATTTCAACTGTTTATACCGTACTTTTGAAATACTGAATAAAGATCTGACAGGCCCTTACTGTGCCTTATTTGGAAGATATCCCAGCATTGGTTTTTCCACAGGCGGTGAAGCTTTCCTGGGCCATATCAATGAAACTTCTACCATCTTAGTAATCAAGTAAAAAAAATTTTACAGGAATACGCTGCTGGAATAGAAGCATGAAGCGTGTAAAAAACAGGGGGACATACTGCTTACATTACAGGCAGATTGCCCTCTGTTTTACTTTCCTGTTGGGGAGGGTGTCATAAGATGAAAGAATCTGGAAGCCAGTTTGCCAGCAAGCTTGGTTTTGTAATGGCTTCGGTAGGATCTGCAATTGGAATGGGGAATATATGGATGTTCCCTTACCGGGTAGGGAAATATGGAGGGGCAGCTTTCCTGGTGCCTTATTTCCTGTTTGTGGCTTTATTTGGGGCAGTCGGGCTTTCCGGAGAATTTGCTTTAGGACGGCTGACTGGCACAGGCCCTATTGGAGCATATGATTACGCCATGCGTTCCCGCGGCAAAAGGGGCGGGAAATTCTTAGGTACAATTCCTTTATTAGGTTCCTTAGGAATTGCTATCGGTTATGCCGTTATTGTAGGCTGGGTATTGCGTTCCTTAGGCGGAGCGATTACAGGGAGCCTTTTAAAAAGGCCGGCAGAAGACTTTTTTGCAGAAATGACCGTACCTTTTGGGAATATTCCCTGGCATTTCCTGGCGGTGGCTGCTGCCGCGTTATTTTTAATCTGCGGCATTGTAAAAGGGATTGAACGGGTCAGTAAATTCATGATGCCTGCATTTTTTGTCCTTTTCCTGATTATCGCAGTCCGTGTCGCATTTCTTCCCGGCGCCGGGGCAGGCTATGCCTATTTGCTGATCCCAAAATGGGAAGCCCTGTTAGATCCTGTTACCTGGATCATGGCTATGGGACAAGCCTTTTTTTCCTTATCCATCACAGGCTCCGGTATGATTATATATGGCTGTTATCTGCCAAAAGAACATGATATTCCCCATGCTTCTGCACTGACTGCATTATTGGATACGTTAGCAGCTTTGGTTTCTGCTTTTGCGGTTATTCCTGCTGTTTTTGCTTTTGGGATGGACCCACAGGCAGGCCCTCCTTTAATTTTTATTACCCTGCCGAAAATATTTGCCCAAATGCCTATGGGAAATTTATTTGCCATTTTATTTTTCCTGTCTGTTTTCTTTGCAGGCATTACTTCTTTAATCAATATGTTTGAAGTCGTAGGGGAAGCGGCCCAGCGGATTTTAGATCTGCGCCGGACGCTGTCCATTCTTTGTGTTGCCATTATTGCGTTTGCAGCCGGCTTGCTGATTGAATATGAACCATATCTTGGGAAATGGATGGATGCAATTACCATTTATATTACCCCTATTGGCGCTGTTTTAGGGGCAGTGATCATCTACTGGGTTCTGGGGGTAGACCGAATTCGCACAGAATTACAGACCGGACGGGACAAGCCTTTATTTCCGGGGTTTGGATTTACAGCAAAATATATTTATGTATTTTTAGCCGGATCGGTTGTTCTGTTCAGCATTGTTTTAGGTGGGATTGGCTGAAATGAAATACCTGAAACAATTCGGAATCATTCTTGCAGTAACCTGTATTGGTGAATTTCTGAAGCATGTAATTCCCCTGCCAATCCCAAGCAGTATTTATGGCTTACTGATATTATTTATGCTGTTATTTATGAAGGCCATCCGGTTAGACCAGGTAAAAGAAGCCGGTGAATTTTTAATTGAAATTATGCCGCTTATGTTTATTCCGGCAGCAGCAGGATTGATCACATCCTGGGGACAGATCCGTAGAATCCTCATTCCATTGTGCATTATCATTCCGGTTTCTACCTGTGTTGTGATGCTGGCCGCTGGCAAAGCAACGGATTTTATCATTGAAAAGAAAGAAAGGCATTTGAAATGAATGATTTTTTTCTAAATTCTGTAACCATAGGTGTGGTAATTAGCTGTATCAGCTATTTTATCGGCCTTGCCATCAAGAAGAAATGGAAATGGCCTTTCCTCAATCCGTTGTTAATTGCAATTATCCTGGTAATTGGATTTCTGCTTCTGTTCCAAGTGGATTATGAAGCCTATAACAGCAGCGCAAAATATCTCAGTTATCTTTTGACTCCGGCAACGGTCAGCCTGGCCATTCCCTTGTACCAGCAGATAGAACTGCTGAAAAAAAATCTGACAGCTATCTGTGTTGGGATTTTATCCGGCGTATTCACGAGTTTAATCTGTATCCTTGCATTTGCTTTTCTTTTCCATCTTTCCCATGAAGAATATATTACATTACTGCCAAAATCCATTACAACTGCCATCGGAATGGGGGTTTCGGAGGAATTAGGCGGATATGCGGTTATTACTGCCGCGGTCATTATTGTTACGGGGGTATTTGGAAATATGACCGCAGAAGCTGTCTGCCGGATTTTCCGGATCAAAAATCCTATTTCAAAAGGGATCGCTATTGGTTCTGCCTCCCATGCCATTGGGACCGCAAAAGCAATGGAAATGGGAAAAATAGAAGGAGCCATGGGCAGCCTTTCGATTGTGGTCAGCGGCCTTTGTACAGTCGTTGGAGCCGCTATATTTGCAAGATTTTATTAAGAACCTATAAAGAAAAGGCAGGATTTTTTAAAAATCCTGCCTTTTCTTTTATATTCCTTTGATTTCGATATAAGAACGTACCAATCTCACACAATTTTCCCAGCTTAATTCCGCGCTGTTGATACACAAATCATAATTTCCGGCATCCCGCCAATTCCGGCCTGTAAAATAATTATAATAATTTGCCCGGCGTTTATTTACTTTTTGTATATACCGGCGCAGTTCATCGTCGTCCATATTGGGCTGGAATGCCCGTGCATTTTCAATGCAGACAGGCAATGGAGCATGTACAAAAAGACGGAGCACATGGGGCATTTCCCGCAAAATATAATCCCCGCACCGGCCAATAATGATACAGTTTTCTTTTGCAGCTAAATCTTTAATGACTTTTGCCTGGAAATTAAATAAATTGTCATTGGATACAAAATCTTCACTGTCTGGTGGAATTACTTCCCCTTTATAAGCGCCTCGTGCGGCTTTGAATAAGAGGGTACGCTTGAAATTCTCATCTGCATCTGCAAAAAGCCTTTCACTGATGCCGCTTTCCTCAGAAGCCATCCGCAATAATTCCCGATCATAATAAGGGATGCCCAATTCTTTTGCTAACATTTTGCCAATGCTTTTCCCGCCGCTGCCATATTCCCGCGCAACTGTAATCACATAATGTCCCATCAATCAACCCGCCTTTCCGAAGTTCATTCCGGATTTTTTATGGATTTCTCACTTTTAAGTATAAAGGATCTGGCAAAATAATGCAAGGGCTGTGGTTAAATATCTTTTTCTTTCCGCAGATCTTTTAATAAGGCAATTTCGGCCGCATAACCGGGAAGCTCATTTGGGGTTTCCAGGCAGAAAGGCAAATCCCGCAAAGCCGGGTGGTTGATTATTTTTTCAAAAGCTTCGATTCCCAGAGAACCTTCCCCGATTTTGGCATGGCGATCTTTATGGCTTCCCAAAGGATTCAAACTGTCATTCAAATGGATAGCTTTTAACCGCTTCAGCCCTACAACCCGGTCAAATTCTTCTAAAACATCATCTAAATGTTCTGCAACGGGATAACCGCCGTCGGAAATATGGCAGGTATCCAGGCAGACGCCTAATAAATCCCCTTTTGGGCATTGATCGATAATGGAACGGAGTTCTTCAAAGGAACGGCCTACTTCACTGCCTTTTCCCGCCATGGTTTCCAGGAGAACGGTGGTATGCTGATCCGGCTGTAAAATCCGGCCCAACATGGCGGCAATTTGTTCTGTCCCAGTTTCCACGCCTTGTCCTACATGGCTGCCGGGATGGAAATTATATAAATTTCCAGGCAGATGCTCCATCCGTTCCAGATCATCCGTCATCATTTGTTCCGCCAATTCCCGCAAATGGGGATCGGCAGAACAGGCATTCATGGTATAAGGCGCATGGGCAATCACAGGCCCGAAATGGTTTTCCGCCATCAAATCCCGCAAAGCTGCCGCATCTTTGGGATCAATGGCTTTTGCTTTTGCACCCCGGGGATTCCGCGTAAAAAACTGGAAAGTATTTGCGCCTATGGAAAGGGCTTCTTTGCCCATATGGAGGAACCCTTTAGAAGCGGATAAATGGCAGCCAATATAAAACATAACAGATTGTACTCCTTAAAGAGAATTATTCATCAATTTCAAAGCGGTAAATGGTGGTATGATCATACCGCAGTCCTGCTTTTAGAATTGGGCTGTCCCATTCCGGGTGGTGGACAGCATCCGGAGCAAACTGGGTTTCCAGACACAAGGCAGCACGTGGGCCATAACAAACACCATTTTTCCCCTGCTGGGTGCCGTCCAGATAATTGCCGGAATAAAACTGTACGCCAGGGCAGTCGGTTAAACATACCATACGGCGCCCGCTTTTGGGGTCCCGCAGTTCTGCACAAAGGCCCATTTCCCCTGGGGCGTGATCCAATACAAAATTATGATCATAGCCGCCTGCTAATTTGAGCTGTTCAAAGTCCTCCCCGATCCGCTGGCCTACGGGACGGAATTCACAGAAATCCATAGGCGTATTTTCAACAGGAAGCACCCGTCCGGTTGGGATGCTTTCTTTATCGATCTCGGTAAAATGGGAAGCGTATATTTTCAGTTCCTGGGATAAAATGTCACCGGAACCGTGGCCCGCTAAATTAAAATAGCTGTGGTTGGTCAGGTTACACAACGTATCCTGATCACTGACTGCATCATAATGAATGATCAGTTCATTTTGTTCACTGAGGGAATAGGTGATTTTCACATTCAATGTGCCTGGATAAGCGCCTTCCCCGTCAGGGCTGGTATAAGACAGGCGTAAATCCTGACCATAACGGCTTTCCACCACGGCAGCCTGCCATAATTTCACATCAAAACCGGCAAACCCGCCATGAAGATGGTTATTGCCTTCATTCTTTTCCAACTGATAGGTTTTCCCGTTTAAAGTGAAAGATGCATCTTTCATACGATTGGCATAACGGCCAATGGCAGCTCCCAGGAAATATTTCCGGGAACGGCTGCCTTCATAATCATCATATCCCAAAACCACATCCGCAATTTCCCCTTGACGGTCTGGAACCCGGATCGCTACAATAACAGCCCCAAAGGAAGAAATATCTACTTCCATTCCTTTTGTATTTTTTAGCGTAAATAATACGGCTTCATCCGTTTCTGTTTGGAAAAACGGTTTTGAAGTAATTTCTGTCATTATGTACCTTCCTTTCATAAAGCACTGTTTTTATTCTTTTTTGGAAACAATTACAAGAACTGTTCCATTGGTTACTTGAATTTGTGCGGTTTCCTCTGTAAACTCATTGCTGACGCCAATGGGAAAAGTGGGGATCATTTCATAATCCGTTAAAGGGTAAGCAACCCCTTTTAATGTAACCTGGCAAGGGCCTCCCCAGGCAAAAACAGATAAATACCAGCCCTCCATTTTTGGCAGGAAAAAAGCTTCCTCCTGCAAAACCCATATACGGCTTTTCGCGGAATAGATCTGGGCTTTTGCCCCTTGTCCCCGGAGCCATGACAGCATTTGCAAATTGGCGATGGTATGATCCAGCCTGCCGCCCAAAGCCCCTACAATCAAGAAGTTCCGGATTCCCTGTTCCAAAGCCAGTTTTGCTCCTAAAGAAGCATCGGTATCATCTTTTTCAGGGGGGACCGAAATTTTCCGGGTATGCGGGGCTATCTGGCCGCAATAGGAGTCAAAATCCCCTACTGCCATTTGGGGATTCCAGCCGCATGTTAAAGCCGCAGGATAGCCGCTGTCGCAGGCAATGATCAAGTCATCTGCCTGCAAAGGGGGAGCCTCATGAATCCATTCCTCCTGAGGCCCTCCCAGAACCAGGACACATCTTATTTTATCTCCCATTCCTTAATGGATTTCGCCTCCTGATACATCACCTTATAGCTGTCATGGCGGGAAGGATGGATTTTCCCCTGTTCCATTGCAGCCAGGACAGCACAACCTTTTTCCACCGTATGGGAACAGCCTGTAAACTGGCATTTGTCTAAATAGGGCCGGAACTCCGGGAAAGCATCTGCCAGTTCTTCCTTCCGTATCCGTTCATACCTTTGGGTTTCTACGGAAGAAAACCCCGGCGTATCCGCGATCCATCCATCCCGGAAAGGATATAATTCCACCGTGCGGGTGGTATGGCGGCCCCGGCCTAATTTCCGGCTGGTTTCGCCGGTTTCCAGCTTCATGCCGCCAATCCGGCTTAATAAACTGCTTTTTCCTACGCCGGTATTGCCGGAAAAAGCGCTGACTCCATGAGATAATAATTCCCGGAGCTGGGAAAGCCCTTCCGTAGATTTGTCCGACAGGGCTATTACTGGAATCCCTGCTGTCTGGTAAATTTCCTTTAATTCTTTTGGATCTGCCAAGTCTGTTTTTGTAATAACCAGCATAGGGGAAATGCCTTTATGACAGGCAACCGCCATAAGCTTATCCAAAATAAGCAGGTTGGGAGCCGGGTCCCGGATAGAAGCTACCAGGACAAATGTGTCTAAATTGGCTAAAGGAGGGCGGATCAGTCCATTTTTACGGGGCAGAAGTTCTTCTATATAGCCTCCGCCATCTTCCGTGCGTTCCATGCAGACATAATCCCCTACAACAGGTTTCCGGCCTTCTTTCCGGAACAGCCCTCTTGCCCGGCATTCTACAATTTCACTGCCAGTATCTACATAATAGAATCCCCCTGTGGAACGGATAATCCTGCCGTCCCCATCAGAAGTCATCGGAATAATCCTCCTTCATCACAAATCCATCCTTTTCAAAATACAGATCCAGCACCTGGTAAAGCTCCCCATTCAAATAGATAGAAACTTCACTGATATTATCGGCATAGCCTTCAAAAACAGGGTTCCAGACTTTCATATCATAAGGGACTGCATCTGTCTGCTCAATAAGCGCGCCATCCTGATAGGCTTCCAGCTTTACTTTTTCCTCAATATGGCTTGGCAGGTTAATATCCAGCCGCAGCCGTTTCATTTCATTGCTGGCGCCTGCTACGGTAATATCTATGGCGCTGCCGGAAGGCGCCTGACTGGGCGGCGCAGGGGACTGGCCCACAATGGTGCCGATTAAAGATTCATCTTCTACGGTTTCATCATAAGTGGTAGTGCCGATCTTCAGCCCTAAATTTTCAATAATGGTCTGGGCATCTGCCGGGGTTACGCCTTTCAAATCCGGCACCGGTACAACGGTTTCTTTTTTGCCCATGCTGTAATAAAGGGTTACGGCTTCCCCGGCTCCAACCTCAGTCCCCGACGGCGGGGAAGTATTGATAATGGTATTGACTGGGGTAGCGTCATCAAATTTTCCTTTTTGTAATGTGTCAATTCCCTGACTGGACAATTCCGCTACCACCTGGGTTAAATCCTGCCCACTGTAATCCGGCAATAATAAGCTTTGGGGGCCGCGGCTGATTTTGACTTTAATTTTTTTATTGAGCTTGATATTCATGCCGGCTTTTGGCGTCTGGTCAAAAATAACGCCCCGGCCATATTCATTATTATATTCCGGGTCACCATCGGGTTCAATAATGAATTTCTCATATTTCGGCGCTACCTGTACATTGTTCCATTTCTGCCCCACCAAATCCGGCGTATAATCCTGGGCAACTTCGGTAAAAGGATTGTTCATCATAAACATCCACAGGATAAAAGCCCCTGTTACAATAACAAAAGCTGTTGTTACCCCTGCTAATACCGGAATAATAGGGGCACGTTTTGGTTTACGGCGTTTCTTTTTTTTCTTGCTCATTTTTTTATTGTCCTTTTCTGCCCGTACCGAACGGATTGCATCGGTATATTTTGATTTTTCCCGTCCGGAAGGCACATCCAGATACTTATATTCAAAAGAAATAGACGGATCCCGTTTAAATTCATCTATATCCCGCAGCATTTGAGCTGCGCTTTGGTAACGTTTTGTAATATCCTTTTCCATAGCATGGAGGGTGATTTCCTGAAGCCCTTCCGGTATAGAAGGATTAATCTGACGGGGCGGGATTGCAGTGCTTTGGATCTGCTTTAAAGCGACAGAAACAGGGGTATCAGCTTCAAAAGGAACACGTCCGGTGAGCATTTCATATAAGATAACCCCTACTGCATACAGGTCTGTACGGGCATCCGTAGCGGCGCCGGCGGCTTGTTCCGGGCTGATATAATGGACAGAGCCGATTGCTTTATCGGTTAAAGTGCGGGTTTCACTGCGGGCAAACCGGGCAATCCCGAAATCTGTAATTTTAATGGTGCCGTCAGACAGCAGCATAATATTCTGTGGTTTAATGTCCCGGTGCACAATGCCTTTATCATGGGCATGCTGTAAGGCCCGGAGGGTTTGTACAGTAAAATGAACAGCTTCTTTCCATTTTAAAGAGCCCTGCTGTTCAATATATTCCTTTAAAGTAATCCCGTCAATATATTCCATTACGATGGACTGCATCCGGTCAGAAAAACTGACGTCATAAACCCGCATCACATTGGAATGATTTAAAACAGCCATTGCTTTACTTTCATTTTTAAAGCGGCGGCGCATTTCTTCATTCCCCATATATTCTTCCCGCAGGATTTTTACAGCAACTACCCGGTTTTCGATGACATCATAAGCTTTATAAACATTTGCCATGCCGCCAATGCCAATCAGCTCTGTAATTTCATAGCGGCCATCCAGTTTTTTTCCAAGATATTTATCCATAAACGTCCTCCCGGCTATTTTACGACGATAAGGGCAGTAATATTATCTGCACCGCCTGCTTTGTTGGCTTCGTCGATTAGCAGGTATAAATCTTCGTCACTGGCGCAGCTTAAAATCAAATCCATATGATCCTCCGGAGGCGCAAAATTATATAAACCATCTGTACAAAGCAGCAATCTGCCTGTTACAAAAGGCTGTTCCATATATTCCAGACGTACCTCCCGTTCTACACCAACGGCACGGGTAATTAAATTACGTTTTGGATGATCTTTTGCTTCTTCTTCTGTAATGCGGCCCACATCCACTAATTGCTGGACCATGCTGTGATCTTTTGTAAGCTTGCGGGGATAAGGAGGCTCCCCAATGATTTCATAAATCCGGCTGTCCCCCGCATGGCCGATATAAGCAATTCCGCCTTTTACAGCCAGAATCACTACCGTAGTCCCCATTCCGGCTAAAGCTGGGTCTTGCCGGGCCATATCATAAATAACGGCATTTGCCGCCGAAGCCGCCGAGGTAAACAGGGCTTGGAATGACGCAGCCGGCGTCCCGGAAGCTAATCCCCGGGAAAGGGCATGGCCAATAATCTGGGCAGTCCGGGAACTGGCAATATGGCCCCCTGCACCGCCCATGCCATCGCAAAGTATAGCATAAGCGGTTTCGCTGTCCAGTACTTCACAGACATAGGCATCCTGGTTCACCGAACGTACACGGCCTTCATCGGTTCCTCCATAGATCCTGATCAAAAAGATTCCTCCCCGGCGCCCGCCTATGGCGCACTTTCAAATTATCATTTTTGCCCTTCCAATATGGAAGGACGGCCTTGCTGATCCTGACGGCGGAGCTGGCCGCAAGCGGCACTGATGTCGCTGCCCAGTTCCCGCCGTACTGTCGCGTTGATCCCCAGGCTGGCCAGAAGCTCCTGAAACCGGCGTACCGATTCCCGGCTTCCCCGTTTCATACCGGTTTCCTGCACCGGATTGACCGGAATCAAATTTACATGGGCATTCATCCCTTGCAGGCGCTTTGCTAATTCTTTTGCATGTTCCGGTTTGTCATTGACTCCGGCAATTAAGGCATATTCAAAGGATACCCTGCGTCCTGTGGCTGTAAAATAATCCCTGCAAGCCTTTAATAAGGTATCTATGGGATATTTCCGGTTCACAGGCATAGAACGGTTCCGGATGGCGTCATTTGGCGCGTGAAGGGAAACCGATAAAGTAAGCTGGCTTTTCCTTTTGGTCAACTGGTAAATCTGATCCACCAGTCCGCAGGTTGACAAAGATACATGCCGCTGGGATAAATTCAGTCCCTGGGGGCAGGACAGGATTTCTAAAAAATCCATAACATTTTCAAAATTATCCAAAGGCTCCCCGATTCCCATAAGCACCAGACTGCCAATGCGCTTTCCGCTGTCCCGGCCTGCCGCATAAACTTCTTCCAGCATTTCCGCCGGAGTTAAATCCCGGACTTTTCCGCCCAAGGTTGAGGCACAAAATTTACAGCCCATCCGGCATCCCACCTGAGTGGAAATACATAATGCCATGCCATGATGGTATTCCATGAGTACGGCTTCGATACAGTTGCCGTCTGCAAGCTCATAAAGATATTTTACCGTACCATCCAGGGCGGAAACAAGCTTTTTTTTAATGCTTACAGGGTTTATGTAGCATTTTCCGGCTAATTTTTCCCGCAATTCCCCAGACAGATCGCTCATCTCTGCAAAAGACAGCACTTGTTTTTGATGAAGCCAGCGGAATATCTGACCAGCCCGGTATTTCGGCAGCCCCATTTCCTGTACCAGCTTTTCCAGTTTTGGCAGTGTTAAGGATTTTATATCAATCTTTTCCATCATATTTCCTCATTTAAGACACCGCTGTAAAACTGCCATATAAAAGCCATCGGTTTCCCCGCCCAGCAGAGTCTTTTCCGAGGACAGTGTGAATCCGGTACTTCCCTCCAGGAACCGGGAAACGACTCCCCCATTTTCCTCCGGCAGAAGGGTACAGGTAGAATAAACCAGCCTGCCACCTGGCTTTACATAGTTTGCCGAGGTTTGGAGGATTTTATGCTGAATTTCCGGAAGATTTTCCACACTGTCCGGTGTTTTATATTTAATTTCCGGTTTCCGCCGGATAATCCCGAAGCCGGAACAAGGCACATCACACAGCACCCGGTCAAAATTCCCCAATGCAGGATCAAAAACAGACGCATCCCCTGATTTTGCCTCTACAATGGACAAGCCCAGCCTTTCAGCGCCTTCCTGAATCAGCCCGACCCGGTGGGGATGGAGATCCAAAGCAACAACTTGTCCTTGGTTGTCCATTTCTTCCGCAATGGTAAAGCTTTTTCCACCCGGGGCAGCACATACATCCAGCACCCGTTCCCCAGTCTTTGCTTCCACTGCCAAAGCACAAAGCTGGGATGCTTTATCCTGCACATGGAACAGCCCTTGTTGAAAGGCTTCTAAGGCTTCCACGGCGCTGCTTTGGGCCAGTAAACAGCCTGGTGCATCTGGCTGGACAGCCGCTTCCACGCCTTCTGCCGCCAGTTGTTCCGCCAGTTGTTCCGGTGTAATCTGCGTTGTATTCACCCGTAAAAAGAAAGGGGGCTTTCCCAAAGAACCTTCCAATATATGCAGGGTATCTTCTTCCCCATAAGCTTTCAGCAGCCGTTTCACCAGCCACCGGGGACAGGAATAGGTGACGGAAAGCCGGTCTCCCCGGCCGCCCCGAACGGGAGGAATTTTTTTCCCTGCCCGCAAAAAGGCCCGTAAAACGCCGTTGACAAATCCGGAAGCTTCCGGTACACCCAGGGCTTTTGCTAATTCCACACTCTGGCTGACAGCAGCATAGTCATCTACGCTTTCCAGATAAAGAAGCTGGCAGATACCCAGACGCAACGACGCCATAACCTCTGGAAGAAGGGTATCCAAAGGCTTGGCGCTGTAACATTTTAAAATATGGTCAATGGTAAGGCGGCGCTCCAAAGCTGTATAAAACAGCGCAGAAGCAAATGCCATTTCCCGGCTGTCTAAACTGCCGCACAGCCCTGTAAAAGATAAATTGGAATAGGCGCCCTTTTCCACCCGCAATAATGCTTGAGCGGCGGTGAGCCGTGCAGCAGATACATGAGCAGCGCTTCTTGAGCGCGGCGTTTTAGTCATCCCGCCTCCGGGAACCGGCAATGGCCATCAGCCGCAGAAGCTGGGCCAATGAAACAGCCAGCGCCGCTACATAAGTCATAGCAGCGGCAGACAGGACCTGTTTTGCGCCCCGCAATTCCCCGCTGTCTAAATAATTCCAGTCGTCCAGTGTCCGCAAAGCCCGGGCGGAAGCATTAAATTCTACGGGCAGGGTAACAAGCTGGAACAAAGCCGTCAGGCTGAACAGCAGGATACCCAGATTACATAAAGTAGTAGAAAAAAACAATCCGGCAATAAACAAAGGGATTGCTAATTTGGAACCAAAATTGGTAATGGGAATGATGGCATTCCGGAAGATAAGAGGGGAGTAATTCTGGGCATGTTGTACGGCATGGCCGCATTCATGGGCCGCAACTCCGATAGCCGCTACGGAAGTGCTGTTAATCACACTGTCCGAAAGCCGGATCACATCTGCTGTGGGGTCATAATGGTCTGTTAAATTCCCTCGGATGCGTTCAATACGGATATTCCGCAAACCATTATCATCTAAAATACGGCGGGCCGCTTGGGAGGCTGTTAAACCCCGTTTAGAAAATACCTGGCCATATTTTGAAAAGGTACTGTTTACCTTGGCTTGCGCCCACATTGCCCACAGCATGGCAGGGATCACAAAAATAAAATAATATTTATCTGGCCAGAACATGGCCGCTCACCTCCCAATAATTGAAAGCCTGTACAGCAGGCTGTTAAATGCCTGCTTTTGGTGTCTGCAAAGGATGCCCCCGCAAATAATCTGCCGCCGCCATCCGTTTTCCTCCCTGGGCCTGGATTTCCAATAATTCCACAGCCCCCTGGCCGCAGGCTACTGTCAATCCTTTTCCCGGCAGAATCGTACCAGGTTCCCCTTCTCCCTGGGCGATCCGGGAACGGTAAACCTTCACCGGCATTCCGTCCAAAGCGGTGAAAGCGGCCGGCCAAGGATTCATGCCGCAGATCCATTTATGGACAGCAAAGGCCGGTTTGGAAAAATCAAGCTGTCCCATGGGTTTTTCCAGCATGGGGGCTAACGTTGCCTGGGATTCTTCCTGGGGGATGCGGAGGGCAATTCCAGAAGCAATCTGTTTCAGTGTTTCAGAAAGCAAAGATGCCCCCATTTGGGAAAGCCTTTCATATAGTTCCCCGGAAGTTTCATTTTCCCCAATGGGTGTTTTTTCCTGCAAAATCATATCGCCGCTGTCCAGCCCTTCCGCCATATACATAGTGGTAATGCCGCCAACGGGATCGCCATTTAAAACGCTCCACTGGATAGGGGCAGCTCCCCGGTATTTCGGCAGCAAAGAGCCATGGACATTGACACAGCCCAAAGGCGGTACCTCCAGCAGTTCTTTTGGCAAAATGCGCCCATAAGCCACTACCACAGCTAAATCCGGCTTCAAAGCATGGAAAATTTCCAAAGCCTTTCCATCCCGTAATTTTTCCGGCTGGTAAACTGTCAGATTATGCTGGAGGGCTAATTCTTTCACAGGAGGCGGGGCTAATTTATGGCCCCTGCCTTTCGGCTTGTCGGGCTGGGTAAAAACTCCTGTAATTTCATGGCCATCCGCAATTAAACGGGCCAAACAAGGGACTGCAAATTCCGGCGTACCCATAAAAAGGAGCCTCATTCATCTATCTCCTCTAATTCAGATTCATCCAGCATCCGGTCAGCCAGATCAATAAAGAGTACCCCTTCTAAATGATCGGTTTCATGACATGCCGCTACGGCTAAATAGTCTTCTGCTTCCAATTCAAAAGGCTCTCCATTCCGGTCCTGAGCTTTCACCTTAACTTTTTTCGGCCGGTGCACCATGCCCCATTCCCCTGGAACAGATAAACAGCCTTCTGTACCATACTGATCCCCTTCTTTTTCTACAATTTCTGGGTTAATCAGTTCTACTTTGCCTTCTCCCACATCAATGACCACAGCCCGCCGCAGGATGCCTACCTGAGGTGCGGCAATTCCGACTCCGTTCCGTTCCTGCATGGTTTCATACAAATCATCCAACAGGTTCCAAAGCCGCTGGTCAAATTCCGTTACAGGACGGGATTTTTTCCGCAGCCTTTCATCTCCATTTACAAGCACATTGCGCAATCCCATGATTTCCAAATCTCCTTTGCTGTTGTTCCAGTATATCTAATGATAAATACAGGTTTTTAAAAAAATTTTGAATAAATTCTCAATAAAAATCCCCGCTACAAACTGCTTTCACAGCGGGGGTCTATATAAACGGCAACCCGTTTCCATTCTTTTTGCCCGCAGTACCATTCCACCTGTTCCCGCAAAAACTGGCGGAACCGGGCATTTGCCACACATTTTACCACCATCCGCCAGCGGTATTTTCCGGCAATCCGGGCAATCTGGCTTTCACAAGGGCCTAATACCCGTAAAGGCATATCCGGATATCCTGTTTTTGCAGATTCCACCAAATGTTCTAAAAATGTCCGGGCAGCCTGGGCAACCTCTTTCTGATCCGGCCCGGAAAATCCAATTCCCATCATATCGCAAAAGGGCGGATATAAATGGATTTTCCTGCTTGCAATTTCCTCCTGATAAAAAGCGGGATAATCCTGACTGGCAGCCAATTCAATCACCGGATTTTCCGGAGTAAACGTCTGGATAAAAGCCCGGCCAGGTTTTTCTGCACGTCCGGAACGGCCTACTACCTGGGTGAATAAAGAAAACGCCCGTTCAAAGCTGCGGTAATCCTGGGCATACAGGGAAGCATCTGCGGATAATATCCCGACCAATGTGACATTGGGGAAATCCAGCCCTTTTGCAACCATTTGGGTGCCGATCATAATGTCATATTTTCCCGCGGCGAAATCCCCCAGCATCCGTTCGTGAGAATCCCTTGCCATAGTAGTATCCATATCCATCCGCAATATCCGGGCCTTGGGGAATAATTTTTCCAATTCTTCCTGGACTTTCTGTGTCCCTACGCCGGAAAAACGGCGGAATTTACTGCCGCATTGGGGACATAAAGAAGAAGCCGCCGGTTCTCCATGGCCGCAGTAATGGCACATAAAATGGCCATTGGCGCTGTGATATGTCAAAGCTACCGAGCAGTTTGGGCAGTAAGCAACGGTACCGCAGACAGCACATTTGATTAAAGTATGGAATCCCCTGCGATTCAGCAGCAGGATGGACTGTTCCCCCCGATCCAAAGCAGCTTGCAGCTCCTGGGCCAGCTCCGCGGACAGGCAGTCCCCAACTGCCGTTAAGCCCTGGGTTGCCATATCTAAAATATGGACATCCGGCAATTTTGCATTGCCGTAGCGGTTTTTTAAAGAAACCAAAGTATATTTGCCCTGGCAGGCCCGGAAATAGCTCTCTATACTGGGGGTCGCCGACGCCAGCAAAAGCAATGCTTTATGATGGGCAGCCCGTATCCGCGCCACATCCCGGGCATGGTACCGGGGAGATTTTTCCGATTTATAAGAGCTTTCCTGTTCTTCGTCCATTACGATCAGGCCCAAATGCTCCACCGGAGCAAAAACAGCACTACGGGTTCCTACGGCAATCCGGGCTTTCCCATTTTTAATCCGTTTCCATTCGTCCATCCGTTCACTCATGGAAAGACTGCTGTGGAGGACTGCCACGTCTTCCCCAAAATACCGGCGGAACCGGGCTGCCGTCTGGGGGGTCAGGGAAATTTCCGGCACTAAGACAATTGCGCCCCGGCCGCTGTCCAGCACATGACGGATCACCCGTAAAAATACTTCTGTTTTGCCGCTTCCGGTCACGCCATATAATAAAGCGCCTTTGGCTTCACCTGTGTCATATAACTGGCACAAAGTCCCGCAAGCTTGCTGCTGTTCTTCGGAAAGCTGGATTTCAGCCGGATCAGACTGTGCCGGAGCCTGATAAGAAGTCCTGTATATTTCACGGGTAAAGCAGCGGACGATATGGGCTTTTTCCAGGCGTTCAATAACGGTGCGGCCTACTGCGGCAAAGTAGCAGACTTCCTTGACAGAAGCTTCCCCGGTTTCGCACAAAAGCTGCACCACGTCCCGCTGTTTTGCTGTAATTTTTGCTGTCACATCTGATAATTCCTGAATACCGTCCTCCAAACGGACCATAACCTGCCGTCCATCGAGAATTTTCTGCCGGGCTTCCTGGGATTTTAAAAGGATACCTGCCCGGCACAAATCCTGTAAGCAGGGGCTGTCTGCTGCCAGTCCCAATGCGGCCAGCAGCGTTTCTTCCCGGACAGGCTTCCCCCGGCCCTGGAGGTATTCTATGATTCTTTTCTGATCGCCTTCCAGTGTTAAGGCTTCCTGGGGTTCCCTGGAAAGCTCATAGGTATAACGAAGATCTACCCCCATTCCCGGAGGCAGTAAAGTCCGGACAGCATCATAATAACAGCAGAATGTATTTTCCCGCAGCCACCGGGCTAAACCCAGCAATTCCCCATTCAGCAAGGGGGCTGTATCAACAACAGAAGAAAGGGATTTTAAACCTTCCCCTTCCTCCTGGCTGACTTCCATTGCGATACCCAAACGGGTACGGTTTCCAGCGCCGAAAGGCACTGTGACCCGGCACCCTGCTAAAAGGGACATTCCTTCCGGCACCCGGTAGGAATAAAGCCTGTCATATTGGAGGGAAGCATTTTCCAAAGCAACCCGCGCTGTCTGAACCATCATTTGCTAACAGCCTGCCTTTTTCCAGCCGGATCAGCTCTGTCCCGAATGTCCAATCCGGTATCTTCCTGCTGCAAATTCTTCCACGGCTTTTTTGACCGGTTTTTCATCTGTGATTTCATGGTTTTCGTCTTCCACTTCGGCAATCTGGCGGGCCCGTTTTGCCACCCCTACCACGAAGCTGTAATAATTATCCCCTGGCTTAATAATGGAAGTCATAGAAGGTCTTAACATATTCATGCAAACTCACACACCTTTTCAATGAATGGATCCATAAAACGTTTTTCACATTTAGCTGCTGTCAGTACGGCTTGGAGCTGCTTCCGCGCTGTTTCCACATCCCCGTTGACAATGATATAATCATATTCCCCCGCACATAACAGCTCCCTTTTTGCCTGGGCCAAACGGTTTTCCACCACCTGAGGGGATTCTGTTCCCCGGCCGGCCAGCCTTTCACAAAGGATCTCATAGGAGGGCGGCAGGATAAAAATAGATACTGCCTGCGGGAAAGCTTTCCGCACCTGGCGGGCGCCCTGGACTTCGATTTCCAGGATAACATCCCTTCCCTGTGCCAGTTCTTCTTCAACCATTTTCCGGGGGGTCCCATAATAATTGCCATTATACTGGGCATATTCCAGCAGCCCGCCGGAAGCAATGGTTTCTTCAAAAGCTTCCCGGCTTACAAAAAAATATTCCCGTCCGTCTGCTTCCCCGGGACGGGGGGCACGGGTTGTCATGGAAACCGAAAAACGCAGGCTGTCCGGGTCCATTAACGGGCCTAACAAAGTGCCTTTCCCTACGCCGGAAGGGCCGGAATAAATAAATAAAGTTCCTTGTTCAGCCATCTTCCTCATCCTCGCCGCTGTCTTCTTCCACCAGCCGGTTGGCAACGGTTTCCGGCTGGACCGCAGACAAAATCACATGATCGGAATCTGTAATAATGACTGCCCGGGTTCTTCTTCCATAAGTCGCATCTACCAGTGTCCCACGATCCCGCGCATCCTGGATAATGCGTTTAATCGGGGCAGATTCCGGGCTGACAATGGCCACCAGCCGGTTAGCGCAGACCATATTGCCAAAACCGATATTGATGAGCTTCATAGGCATACTCCTTACTTTTTATAATATCCAAAACAACCGGTTTTTATTCCAGATTCTGGATTTGTTCACGGATTTTTTCAATATTACTCTTTAATGCTACTACGATCCGGGCCATTTGTGCATCCTGCGCCTTGGAGCCAATGGTATTTGCTTCCCGGTTCAGCTCCTGCACTAAGAAATCCAGCTTACGGCCTACACAGCCGCCAGATTCTAAAATTTCTTTGAACTGGGCAATATGGCTGTGAAGCCGTACCGTTTCTTCATCTACTGCTACCCGGTCCGCAAAAATAGCCGCTTCTGTAATGATCCGTGTTTCATCAATCTGCCGGTCCGCTAAAACTTCCTGAATTTTAGCCGCCAGCCGTTCCCGATAGGCTTCCACCGTTTGCGGGGAGCGTTCTTCTACCAGTCCCACTAATTTTTCAACTTCTGCCAAACGGCTCAAAATATCTTCTGTCAGCCGCTGACCCTCAGCTTCCCGCATGGATACGAATTTTCCCAATGCTTCATCTGCCACAGTTTTTACAGCCTGCCAGACTTCATCTTCATTTTCCTGCTGCCTGCGCACAGTAAAAATATCAGGGAATCGTGCCAATGACGATAATGTCAAATCATCCCTGAGATCCAATTCTGTTACACTGCGCAGGGCATTTACATAAGCGGCAGCCAAATCCCGGTTTAATTCCACTTCTGTGGCGTCGCCTTCTGTTACCTGCATAAAAACATTGGCTTCCACTTTTCCGCGGGCGACCTGCTCCTGCAAATAGGTTTTCAATCGTTCTTCCAGATACCCGCAATTCCGGGGGGTTTTAGAGGAAAATTCAAAGTAACGGTGATTGACCGACTTGATCTCCACAGTAATATCCCTCGGGCCAATTTTTTGCTGCGCCCTTCCGTAACCTGTCATACTTCTAATCATGCGTTCTCCGCCTTTGCCCATATTGTTTCCCGGCGTACCTCCGGATCTTACGGTATAGGAATCCAATTTAACCTATACTTCTTTCATCGTATCATTCTATCCCATTTCCATATGTTTGTCAACGAAATTACAAATCTATTCCACAAATTATTCCGGCAGTTTACAGCAAAAGGGAACGGGTTTTCAAAGCCCGTTCCCTCCTTTCAGTTTACTGTTTTTGTATTGGTTTGAAGCCTTCTCCTAAAACCTCGCTGGAATCTGTTACAATTAAAAATGCCTGTGGATCTTCCTCATGGACAATTTCTTTCAGCCGGTGGTATTGCTGTAACCGTACTGCTACTAAAAGGGCCTGCTGGGGTTCTCCGGAATAAGCCCCGGTAGCATTCAGTAAGGTACAGCCGCGGTTTAATTCTTCTATGACCCGTTTTGCAATCCCCTGGTTTTTCGCGGAAAAAATATGAACCAGCTTTCCCCGATCCAAGCCATACATGACACTATCAATGGTATAGCTGGAAACTGCAACGGCAACCAGGCTGTAAAGTACCACTTCAATTTTCCCAAATACCAAAGCAGAAATACAAATCACTACAATATCAATCAGCAGTAATAATTTTCCCATTGGCAGATAAGGCAAACGGAGCTGGATCAGCCGGGATAAAATATCGACGCCGCCGGTTGTGGAATCCCGCAGGAAAACCAGTGCCATGCCTGCCCCCATCAGCAGGCCGCCAAACAGCGCCGCCAACAGTACATCCCCTTGGTAAACGGGGAGCCAGGAAAAAGCATCTGTTAAAACAGACATAATCACAACGGTTTCTAATGTTTTCCAGGTGAAAGCCATGCCTAAAAAACGCGCCCCTAACAGCAATAACGGTACATTTAAAAGGAACGACCATAAACCGATAGGTAGATTGGTTAAATAATTTAATACAATCGCAATGGCGCTGATGCCGCCAGGGGCAATTTGATTGGGTGCAATAAAGGTCTGCATTCCAATGGCAAATAAAATACTGCCCCCCACAAAAAAAATAAAATCTAATAAAGCTTTTAAAAGAAAAGGCTTTTTTAAATTCAATCAATAACCTCCCCATGTTCTGTTTCGGCTGTAATTGCAAATAATGTCTGAATCCTGTCATATTCCCCTTTTAAAAACAGATAACCGAACAGGGCTTCTAAGCCTGTGGCCCGCCGGTAATCTATAATTTCCGCGTGTTTCGGGGAACTTTGGGAATTGGCATTGCGGCCCCGCTTATAAATCGACAGTTCTTCTTCTGTTAAATGCTTTTCCAGTTGGCAGAATGCTGCGGATTGTGCTGCTGCATTTACAATGCCCACGGTTTTCTGGTGCAATTCCCCCACAGGGCAATTTTCCTTTTCCACCATAAAGTGCCGGGCACATAATTCATAAACAGCATCCCCTAAAAATGCCAATACCAAAGGGTTCATTTGTTTTGGATTTTCCTGTCCCATACTATCATCCTATCTGACATATTCAAATTCAAAATTGAGGATGCTAACGGTATCCCCTTCCTGTATGCCCATTTCTTCCAGTTTATCAATAACGCCGCTTTGCCGCAGTACCCGCTGAAAATATTGCAGGGATTCATAATCATTCATATCTACCATTCCCAAAGCAGGCATTAGCCAGTCAGCTTCTACAATATAAATGCCCTCCTCAATATGGATTTCAAATACATTGCGCGCCAGTTTTTCCCGGCTTTCCAAGGGGATTTCCTCAATTTCATACTGCTTAATCGGCGGCAGAGTATCCAACTGCCGGGAAATCTCATAAATCAAAGGATGCAATCCCTGTTTAGAAGCGGCAGAAATTTCAAAAACAGAATATCCTTTTTCTTCTGCAAAGGCATGGAAAGCGGCAATCTGGTCTGGTGATGCCAAATCGCATTTATTGGCAGCTATGATTTGGGGCCGCTTTGCCAGCTCCGGATTGAAGCGCTCTAATTCCCGGTTGATTGTCATAAAATCTTCTTTTGGGTCCCTGCCTTCGATTCCGGACACATCCACCACATGGACAATCAAACGGCAGCGGTCCACATGGCGTAAAAATTCATGGCCTAACCCTACGCCTTCGCTGGCACCCTCGATCAGCCCTGGTATGTCGGCCATTACAAAAGATTTGCCTTCTTCCACGGAAACAACACCTAATACCGGTGTCAGTGTTGTAAAGGGATAATTGGCAATCTGGGGTTTGGCGGCACTGACCATGGAAATCAAGGTGGATTTCCCTACATTGGGGAATCCTGCCAACCCCACATCAGCCAGAAGCTTCAGTTCCAGTTCCACTTCAAAAGCTTCCCCAGGCAGGCCCGGTTTGGCGAAGCGGGGACATTGGCGGGTAGGCGTTGCAAAGTGGCTGTTGCCCCAGCCGCCTTTGCCGCCCCGGGCAACCAGTACCGGTTCTTCTCCGGATAAGTCCGCCATAATCCGTCCAGTATCTGCCTGACGCACCACAGTCCCTTTTGGGACCTTAATCATCAATGGAGGGGCACTTTTCCCCATACAGCGGCTTCCGGAACCATTGGCCCCATTTTGGGCTGTATACCGTTTTTTATATTTAAAATCCACTAAGGTGGAAAGGTTGGTATCTGCTATAAAAAAAATATCCCCGCCTTTCCCGCCGTCCCCGCCGTCAGGGCCGCCTGCCGCCACATATTTTTCCCGGTGGAAAGCTACGGCCCCATTGCCGCCATCTCCGGCTTTAATCCGGATTTTTACTTTATCTACAAACATATTAACCTCTCGTTCCACGATCAATTTGCTATTTATTATAGCCGTACTTTTTAAAAAAAGCCCCGTGTGGTTTTCACACGGGGCTTTCAAAAAGCCTTTACTGTACAGGGACAATAGAAACCTTTTTACGGTCACGGCCCATACGTTCAAATTTTACTCTGCCATCTGCGGTAGCAAACAAAGTATCATCAGAACCTCTGCCTACGTTCGTACCTGGATGAATATGTGTACCCCGTTGACGGACGAGAATATTGCCTGCCAAAACGAACTGGCCATCAGCACGTTTCACGCCCAAACGTTTTGATTCAGAATCGCGACCATTCTTTGTAGAGCCTACGCCCTTCTTATGTGCCATCTATGAAACACCTCCGTTTTCTTCGTATCCTAAATTAAGCCTGAATGCTTCCGATTTCTACTTTTGTATAAGGCTGCCTATGGCCCATTTTACGGGCGCTGCCTTTTTTCGGACGGTAGGTGAAAACGGTAATTTTCTTACCTTTGCCATTTTTCAAGACTTTACCCGTTACAACAGCTCCTGCAACAGTAGGAGTACCGGCAATAATACCGTCATCCTTGCCCACTGCAAGGACATTTTCAAATTTTACTTCTTCGTCTTGCTGGGCTTCCAGTTTTTCAATGAAAATAACATCGCCCTCGCTGACGCGGTACTGTTTTCCACCAGTGGAAATAATCGCGTACATTCTGGTATTCCTCATTTCTTAATGCGTCTCGCTGGCCCAGGCGGTCAATCAAAGCACACTTAAAAAAGCCTGGAACATGCGGCAAAAATCATTATATCATATGGAAACAGGGGTGTCAAGCCCCAATTCTGCCAAACGGCGGCGGTATTCCGCCTCACTGGACTGGGCTTCTCCCAGACGCATCTGACGCATGAAATTTGCCGCGGATAAATAAGCGGCAGCGGAATCATTGGCAGAATTTTGGCCCATACCAGTCTGTGACATAGCCGGATCTTCCCGCTGGGCAGGCAAAAGGACAACGTCACCATCAATAATAATGGCTTCCTGGCCTGGATTTTCTTCCAAAAGCTGCTGAACCGTATCAAATAAAGTGGATTCATATTGGGTAGCTGCAAACTGGCGCCGTTTTACTTCGTCATCAAACAATCCTTCCAAAGCGTAAGGATTGACTGTATAAGCGCCTAATACATCTGATCTCGTTACATAAGCTCCTAAAACCTTTGTGCTGATATCCGGTTCCCATACAAAATCCGGATCGGGATTCATAGCAAAAGCACCTTTATATCCATTGCCATTGCACAAATCATAATATACTTTTGAATATTCCGCATCCCTTGGATAACTTTTTCCATTTTTGGGCCTGCCGTAGCTCCAGTCGATAATGGCCCGCATATAAGAAGGGCAGTTATCATAATTATACACTCTTGCATCCGGGCGCAGGATAGGCCCTCCTGTCAATTTGGCGTCATAATAAGGTGCATTTGGCCCCCGTTCTGTAACAGCCGGCGGGGGATTGATAATAGGCGGCACAATGGGATCTTCATTATAGGAACCGGGGATATATTCTTTATTGCTCCTGCGGGTATAGGCGGCTAAAACCTCTGTTCTAGTATCGCTGTCCATGGCATTTTTCAGCCTGCTCGTCCAAGCGCCTTTTTTCCCTGATGCAGTTACGGCTGTCTGATCTGTAGCAGACTGGAACCCATAATCTCTGCTAACCTCTACCGACATTGCAATTCCTCCAATTTTTTTATAAAGCTTATGCACTTTTTCGCAGTTATATAATTATATTCTATCGCAGAACTGGTTAAATTGCAACAGGGTTTCCAAAAAAAACATTTTTTTCCGGAAATCCTACCGTTTTGCGGCCTGGATGGTATTTTTAATCAGCATGGTGACTGCCATAGGCGCAATGCCTTCCGGGGCCTGGGCGGCCACACTGGCTGCCCCGCTAATGGCTGCTATATCCACATCTCCGCAAATCCGGCCGGCTTCGTCCCGGTCCATACCTACGTCAATCACAACTGCTCCGGGCTTCACATGATCGGCGCCAAAAAATTTCGCTTTGCCCACAGCCGTCACCAGTATTTCTGCTCGTTTGCATATGGTTTTTAAATTCCGTGTTTTGGAATGGCATACAGTTACAGTGCCGTTCCGTTGCATCAATGTCAATGCAATGGGTTTGCCAATGGCATTGCTGCGGCCTACCACAACACATTCCTTGCCTGCTACATCAATCCCGTTCCGATCCAGCAGTTCCAATACACTGGCAGCAACGCAAGGGGTAAATTTGCCCACTCCGCAAAAAAGCCTGCCTGCATGGTAGAAACTGCCGCCGTCCACATCTTTTTCCGGAGCAATGGCTGACAAAACCACTTCTCTGTTAATATGGTTCGGCAATGGAGCCTGTACGGTAATCCCGTCAATATCCGGCTTTTTATTCAGCTTTTGGATCAGATCCACCAATTCCTGCTGTCTGACGCTATTGGGAAAAGGATATTCTTCAAAATACAGTCCCATTTCCGTACAAGCCCGTTTTTTTCCATTGGCACTGGCGCGGACTGCCGGATCATTCCCAATAAGGATCACTGCCAGTCCCGGCGTAATCCCTGCCTGTTCCAGATTTTCTACTTCTTTTTTCAGCATTTCCCGTAAGGCGGCGCTGGCCGCTTTTCCATCAATCAGCTTCATCCTTTACTTCCTCCCCTTTGTTGTCTGTATCATGTTCCTTTTTTTGATTGGCTTTCATTCCGGCATGTTTCTTTCTTCCATAAATGATTCCTACTGCCGCTGTGCAAAACAGTACAACTGCCAGCATTTGGGACACCCGCAGCCCGCCTAACATCAGGCTGTCAGTCCGCAGGCTTTCAATCACAGACCGGCCAGCCCCGTACCAGGCTAAATAAAACAATGCTGTTTCCCCGTCAAACTGCCGGTGTTTGGCATACCAGGCCAACAGGATAAACCCTGCCAGGCACCACATAGACTCATAGAAAAAAGTAGGATGCACCGGCAGCGCCGGATCAACTGTTACACCTTGGGCAGCCAGTTCCTGCTGGCGCAAAGCCAAATAATTGGCAATGGATTCCCCAGCCATACCCCAGGGCAAAGTCGTATTGCTGCCAAAGGCTTCCACGTTGAAGAAATTCCCCCAGCGGCCAATAGCCTGCCCTAAAATAACGCCTCCTGCCGCGGCATCTGCCATAGGCAGGAATGGAACCTTGCGCCAGCGGCACATAAACCATGCCGTAAAAACACCGCCAATGATACCGCCATAAATGGCAAGGCCCCCATCCCGTATTCGGAAAACATCTGCCAGGGTATAATGCTGTCCGCTGAATATGACATAGTACAGACGCGCTCCAACAATGCCGCCGATACAGGCTCCCAAAAGCACATCCATTGCTTTATCGCTGTCTACGCCAAATTTGGGAGCCCGCTTTACAATATAGCTGATGCCCAACAGGAACCCTAAAGCAATAATTACACCATACCAATAGATTGGGAGGCCAAACAGGGTAAACGCGACACGGTTTAAGGCAATTTCCCCTATGCCCAATCCAGGGAAGGAAATCACTTGTACCATCCGGACCTCCTTATTCCTCCACGGGCCATATGATAGACAAAGCGGAATATTCCGGGTTCATGGCCTGTTCCAGCCGTTCCTCCATTTGGCCCATGGTTGCGGAAAATACCGTTTCCAAAGGCATACAAATATCATCTTCCCCGGAAAAATAAATTGCGCCCATGATGCCTGCCACAGATTCCGGTCTGCCATATAAGCCGATATACCGTCCAAAAGCTGCCCGGCGGCAAAGCTCAAATAATTCCGGATCGATACCTTCCCGGCGGATTCGTTCCACTTCTTTTGCGATTTCCTTTGCGGCTTCTTTTGGCTTCCGGGATTCCCCGGAAAATAAGATGCAGTGATAACCCCTTCCGGACATGACTTCACTGTCAAAGGTGGAATTGATAATGCCTTCATCATACAGCCGGCGATAAAGGGGGCTGCTTTCGCCGCAGATAATATCCGCTAAGATTTCATCCAGCACCTGATTTTTCAGATTTTCTTTTCTGCTTCCCGATACCCCTTTGAACCCGAATTCAAACAACGGCGCAGCTACGGGAAGCTTCTGTTCTACCAGTTGTTTTCCCACTTCCCGGGGTTCCTCCCAGGCTTTGCGGGTAATTTCAATGGGCTTTTCATCGGGTTTTAAAACCCGGTCCGCCACACGCAGTACCTGTTCCGGTTCAAAATTCCCCGCTACACAGAGCACCATATTTGCTAAGTTGTAGAAAGTCCGGTGGCAGCGGTATAAGAGATCCGCGTCAATTTCCGCAATGCTTTCTACGGTGCCGGCAATATCGATCCGTACCGGATGGACCTGGTACATAGCCTCCAGCAAATTAAACATAACCCGCCAGTCGCCGCTGTCATCATACATCCGGATTTCCTGACCGATAATCCCCTGTTCTTTTTGGACGCTTTCCTTTGTAAAATAGGGCCTGCGCACAAAATCCAGCAGGATAGCCAGGGATTCCTCAAAGCGGTCCGTACAGGAAAACAAATAGGAGGTTTTATCAAACGAAGTAAATGCGTTGGCAGAAGCTCCTGTTTTCGCGTATTTTTCAAAGGCGTCCCCGTCTTCATTTTCAAACATTTTGTGTTCCAGAAAATGGGCTACGCCTTCCGGTACATCTACCATGTCGTCATCATACTGAGTTTTAAATCCGGTATCTACGGAACCTAAATCCGTAGTAAAGGTTGCATAAACGGTTGAAAAGCCCTTCATGGGGTACAGCAGCAGCATAAGCCCGCTGCTATGGCGGATGGCCTGCATCTGGCCTTTTAAAGTTTCCTGGATACGGTTATCCATTTTTAATTGCCCTCCTTCGCCGTGAGGAAATAGACGGTATCCAGTACAGTCCGTCTTGCCGCTTCAATAATTTCTTCCCTGGTTACCTGTCCCAGCATTTCACTTTCCTGGGCCGGGGTATCGCAGGAGCCATATAAAATCTGTGTCATATACCAATCTCCGATAGCCCCCAGGGAATCGGTAACAGACCGTAAAGAATTTTGCATCAGCAATAAAGCAGCCTGTTCTTCCTCTTTGGAAAATTCCCCTGCCTGCAATAAGGAAAGCTGGTGTAAAATTTCTTCCTGGGCTGTCTGGCGGTTGGCAATTTCAACACCGCTGTCTACAAACATCAGTCCGGTTAAACGGTCAAACCGGGCAGCGCAATAATAACATAAGCTTAATTTTTCCCGTACATAGGTAAATAAACGGGAGCTGGGGGTTCCGCCATAAATTGCGGTCATCAGGCGGGTTGCCATAAGGGCTTTTTTATCTTTGATTTCCCCTGCCCGCATGCCTAAAACTAGCTTGCCCTGGGCCACATCCATTTGATCCTCCGCTTCCTGTACCCCGTTCCGGCCCTCGGGCATAATGCCGTAGGACTGAACCGCAGGCAGGATCGGCTGGCGGTGTTTTCCGGCAAACGCTTTTGAAAATACTTCTTTGGCAGCAGACGGATCTCCGCAGCCTGTAAAAATAATTTCAATTTGTGCAGTTTCCAGCAATGCCTGATAAGCTTTTGTTGCTTTTTCCGGCGTTAAAGCTTTTGCTTCTTCAATATCGCCGTATTTTTCAATCGCTACCCGTTCCCCTTTGCACATGGTCTGGCGGCAGCGGCTAAGGGCATAAGCCCGTTTTTCATTCATTAAAGATTCGATTGCATCTACTACCTGTTGTCTTTCCAATTTCACATCTTCTTCCGGGAAAAATCCATCCCGCAAGTTAGGCTCAAACAGGATTTCCGCCAGCAGTTGGGCACACTGGCTGGTTACATCCATATTATCAAAGGTAAACCGGCGGTCTACCCCATAAATGGAAAGCTCTAATACTTGGTTGCCGCCATATTTTGCCACATCACAAGAAAGGGATGCACCATACAGCTCGCACAGCCGCCGGTTTAAGCGTGTAAAATCAGGGCAGCTCCGGCAGCCCTTCCGCAGCAGGAAGGGGACAACTGCATTGGCAGTAACGGTTTTTTTGTCCAAAGGCGTTACTAAATTGACAGTAATACGATTATGCTTGAATTTTGAATCTGTAACGCTGCTAAAATGCACACCGTCACAAATTTTTTCCCGGATTAGCGGATTGCTCATCAGGCCGTCTCCTTTATATAATCTCTGAAATGAAATTAGTATACCACATTTTTTATCAATGCGCCATATAATCGTATAAAAAACCTGGAAGAAGATTTATTTTTTTCCTTTTTCAATATTCTATGATTACTTTGTGTTTTTTTCCATCCAAAGGGATTGACCGGACAGGCATCCCATCCATCCAAAGGACCTGTTCCCCTTTCCGGCAGGCTGAGATTTCCAGTTCCGTACCCCGTAGCGTAATTTTTAAAGAAAAATGGTTCCATTTTTTTGGCACCTTTGGGGAAATGAATAATTTTCCCTGATAAAAATGCAGTCCCAGCAGTGTTTCCAGCACAGCCCGGCAAAACCAGCCTGCCGCTCCGGTAGAAATAGTTCTGCCGCCATGGCCATAGCATCCGCTGTCAGCGGAAAGATCTCCCATCAATAAATATGGTTCCGTTTTCATTTCCAAAGCTAAATCTGCTACGGTGCAGCGGGCCGCCGGATTGATCATATCCAGCAAGGCCCAGCCTTCCTCCACCCGGTCCTGTTTTAGCAGGGCTATGGCCAGCCATAAAGCTGCCTGGGTACATTGCCCGCCGTTCTCCCGGATTCCAGGAGGATACGTTTTTATATCGCCGGGATCATTAGATCCTGCATCAAAAGGCGGTGTAAATAACTTAATAATGCCGTGCCGGAAATCCACCAGCCTTGTCATTACTTCATCCAGGGCGCTTTTAATCCGAGTGGTGTCTGGCATATTGCATAAAGCAGAAAATGCCTGGGGCAGCAGTCCGATACGATATTCACTGCATTGACGTCCGCCGATTGGCGTGCCGTTATCATAAAAAGCCCGCAAATACCATTTCCCATCCCAGCAGGAGGCATCTACCGCCCGTCGTAACGCCGCTGCCCGTTCTTTGCATTGGTGGGCATAAGGCGGGGATGCAATTTCCGCAAATCGATCCGCAGCCATAGCGTAAAACATAGCCAGCCAGACACTTTCTCCTTGGCCGGCTGTTCCTATTTGGGAAAAACCGGCGTTCCAATCCCCTGATCCAATCAAAGGCAGTCCATGTTCCCCCAAACGCCAGGCATAATCCAAAGCCCGGGTACAATGTTCCATAACCGTTCCTGTCTGTTTGCCGGATTCTATCCGCTGGCATCTGTTCTGTTCCCCTTCTTCTAAAGCTTCCCCCTGGCAATAGGGAACGGAAAAATCCAATAAAGCTTTTTCACCTGTTGCATCAATATAGTCACAAACCGTCACAGGCAGCCACAGCATATCATCAGAGCAACGGGTACGCATCCCTTTCCGGCCTCCCGGAAGCTCCTTCCACCAATGGAGGACATCCCCTTCCGGAAACTGGGCGGCACAACAGTTTAAAATTTCTGTCTTTGTTAAGGCTGGGTCTACCCAAAGGCAGGCTCCCGCATCTTGCAGACGCTCCCGAAATCCATAAGATCCCATAGGCTTGGAAAAATCCATTTGCCCGAACTGCCTCCCTATCCGGAGCTGATGAAAAGCAAAAGGTAAAAAATCATTTAAAGGCTGGCTTGGTGTATTGACTCGTAATTTCCATTCCTTTTTAGACAGGGGCTGGGGTTCCGTTAAAGTTAAAGCTTCTTCCCTGGAGCCTGCCGCTGCTAAAAGGAACCGGATGGTTTCTTTTCCTTTCGGAGGTAAGTGCTTACGCACCAATAGGACTGCAATGGGATCATGACTGGACTGTAAAGGCTGGGCCTGCCAATCCCCGCTGTAAAAGGCTGCCCGTTCCACCATATAGGTGGGATGCTCTCCGGAAACCCGCAAAGCCATCCAGCAAGGAGATTCTTTTTGCCAGGGATTATGCACCAGTAAGTTTCCATGATACTGTTCAAACCGGATATAAGACGCTTCATTCCGATGATTTCCCAATACAGGCTCCAGCCCATAGGCGCATACCAATTCTTCCTCCTTTTCCCCGGTATTTTCCAATATGACATCCAAATATTGAATCGCTGCTGTTGGATCGATCCGGATTTCCAAGCGGGTATCAATTTCCCCAGCTTTTCCTTCATACCGGGCCAGATCTGGAGAAAAAAAGGTTTTTGCACCTTTACAGATGTCGTAAATGCGGTTGCCGACGCTTAACAGCATTCTTTCCCCATTGTATCCGCAGGAAAGATCGGTTTCTCCGGATGTCAAACAACATGCCTGCGGATTTTCAAACCATGTGAAGCCCAAGCCTGCATCCTGTAATAAGCAGCCAAATTTTTCATTGGCCAGCACATGAGAAAATGGCAAAGGCGTCACCCGTTCCACAGCAAAACCGCCTTCTCCGAATACGCCGCCTACCACACTAAAGCCGTTTTGAAGCTGAACTGGCTTTGGTTCGACTGGAAAAATTTCTGCCGGATGGTAAGTGCCTTGAGGAAGGGTTAAGCTTTCCTGATGGCTCACAATGGCTTTGGCTGCCGCTTTCAAGGCTTGAAGCAAGTCCGGCTCAATATGCTGGAACCGGTACACTCCTTTTGGAAGGGGGATTGTGTCAGAAAGATTGGCGACACAAAAATCAAATTCCAAACGGTAACGGCGCATCATCTGCCAAAACTGCAAATAAGCATCTAACACGGCCCGATCCGGCAGGTTTTCCCATTCATAAAGGACGATTGGCCGATCTCCTGAAAGCCCCAATTCCCATAAAGCTTCTTTTGTCCGGTTATTTTCCAACAGGGCTTCCCTTCGTGGAATGGAGAAAGGCATTTCGTAAAGCAAGCAGGGCAGTAAACGGGAACCTAACCGGGCTGTTATGGAGTCATTTGCTAACGGGGCTGGGGCGGGATGGGATTTCCCCCGCCGGGCTGTCAATAAATTGTTGACTGCTTCTTCCCGGCTTTTCCCACAGCACAGCCAGAAAGTAATTTTTAATTTTCCCTTTTGGGGAACTGCCATGGGAAACCGTATGGCACAACAGCCATCTGGCGCGGTAGTACCGCCTTCCATTTTAATGGATTCCGGACGGAATAACCGGGAAAATCCTTCTGGATAGGGAGCAGCTTCTTCCCGTTTCAATGTGAAATGATACTCCATTGGCCGGTCAAAGCCTGCACAAAGCCATATACTTTCTTTACAGCCAGGGCACCGCCGGGAAAATATAAGTGTACTGGTACTGGCATCCCGTCCGCCTGTGAGGAATAATTTAGAAAATTCCGGTGCGGTTTTATATTTGGCCCGCTGGGAAAGGACTGGTTCAAAGTAGAATAAGAAATTTCCTGTTAATGGTTCTGGCTCCTGGTTTTTTAAAACAATAGAAATGCGTTCTGCCGGAAGCCCTTTTTCCAACTGGAAATGCTGGTTTAAGATAAAGTGCTTTCCTTTTCCCTGATAAATGACCTCATCTTTATTAAAAATACAAGTATGTTTCCCTTCTGGATAAAAGGGGGTACTTGTTGCGGATAAAGTTTCTTTTTCGGTTTGGGCGATCAAAAATATTCCTTGAGGATTTGCCAGTAAATCATTTGTATAACGGATTACGTCAACATCTCCCCAGCAAAGGGTGCTTATGCCTGCATCGGTAAAGAAATGTGTCAGGCTTTCATTGGATAATATGGTGCAGGCCGGAGATTGTATATTCGGATTCTCATGTTGGGACACCACAACTGATTGAAGAACAGCAGTTTTTTCTTCTGACAGGGAGCCTTGATAGGCTGTATGGAAAACAAGTGGTTTTTCTTCCAGTAAAGCTTTCGCCGCCCCCATCATTGGATCACGCATAAAACGTTTTTGCAGTACCCCGTCAAATAGGGCATTTGCACAAGAAGCAATACTCATTCCTATATGCTGGGCCATATAGGAACGTACAACGCCTTCATGCTCCGACGCCATATCTATTCCTTCATAAAAGCCATATTGTCCAGAAGCTCCCATTCCTTCCAAATGGGCTAAATTGGATAAAGCTCCTTCAATATCCCAGGGCAGCGCCAAAAAAGAAGAATAGGGCGATATCACTGAAGGACTTTGCTGTTTCGCTGCCAAAGGCGGAATACCATGAGCCTGATATTGATAATTCAAATCATCGTCAAAAGAAAGATAACTGCTTTCACTGACACCCCAAGGCTTTTGTGGATTCCAATTTTTTTGACAGTGTAAAGCATAGGAAAGCCCCTGGGCTAAAAGGGTTTGATCCGGAGCAGGGAGCCATAAATGGGGCATAAAAAATTCAAACATCCCGCCTGTCCAGGAAACCGGTCCGCTATGGCCTTTCCATACATTTCCTTTCCGGGCCATTGCTTCCCAATGTTCAAAAGGAACCTGCCGCCGGGCAATGGCATAATAACTGGCAGCTTTGGTTTCATTCATAAAATAATCATAATGTGCTTTGATTTGCCGGCCCCCATGATCCACTCCTACTGAAAAAAGGTTCCGGCTGGCATCATAAAAAATCCCCAGATCGCCTTCCGATAAATATTGATCGATCCGTTCCCCTATTTTATGCAGTTTTGGTTCTTCCGCACTATATTCCCGGATACCCTCCCGTAAAACAGTCAGTGTACAAAATAAATTTCCATTATCCGCAAAGGGAACAAAACGGGGTGCTAAAACTTCCAAGCTGCCTGTGGCATACCAATTATAGAGATTCCCTTTATATTTTTCCAGCTTATCTAAGGTATCAAAAGTCCGTGTCAGACGGACATTTAACGCGGCACTGTCAATAAACCCCATGTCCCTTGCCGCTAAATAAGATAATAGCATCATGCCAATATTCCCAGGGGAAGTCCGGCGCGTAATTCTGTCAATGGGAGAATCCTGGACTTGATCCGGCGGAAGCCAGTGATCTTTTTTTCCTGCATACCGTTCATAATATCCAAGCATTTGTATGCCCCAATTTAAAATTTGTTCCCGTTGGCTTCTTGTAGGCAAAATTTTTTCTTCCGGCTGTGGGGAAGCTGTCGCAGCTGCAGCAGCAGGAAATAATAAAAAACAAATGCCAAATAATTTTCCAGTCCACACTGGCGCAAAAAGCAGGATGCCTCCTAAAAACAGGGATAATTTGCTTTTTGATACAGCGGTTGAAAAATCACTTTTTTCCCCGCCTGAATAAGCTGGTGTTTCCTGTTCCAAAAGGTTCCGCTGTCTTTTCAGCCGCCATAAAGAACGGAAAAATGCATCAAAAGAAAGCACTGCTTTATAGCCCAAGGAAACAAAAGCCCATCCCATTTGCCGCAATGCTAACGGTTTTGGTATAAAAAAAGGCATCCCTAACGTCAGTAACACAAGAGCTAACATGATGAAGGAAGAAATCCCAGATGAAAAAGCCCCCATTATGACACAAATAAAAAGTGCTGGCCAAAGCAATGCTTCCCGTAAAGCTTCCAATAAAGACCATTTCCCCCATCTGCTGAGAAAATGATTTTTAAAAAAAGAAATATTCTGCCAAATTCCCCGCAGCTGCCGATGCTGTTTGGCAAACCAAACGAAAGCATTGGGCGGGACTGCTTCTGTCGCTGTGGCGTCATCAACCATAGCAGCCCGGAGAAAAGCATTTTCTAACAGATTGGAACTTAATACCGTTTCTTCTGGAATCCTCCGGGTTATCTCTGTATCGTAAACAGTCATATCAATCAATCCAATGCCTTTAAAACGGGCTTGTCCTGATAAATTCCATAAAAACGTATTTTTTCGATCAGCTGAAAGTGCATCTGCCGTTAATTTGGAAAATAATGTTCTTCCTGCAACAGGGCTGGTTACAGGGCAAAAAATACCATACCCTTTTTGTACCTGCCCATTTTCTAAAACAGGAGCATTCAAAGGATGTAATGCGGCTGTTAATAAACGCTGGGCACTGTCAAAACCTAATTCTGTATCTTTGTTGAAAGCTAATAAATATCTGGCCCCGCATAAATATTCCCGATTGCCTACGAAACAGTGGATAGTGGTTTCTCCACCCCGGGCAAAACGGATCAATTCTGTAATCGCACCCCGTTCCCGTTCCCAGCCGCAATATTTATCCTGGGTTTTGCACCAAACCCGCCGCCGTACTGCTAAAAGGAACTGATTTTCATATTGGGTATTTAGGGCTTCTATCATTCCCCGGACTGCTTCTAAGCGCTGGTTGTCCTGTGGAAACCAGGGTTTCCGGGCTTCGGGGTAATCCGCAAGAAGGCAGTAAAGCATATTACCGCCCCGGTTGGCATGATACAACCGTTCCAATTTATTCCGGATTGCTCCAAGCCCTTCTAAATCGGGCAAAAGGCTAACCAGTGCTAACACGGTAACCGGCTGGTCTTTTTCCGGCGGCAATTCCATTCGCGGTAAATGACGGGGCAGGATTTTCCAGGATAAGATAGGACGCAAAATCATTTGGGTTAATTGCCCCAATGGCAATAAAGACAGAAATCCTACCCAAATCCGGCCGCATAACAAGCTTAAAATGACTGCAAATACACATGGAAAGAGGGCCGATAACAAGAGATATAAAAAATGCCGCCTCTGGGCCTGCTTTTCCAAAGGATCATGATTCATTAAATAATATCCTACATGCCGTTGAGAAGCCGTTTCCCCTTTTTCTGCCCATTCCAAAATTTCCTGGACAGCCTGGCTTTCAGAAACGCCGCTGTACCGGGCAATCCGTCCCGCAGCATGACGGTAATGGCGTTTGGTTGCCGGTTCCATTTTTGCATATATCCCCGCCGGATCTTGATTAAGAAGCTGATCGGTTAAGCTGATTTCCTGCGTAATCCCTTCAAAGTCCCATCCGCCTAAAGCCGATAATCCCATGATCCCCTGGGACATGCTTCTGGCATCTTCTATTTCCCAGGCTTCTTTGATTTGCAGCAAAAGATGCCCTTTTAAAGCAGGCCGCAAAAAATCAAAGTCTTCCTCACAAAAGGGTACTTTTTCATTATATTTCCGCAGGACGGAAAGTAAATTTTTCTGACATAATCCTTCTGTTTTTGTGACCGCTTCCTCTAAAGCCTGAAATAACCGGATACGTTCCTTCCCATGGCGGGAAAAATTGCGTAAATCTATAAAAAGATGATGCAATTCTTCTTCTAAATCTAAAATATGTTCCCATAACCACCTCTGACATTCTGTCTTTGGCACCATGCCAGACTGATAAGCTGTCTGGAAAATTTTTTCTGCTGTTTTCAATTCCTTTTTTAAGGCAGAAATACTTTCTATCTTTGAATTATGAATTGTAATCACCTGCTTGTTCTTGTCGTTTTCCAATAGTTTTACCAAAACGAACCAAAAACATACAGAATAAAGCAAGAAAAAGCCCTGTCTGTCAGGAGGCTGTAATTTCGTAAATCTGAACACCTTGTTTTTCAAGTTCTTCCAGATATGCTGGGGTAACCGGAATAATGCAAAGATGCATAAACTCTCCTACCGCAAAATAAGGGTATAACCCGATTCCGTCTTTATAGTATAAAACACTGGGAATGGATTCCGAAGTATATTTAATCTCTGTAAAATATTCATAAGCTAACCGGTTCAGTGTTGTATATAATTCAACAATCTTATCCTTTGGAAAATCCGGGAAAAATACTTTTAAAGTATAATAACACATATTATTATAGATATTCCGGAGGGATGGGGCATAACCATGATCGTCAAAATTTACTGTAATTTCCTGTATGGATAAACTGTCTTTTGGCGTATATACGGTGATGGTTGGAAGCGTCCATATTTCTTTATTTTGGCTGAACTGGTACCGGTTTGTGGGATATTTGGAATGAATCCCTCTTTCAAATTCCCAATACTGCCATTCATCTGGCGGAAGTAAATAACAGGCCTGCTGTTCCTCCCAATAAAACCCATTATAACTCTCAATAAAATCGTTTATGGAAATTGAGAATACCCTTTCATCTTCCCGGCTTTCTATCGCTTTTATATCCAGTTCTTTGATTTGAACTTCTGGGACTGTTTTTAAGCCATCCCTTTTAATCGGCTGAATCCCCAGAAGCAATCCAATACATAATATCAAATAAAAAATCCTGCTAAGATATTTCATTGTGATTCCTCTCCAATTTCTTCTTTTGCCGCAAAAAAATAAATTTTTTTGAATATTATGCTGTATTTTTCCTAAGATAACTTTATATTTTAAATGAGGTGATTTTATGGATAATCAGACAATATATAAATTATCTTACGGACTTTTTGTTTTGACTTCTGCCCAGAATGGAAAAGACAGCGGCTGTATTATCAATACTGCTGGACAAGTAACCCTTGTTCCCAACCGGATCAGCATTACAGTCGATAAAACCAATTATACCCATGATCTCATTATTGCATCTAAAAAATTCAATATCTCCATTTTAAGTGAAAAAGCTGATTTTGCACCTTTTCAAAGATTCGGGTTCCAATCGGGACGGGATGTAGATAAATTTAACAATTATCATGCCTGCAAACGCAGCCAAAATGGCCTTTATTATATTACAGAAGGCACCAATGGATATATTAGCGGTACAGTAGAACAAACCATTGATTTAGGAACTCACACCATGTTCATTGCACAAGTAAATGATATGGAGTCTTTAGATACTACACCTTCCGCTACTTATACTTATTATCAGAAGCATATTAAGCCTCAGCCACAGGATCAACCGAAAAAAGGCAAAACCATTTGGCGCTGTATTATATGCGGCTATGAATATGAAGGAGAGGAACTGCCGGCAGATTTCATCTGCCCCCTTTGCAAGCATCCTGCTTCTGATTTTGTAAAAGTATCCGGTTAATTTCAGGCCGCTAAAAGAGAATTTTTCCCTTTTAGCGGCCTGAATTTTTTCGATCAATCTACCAGCTTCGGACTAAAGTCTTCTTTCCACGGCAGTCCAAATTGATTCAACGCATCCATAAATGGATCCGGATCAAATTCTTCTATATTATAAACCCCTGGTTTTTTCCATTTGCCAGTCATTATCATCATAGCACCTATCATGGCTGGCACCCCTGTCGTATAGCTCACAGCTTGGGAGCCTACTTCTCGATAGCACTCCTCATGATCGCAAACATTATAAACATAATATGTTTTTGGTTTGCCAGCTTTGATCCCCTGGAAAATACATCCAATATTGGTTTTTCCTTTTGTCCGCGGCCCTAAAGATGCTGGATCTGGCAAAACTGCTTTTAAAAATTGTAATGGAACAATTTCTTTCCCTTCAAAAAGGATGGGCTTAATGGAAGTAATCCCAACATTTTCCAGGCAGCGCAGATGGGTTAAATAGCTTTCCCCAAAAGTCATAAAGAAACGTATCCGTTTAATCCCTTTGATATTTAAACCCAATGATTCTAATTCTTCATGATGCAGCAAATACATATCTTTCGGGCCAATTTCCGGAAAATCATAAACCCGTTTTATTTCCATTGGTTCCGTTTCAACCCATTTGCCATTTTCCCAATAGCTGCCTTTGGCAGAAACTTCCCGGATATTGATTTCCGGATTAAAATTGGTTGCAAAAGGATAACCATGATCCCCTGCATTACAGTCCAAAATATCAATATAATGAATTTCATCAAAATAATGCTTCTGGGCATAGGCGGAAAAAACACTGGTAACGCCAGGATCAAAGCCGCTTCCTAATAAAGCTGTCAGCCCTGCTTTTTCAAAGCGCTCCCGGTAGGCCCACTGCCATTTATATTCAAATTTCGCTGTATCTTCCGGCTCATAATTGGCAGTATCTACATAATCTACCCCCGCCGCCAGACAAGCATCCATAATATGAAGATCCTGATAAGGCAAAGCCAGATTGATTACAATATCTGGTTTTTCTTTTTCAATCAATGCCGTCAGTGCCGGTACATCATCTGCATCTACCTGGGCTGTGGTAATCTTCGTTTTGGTTTTCCCTTCCAATTCCGCCTTATATTTATCACATTTTGATTTGGTGCGGCTGGCAATGCAGATTTCATCAAATACGGCACTGTTTTGGCAGCATTTATGGATACAAACCCCTGCGACACCGCCTGCACCAATAATCAATGCTTTTCCCATAGAGAATCCCTCCTAAAAATTTTTCATATTCCTGAAAACCTATCATTTGAAAAGGCTTAAAAGCAATTCCCGAACAATTTTACAGGCAAGAGCTGTGGATCTGCCGCTGGGGTCCCAAGGAGGACTCAGTTCGTTCATATCTGCTCCTACAATCTGTAAATGACCTGTTACTTTCCTGATTGCTTCTAATAATTGTAAAAAAGTCACTCCGCCTGCTTCCGGTGTCCCTGTTCCGGGAAATTCGGAAGGATCTAATACATCCATATCTATGGAAAAATAAACCGGTGCTGTCCCAATAGCTTTGATTTCTTCTTCTAAGCCTGTAAAGTCAAATTTATGAAGGCAGGTATGGGATTTTGCCCAAAGAAATTCCGGCCGATCTCCGCTGCGGATTCCAAACTGATAAATCCGCCCATCTCCTGTCAGTTCATAACAGCGCCGCATAACCGTGGCATGGGACAGCTTTGTCCCTAAATAATCATCACGCAGATCCGTATGGGCGTCAAAGTGGATTATCCGCAAATCAGGATATTTTTTTACAACAGCCCGTACTGCTCCTAATGTGACTAAATGCTCCCCGCCTATCATAAACGGAAGCTTCCCGTCTGCAAGGATTTGAGCTGTCCGGCTTTCGATCAGTTCCAGAGCCGGTTCCGGCCCACCAAAAGGCAGTTCGATTTCCCCGCTGTCAAAAATTTTATAATCCGTTAAATCCTTGTCCTGATAGGGGCTGTAAGTTTCTATCCCATAGCTTTCATTCCGGATGGCTGCCCCTGCAAACCGGGAACCCGGCCTGTAAGAAGACGTACAATCATAAGGTGCTCCAAAAAGCACAATTTGACTTTCTTCGTATGGGCTGTCACAGCCAATAAACGTATGCACATTATTTGGTATTCCCATCCAGCATCTCCTTTACATAATTCGGAAGGGCAAAACAACCCCGGTGCAAATCAATATTATAATAACGGGTTTTTAATCCTAAATTTTCCCACCGTTCTCCGTCTAAATCTTCTAAGGGATGGCGCCCCTTGGAAGCAAATCCAAACAGCCAATGCCCCGATGGATACGTTGGAATATGGGCCTGGTATACGGCACAATAAGGAAATACCGCTTTAATCTGCCGGTGGGCCCGTTTCATTGCCAAAGCGTCATTTTTATAATAGGGGCTTTCATGCTGGTTTACCAGTACGCCCCCTTCCCGCAGGGCTGAATAACAATTCCCATAAAATTCCCGTGTGAATAAGCCTTCTCCCGGGCCGGAAGGATCAGTAGAATCGACTAAAATTAAATCATATGTGTCTTTTTTTGTCCGCACATATTTTAACCCGTCTTCAAAGAATATTTTAACCCGGGGATCCCCTAATTTACAGGCGGTCTGCGGCAAATATTCTTTGCAGACTTCTACAACTAGCTGGTCAATTTCTACCATTTCAATTTCTTCTACGGTACTATAACGGGTTAATTCCCGAATTGTCCCTCCGTCCCCGGCTCCGATTACCAAAACTTTTTTCGCTTCCGGATGGGCTGCCATTGGGACATGAACCATCATTTCATGATAAATAAATTCATCTTTTTCAGTCAGCATCAGGCAGCCATCTAAAGTTAAAATCCGCCCAAATTCTTTCGTTTCTAAAATATCAATCCGCTGGTAATAGCTTTTTTTACTGGCTAACTGCCGTTCCACTTTTATGGAAAATTGTGCGCCTGCGCCATATTTTTCTGTAAACCATAAGTCCAAACCAATGATCCCCCCTTATTCTGCTACTACGTTGATATGCTCAATGGCCATATCTTCCGCCCCGGTCAATACGCATCCTTTTTCTTTGGCGTAGGCAATATATGTAAGGATTTCTTCTGTAATCCTTTCCCCGGGAGCTAAAATCGGTATCCCCGGAGGATAACACATAACAAATTCCCCGCAAACATGGCCCGCGCTTTCTCCAATGGGCAGGGCTGTTTTGCCGCTGTAAAAAGCTGCCTGAGGCGTTGTTACCACATCCGGACTGATATATTCCTGGGCCAGCATCCCCGCTTTATCCCGGGAATGAAGCCGTTTGATTTCAGAAAGAGCCGAAATCAAACGTTCAATTTCCAACGCCCGGTCCCCCGCTGTAATAATGGCCAGGAAATTTCCAATATCCCCAAATTCTAACTGGATATCGTATTCTTCCCGCATTAAATCATAAACTTCAATACCTGCCAGGCCAATGTCCCTGGTATGGACACTTAATTTCGTGGGGTCAAAGGCATATACCGTATCCCCGTTGACAATTTCATCTCCAAAGGCATAATAACCGCCCATTCCATTGATTTCTTCCCGGGCATAAGCTGCAAATTCTACGGTTTTCCGGCACATTTCTTTTCCGTTTAAACTCAGGTTCCGCCGGGCCAAATCCAAAGAACACATTAACAAATAGGAACCACTGGTGGTTTGGGTTAAATTGATGATCTGGCGCACATGTCCGGCGCTGACTCCGCTGCCGCAAAGAAGAAATGAACTTTGGGTTAAAGATCCCCCTGTTTTGTGCATACTGACTGCTGCCATATCTGCTCCGGCATGGATTGCCGCTGCCGGCATATTTTCCCCAAAATAAAAATGGGTACCATGGGCTTCGTCTGCCAGCAGCAGCATCCCATGATCATGGGCTAACTTCGCCAGATATGGCAGGTTGGAACAAATCCCATAATAGGTTGGGTTATTGACTAAAATTGCTTTGGCATCCGGGTGGGCTTTTACCGCTTCTTCCACATCTTTTACTGCCATTCCTAATGGAATCCCCAAACGCTGGTTGACGCCCGGATTGATATAAACAGGAACCGCCCCGCAAAGCACTAACGCATTGATGGCGCTCCGGTGGACATTACGAGGCATAATGATTTTATCACCTGCTTTGCAGGCACTCAAAATCATAGCCTGAACGGCTGCTGTTGTGCCATTTACCATAAAAAAGGCACTGTGTGCTCCAAATGCTTGTGCCGCTAATTCTTCCGAATCATGAATTACAGAAACCGGATGACATAAATTGTCCAAAGGCTTCATGGAATTCACATCATTTTTCAAACATTCCCCGCCCAGAAATTCTTTTAAGGGCTTGTTGCCCCGTCCTCCTTTATGGCCCGGCACATCAAAATGGACTAAGCCTGTTTCCCGCAAACGGCACAAGGCATCATAAATTGGTGTATCATTTTGTGACAGCATTTTTTAGCCTCCCCCCTCCGCAATGGTGAACCTATCCATAAATATTCATACCGCTGAAAATTTCTATCATTTCTTTCCGCAGGCTGTTGCTGATTTCCAAACGGAGGGTTGGCGGCAATTCATATACATCACGGTTAAAAAGATAATTTTGTAATTCAATATCTTTAATCAGCATTTTTGTATGGAAAATATTTGACTGATAGACATTGACATCAATCGCATCATATCTTGTCAGGGTTTCTTTCGCAATATAATCCTGAATGGATGTAATATCATGATCAATAAAATATTTTTTCCCCTGCATGTCCCGTGTAAATCCCCGGACCCGGTAATCAATGGTAATAATATCAGAATCAAAGGACCCTATTAAATAATCCAAGGCGGATAATGGGGAGATTGTCCCGCAGGTGGATACGTCAATATCTACCCGGAATGTGGAAATGGAATTGTCCGGATGATGCTCCGGAAAGGTGTGCACCGTTACATGGCTTTTATCCAAGTGGGCATGGGCGCAGCGGCCAGTCATATAAGCACCCCGGTTGCAGGACTGGTCAATCCGTTCTTCTTCCAGTTCTTTTTCCGCAATCAGCACATTGACAGATGCGCCCTGAGGATCATAATCCTGTTTTGAAATATTTAATATATTAGCCCCTATCATTTCTGTAACATCACAGAGAATTTTTGTAAGGCGTTCTGAATTATATTGTTCATCAATGTATGCTAAATAATCGGTTTGTTCCCGTTCACTTTTTGCATAGCACACATCATAAATATTAAAGCTCAGCGTTTTCGTAAGGTTATTAAACCCGTACAAAGCCAGCTTGTTTTCCAATCCTAACATCACAGCCTTTCCCGCAGCAGGCTTACCCTGGATTTTGTATGCCTGCCATACCTCAAAATTGTTTCAGCTTTCTATAAGATACCGTATATTTCACCAAAAAGCAATGGTTTTCATGGAATCTGTGGGAATTTCTTTTATTTTCCGCCCGGATAAACGCAAAACCTGTAAATCTTTCCGGATTCCATCGTTTTTTATCAAAAAATCATAGATTCTTTTTATAGGAAAAAAGGCCGTCTTTCCGGAATATCAAAATCCGGAAAAACAGCCTTCTGGATCAAATTGCCCTTAGCGGATAATATCTTTGACCTTAGCGGCTTTCCCAACCCGGTCACGCAGATAGTACAATTTGCTGCGGCGGACGCGGCCTTTACGTACCAGCTCTACTTTATCAATATTGGGAGAATGAATCGGGAATACCCTTTCTACTCCACAGCCATGAGCTACACGGCGGACGGTAAATGTTTCAGAGATTCCACCATGTTTTTTGGCAATTACTGTGCCTTCAAAAACCTGGACTCTTTTTTTCTCGCCTTCCTTAACCCATACATGAACCTTTACGGTGTCGCCTACTTCTACTTTCGGCATTTCAGCTTTCAGGCAATCGCTTGCAATGTGTTTTAATGCATCCATTCTTTTTCCTCCTTGTTTTTAACAGACATTCATTCCCACTGGCCCCTTTTTAAAAAAGAAACCCAGCTTTGGCAGAGGACTGTCCGGTTTTATGTTCTTTGCGAGCATAAACTCCCGTTGCGGGATACAACGTTCATTCTATGCGTACCAGCACCTTCTTTTTAGGCACTCTGACGGCTATCATACCATATTTTAAACAAAAATGCAAGTATTTTTTGAACAAATCAATAGACAAAAAAAGGGTTCCGCTTGGATATTAGAAAAATGTGAGCTGACTTTCCTGACAGCCTGCTTTATAAGCGGATATAATGTCTGTCATATGATATAAAATTCCTTTTTCCCGGCAGCATTCTGCAAATCGTTCCCATAATGCTTTTGCTTTGGGTACCGGACAGAAATAACGGTTTCCATACTTCTGGCCATATTTTTTCGGCAAATCCGGATATAAATTTCCCAACTGTTCTAAAAAATATTCCCGCTGTCCGGATCGCATGGTTACTCCAAAAGAAGCATAAATAAATTTTGCTCCGGAATCTGCCGCCCGATTCACGATAGTGAAAATACTTTCCGGATTATCTTCCAAAAAAGGCAGTACAGGCATCAGTAAAATTCCTGTAAAAAGGTTTGCTTTTGATAAGGCTTCTACTGCTGCGAAACGTTGGGAGGATAAGGGAGCATATGGTTCTATTTTGGAACTTAAGGCATCCTCCGGCGTCGTAATGGTTATTTGACATAATACCGGCGAATGGGTCTTTATCTCTTGCAGAATATCAATGTCCCGTGTAATCAAATCACTTTTTGTTGCAACTGCCGCGCCAAATCCATAAGCATCCAGCAATTCCAACCCATGACGTGTCAGTTCCAGCTCTTTTTCAAATGAATTATAAGGATCGCTCATGGAACCTGTGGCTACTACCCCTGTACGGATTTTTCTTTGTAAATCATTCCGTATGATACGCAAAGCATCCTTTTTTACACGGATTCTATGAAAATCTTCTATCTGGTAACAGTCGCTCCTGCTGTCGCAGTAAATACATCCATGACAGCATCCCCGGTAAATATTCATAATATAATCTGTTCCAAACCACTGGCTGTCTTTGGTACGGTTTACAATTGTTTTTGCTGGTACTTCTTCCAGCACCACTAAGCTTCACTTCCTCTTCCTTTCAAACGATACAATAATGCTATTTTACCAGTTTTTTTCTTATGAAGCAATTCCTTATTTGCCATCATTTTTTTAGAAATCCGCATATAGAGGAGGCAGGCCAGCAATAAAGAAAATACATCTGCTACAGGCTGCGCCCAGACAAGCCCTGTCATTCCTATGACTGTTTTTAAAATAAAAAGAGTTGGAATAAAAATAATTCCCTGCCTGCTAATGCTGATAATCAATGATTCTGTCGCTGCTCCCATAGCTTGCAGCGCATTGATTAAAACGTAAAATACCCCAAACAGGAAGCTGGTAGCCAGCAAAATCTTTGAAAACTGCACGGAATAATGGAATGCCGTTGGGTTGGTCAGAAACGCGCTGACAATCTGATCGGTAAACAAATAGCAAATGCCGGTTAATGCTGTGCCAAGCCCCAGGGCTAAAAGCAGGGAGAATTTTAAAACTTCTTTAAATCTTTTCCATAATTGGGCGCCTACACAATAGCCCAACAAAGGCTGTATGCCCTGCCCAAGCCCCATGCAGATCATTCCTGTAATGGTAGTAACTTTCATTGCCACGCCCATGGCCGCAATGGCCATATCGCCATAGCCTGCCATCTGGCTGTTAATGACCATTTGGGAAACGCTCATCATCACTGGCCCCAATGCAGCAGGGATGCCAATCGCCAATACATTTTTGCATATGCCTTCTTTGAATGTTACATCTTTTGGGTGAATGCTTAAAGTAGATTTTCCCCTGACAAAATAAGCCAGATAATAGCATGCAGCAGCTACATTTCCTATTACTGTTGCAATGGCTGCCCCTGCAATATTCCATCCCAAAACTAAAATCATGACAGGGTCCAGGACAATATTAAAAAGATTCCCTAAAATCTGTCCCATCATAGCCTTTCCGGATTGCCCTTCTGCACGGATGATGTTGGAATAACAACTGGAAATCAATGTAAAAGGCCCGCTGGAAATAACAATGGTTAAATAAGTCTTTGCCAATGACCAGGTTTCAGCGCTTGCTCCAACCAGGCCCAATATGGAATCCATAAAAATCAGCAGAATGGCAGACAGGATAATCCCAACAGCGATACAGCTCCACATACAAAAGGCACATACTTTTTTTGCATATTCCTGTTTTCCCTGGCCCATTGCCCGGGATATTACAGATGTGCCCCCAACACCAAATATAGTGCCTACTGCCATAAAAATTAAAAATACCGGAGTCGCCAAAGATACGGCTGCTACCTGGAAAGCATCATGGGTTTGGCCGATAAAAAAAGTGTCTGCCAGGTTATAGACCAATACCATCAGCATAGCTGCCATTGCTGGCAAAGCATTTTGAAATACTGCTTTTGGCACAGGCGCTTTCTGGAATATTTCCCTTACATTTGGACTGTTCATGAAAAATAACCTCCTTATTGGTTCGCTTACTTTTAATAGTAAGCGATTGATTTGTTCTGTTAAAACTTCCACATACTATAATAGTGGAAGTTTCATTTTAATGGAGGGAATCCCGCACTTTCTTTAACAATGACAAAAGGATTTCCTGTTCTGTTTCCGTCAGCTCCGATAATAGCTGTTCTTCTGTTTGTTTCCTGTGCTCATCTGCTTCTTGAAAGAATTGTTCACCTTTTTTTGTAATGCGGACAATTTTAATCCGCTTATCTTTGGAATCACCAAAGGATTCAACAAAATTTTTCTGCTCCAGCCGGCTCACCAGCCCGGCTGCCGTTGACTGGGCAACCCGAAAACTTCGTTCCAATTCTTTCAAGGTCATTTGCTGATCTGTATTTTTCCGCAGCTCCAGTAAGACGCCTACCTGCGCCATGGTTAAGTCGCAAGATCGCAAATGGTTATTGACTTGTTTGCGCATGCTGTCGTTGATCTGCTTAATCAGCATTCCGCAAGAAATCCGTTCCTTCATTTTTCCCACTCCCCCTATAAATAATAGCATACGATTGTTTCAATGTCAATAGCATGCGATTTTTATTTTTGATTTTTTTAGGAGGATCTTGACAAATTACAAAAGGCCCGCTAGAATAATAAAATGAAAATCATTTCCAAATTCGGCCCGCCTTCCGGCAGGGCCGTCAGTTTTTCAATTCTTAACGGGAGGCAAAATATGCCGCTGATCCAATGTGAAAATTTAACCATGTCTTATGAAAACAGAAATGCCGTTGAAAATGTCAGCTTTTCCATTGAACCCGGGGACTACCTTTGTATTGTAGGGGAAAATGGTTCCGGAAAAAGCACCTTATTAAAAGGCTTGCTGGGCTTGATGCGGCCTAAAAACGGGAAAATCCTTTTTGGGGATGGATTGACCCAGACCAGTATTGGCTATCTGCCTCAGCAAACCGTTGTCCAACGGGATTTTCCTGCTTCTGTCCAGGAAGTTGTTATTTCCGGATGCCTGCACCAGAAAGGCTTTGGGCCTTTTTATAAACCTTCCCAGCGGACAGCGGCCAATGCTGCTATGGAAAAATTAAATATTACCAGCCTGCGCAAAAAATCTTACCGGGCTTTATCCGGCGGCCAGCAGCAGCGGGTTTTATTAGCCAGGGCTTTATGTGCTACGGATAAGCTGCTTCTTTTAGATGAACCGGTTACCGGATTAGATCCCGTCGTCACATCTGATTTATATGCTTTGCTGAAACAGCTTAACCAAGAAGGCGTCGCCATTGTTATGGTATCCCATGATATTAACTGCTCCATTCACAATGCCCGTAAAATCCTCCATATGAATACAGGCGTTTTATTTTTCGGCAGTGTGGAAGCCTACCGGAAAAGCGCTTTATGTGAAAAATTTCTTGGGAGGGATGCCCATTGACCGCGTTATCCGCTTTTTTCCAATACCCATTCCTTGCCCGCGCCATGGTAGTAGGCATTTTAGTTTCTCTATGCGCCGCATTATTAGGCGTGAGTCTGGTTTTAAAACGCTATTCTATGATCGGCGACGGCCTTTCTCATGTGGGATTTGGCGCGTTGGCTTTCGCTTTAGCTACCGGCTGGGCACCTATGGCTGTTGCCATCCCTGTTGTGATTATAGCCGCATTTTTATTGCTCCGGCTTAGTGAAAGCGGTAAAATCCGGGGAGATGCTGCTATCGGTTTGATTTCCAGCAGCGCTTTGGCTGGCGGTGTTATTATCATTTCTTTGGATTCCGGTATGAATGCAGATGTAAATGGTTATTTATTTGGCAGTATCCTTGCTATGAGCAACAGTGATGTTATTTTATCGGTTTTACTCTCTATTATTGTATTGACTTTATTCCTTTTATTTTACCGCCAATTATTTGCAATTACATTTGATGAAGCTTTTGCCCGTGCTACCGGCATCCAAGCAGAAGCTTTCCATATGTTAATCGCTTTGCTGACCGCTTTGACTATTGTAATCGGTATGCGCGTTATGGGTGCCATGCTGATTTCCAGTTTGGTGATTTTCCCGCCTTTAACGGCTATGCGGGTTTGCCGGAGCTTTAAAGGCGTTGTCGTAGTTTCTGCGGTTGTTTCTGTTGTCTGTTTAATCGGCGGGTTAATTGCTTCTTTTTCTTTTGATACGCCAGCCGGAGCTTCTGTGGTATTGGTGAATTTAGCTGTTTTTCTATTATTTGCTTTTGCAGGCCGCTGGCTTTCTCCAAACATGGAATAAATATCTGAAAGGAGAACTGGAGAAAAATTTTCTTGTCTGTTTTTACTGGACAAAATATGCTATAATAGCACAAAAATGTAAGGAAGGGATTTTATGAATAAAATTGATATTTTTGATTCGACCCTGCGGGATGGCGCACAAGGAGAAGGGGTTTCCTTTTCTGTTGAGGATAAATTTCATATTATGAATACATTGGATGCTTTAGGAGTCGCTTATATTGAAGCCGGGAATCCCTTCAGCAATCCAAAAGATGCCGCGTTTTTCCAGCGGGCCGCCAAAGAACCGCCTAAAAATGCGAAATTAGTTGCATTTGGTTCTACCCGCCGCCGGGGAATCCGCGCGGAAGACGACCAGAATTGTGCCGCCTTATTGAGCGCAGGTACAGAGTTTGTTTCTGTTTTTGGGAAAAGCTCCGACTGGCAGGCCCGTGAAGTTTTAGGCGTGGATTTAGCAGAAAATCTTGAAATGATCCGGGATACAGTCAGCTATTTTACCTCCCATGGCAAGCATCTTTTTTATGATGCAGAACATTTCTTTGACGGGTATAAAAGCAATCCCCAGTATTCCATAGAAACTTTGCGGGCGGCTGCTCAGGCAGGTGCTTTCCGGCTGGTTTTATGTGATACCAACGGTGGATGTTTTCCCCATGAAATTGAAACCATTACTGCGGAAATGGAAAAGCTTTTCCCGGGAAAAATCAGCATCCACAGCCACAATGATACCGGCTGTGCTGTGGCGAATTCCGTAGCGGCTGTCCGGGCTGGGGCTGTGGAAGTACAGGGCACTTATGTCGGATTTGGGGAACGGTGCGGTAATACCAACTTATCCACTGTAATCGCAGATTTGCAGCTTAAACTGGGCTACCATTGTATTCCGGATTCTTCTATGGAAAATTTAACTTCGGCTGCCCGTCTGATTTCCGAAATTTCTAATGTGCGTTTGCCCCGTTCCATGCCTTATGTGGGTAAAAGCGCTTTTGCCCATAAAGGCGGTATGCATGTAGATGGCGTCAATAAAAACAGTGCTGCTTTTGAGCATGTGTCCCCAGCTTCCGTAGGGAACCGGCGTCATATCCTGCTTTCTGAAGTATCCGGCCGGACTGCCATGATGCGGAAGGTGGAACAATTTGTCCCGGATTTAACTAAAAATTCTCCGGAAGCTGCCCGGCTGATGGAACGTTTAAAAGAACAGGAATTTGCTGGTTATCAATATGAAGCTGCTACTGCCAGCTTTGAACTTCTGGTACTTAGGGAGCTAGGCCGGTTTACTCCATTTTTCCAGCCAGTCTTTTTCCGTATCCTTGGAGAGCAGGAAGGTGCTTCTCATCATACTTCCACAGCCATTGTCAAGCTCCAGGTGGGAGAAGCTTATGAAATTACAGCGGAAGAAGGTTCCGGCCCTGTCCATGCTTTAGACCGGGCTTTGCGGAAAGCTTTGGAAGTCTTTTATCCCAATCTGGCAGGGGTTCGTCTGGCGGACTATAAAGTCCGTGTCATGGACAGCAAAGCAACTGCTGCTTTAGTACGGGTTTTAATTGAATCCACTGACGGGAAAAATGTATGGACTACCGTAGGGGTATCCCAGGATATTATCAATGCTTCCCTTCAGGCTTTGGTGGATTCTATGGAATACAAATTGTACATCGATCAGGAGCATCCCCAAAAATGATGAAAAAAAGACCCGTAAAAGGCCGTTTCGCTCCCAGCCCTACCGGGCGCATCCATTTGGGAAATATATTTTGTGCCCTGATTGCATGGTTAGCTGTCCGGTCAGCCAATGGGGAAATGATCCTGCGGATAGAAGATCTTGACCCGGATCGGAGTAAAAAAGAATATGCCGTACAACTGGAAAAAGATTTGCACTGGTTAGGTTTAGATTGGGATATTGGCGGCATATCCCAGCCCCAATACTGCCAGAGCAAACGGACTGCTTTTTATGCGCAGGCTTATGTAGCTTTAGAGGAGCAGAATTTATTATATCCTTGCTTCTGTACCCGGGCGGAAAGGGCTGCTTCAGCTCCCCATACAGCAGATGGAGCTTCTATCTATTCCGGGCACTGCCGGAATTTATCTCCGGAAGAAATTGTCCGGTTATCTGCTTCCCGCAAGCCTGCCATACGTTTCCGGGTTCCGGAAGGCTGTTATTCGTTTACCGATGGCGTGCAGGGGAAACAATATGGAAATTGGGAAAGCTGCGGTGATTTCATTTTGCGGCGGACAGATGGTGTTTATGCCTATCAGTTAGCTGTTGTGGTAGATGATGGAAGTATGGGGATTACACAAGTCGTCCGGGGCCGGGATCTTTTAAATGCTACCCCCCAGCAGCTTCTCTTATATGAACGGCTGGGTTATGAACCACCGGAATTTTTCCATATCCCATTGCTGGTTGCACCCGATGGCCGCAGGCTTTCCAAACGGGAAAAAGATCTGGATTTAGGCGCATTGCAGAAAAAATACCAGCCAGAAGAAATCATTGGCTGGCTGGCATGGAAAAGCGGCCTTTTAAATCAATATGAACCAATTCAGGCCCGGGAACTGATTTCATTGTTCCAATGGGAGCGTTTAACCCCTCATGATATTGTTGTTCCCTCCTGCAAAGAAAAGGAGCTATCAATTACATTTTAGGCACAGGCGCAGTATAACATCCTAACTTGTGGAAATTGTACCATTCTGCTATTTTTTCTTCGCTGGCTGCATGCAATGCAAGTAAAATTTCTTTTGCAAATTCCATTGGCGCCGTACCGTTAGCGGTTATAATATTTTTATCCTGTACTGCCTGTTTGGCAATATACCTTTTTTCTCCTGTATAGCTGGAACCTGCCCATTGCTTCAGATCATTTAAGTCATTGCCTGTATGGATTACATCATTCAAAACGCCGGCCGTACCTAAAAAACCAGAAGCATCACAAATCCCGCCTAATACTTTTCCCTTTTGAAAGCAGTCTTTTACCAGTGCTTGAACCTGCTGTGCATCTTCATTTCTCCATGTCATTCCGCCAATTAAAATGACTGCTTCATAATCATTGGGAACTGTATGAAGATCGTAATCCGGCAATACTTTAAAACCGCCTATGGACTGGACAGAATCTTTGGACAAGGATACAGTTTTAATATCATACTGTCCTTGTCCCAGCATCGTTATGGCAGATGTAATATATGCCGCTTCCCAATCTGCATATTGCTGTAATATTACAAATAAAATTGTTTTCTTCATGTTGCTTTGACTCCTTTGCAATTTTCTATTTTATCTCTATACTGACCTGCTTTCCTTTTTGATTATAAGGAAATTTCTGAAAAGAGGAATCTCTTGCAAGAGATTGTTTCCTATATTATAATAGGTAATAGTAAGAAAAACAATGACACAAAATCCAAAAATATGGAGGGTTAAACAGTTATGATTTATGATTCTTTGAAACATGCGGAAATTTATCAAGGCGTTCATCCCGGGGTACAGCGGGGCCTTGCGCTCCTGAGGGATACCGATTTTTCCAAAATGGAAGATGGACGCCATGAAATCGACGGTGATAATTTATTTATTTTGCTGCAAAGCTATGAAACAAAACTGAAAAATGATACCCCCGAAGCCCATAAAAAATATATTGATATTCAGTATTTGATTTCCGGCGAAGAAAAAATGGGGGTAGGCCCTTTAGAGGAAATGATGGAAGAAGTGGAGGCCCATCCGGAACGGGATATTTGGTTTTATCACGGCCCTTCCAGCGAAATTTTATTGTCGGGCGATAAATTTGTTGTGCTGTGGCCGGGGGACGCCCATGCACCCAGCATGGCAGTAAATACCCCTGTATCCTGCCGGAAATGTATCGTTAAAGTAAAAGTGTAATTTATTTTATGGCTTTATGGTAATCCCCAGCAATTTAGCCAATTCTGCGGCTTGAAACAGATCAACGATAGCGCCCCGCAATTCTGTATAATGCTCTGATACGCGGATTCCTTCCAGCGGACAGCCTGTTAAATCAATGCCCGCCAAAGATGTCTTAAAAAAGGAAGCTCCTGTCAGGCGGGTTTCTTCAAAAGCAAAATCTTTTAATGTACATTCCACCATGTCAGCTCCAGACAGATCACAAGTTAAAAACTGGACTCCGGTTAATTTTGCAGAAAAGAAAGCAGCATAGGAAAAGCTGTTTTCTTGGAAAACCGTCTGATGAATTCTGGCGTCAGAAAAATTGGCACCAGCCCCCCGGCAGCCTTCCCAACGGCACCGGTTGAAATAGGCGCTGGAAAAATCACATCCAGATAAGTCGCAGCCTTGAAAAACTGTATCTGTAAAGCTGCATTGATGGAAAATGGTGTTTGCCAGGCGGCACCGGTCAAAATATATCCCACTGAATTGGAGGCCGGAATACCTGGCTCCAGGCTCATTGGCATGGATGCGGAATCCAGCCACAGGAAGATCGGTTTCTATGACAGCTTGGGTACATCTATCCAAGCTGTCACGGGCTTCCAAAGGTTCCGGAAGTACGGGCGGCAGGGGTGATTTTTTCTTTTCCATTAAGCCGCCCCTTTTTCAGTTATGACAGTTAAGGATTTCCCATCACTGCCAAATACAATAGTCCCATGCACGTCGCTGCGGTAAAGGGTAATACCTGCCTTTTTCAGCTTTTTTAAAGTTTCTTCGTGAGGGTGCCCATAATCATTGTCTTTCCCTACGAGGGCAACTGCATATTCTGGTGCTACCGCATACAGCCATTCCTGTGAATTGGAGGTTCTGCTTCCGTGATGGCCTAATTTTAAAACATTGGCATGTAACTGTTTTTTAGATGTATGGGCAAGAATTTCTTCTTCACTTTCTTTTTCTGCATCACCAGTAAACATAAAAGAAGTTTCTCCATATTCCAGACGGAATACGGCGGAAGTATTATTCAAATCCTTAATATTATCAGAAGCAGGCCCCAATACAGAAATTTTAGCGCCTCCCCCTATGTCATATTCTAAACCAGGGGCGGCTTCTATAAGAGGGATGTCCTTTTCTGCAATAATATCCAATAAGGATTCATAAATACGGGTTGTTGGTATTAGTTTTTCAGGTACATTTCCTTCTAACACTTTTTTGACCGGCAAAGCTTTTAATATGTCCGGCATACTGCCAATATGGTCACTGTGGGGATGGGTTGCTACCACCAAATCTAATTCTTCCACCTGTTGGGATTCTAAATAAGACAAAATTGTATTGCCATTTCCACGTTCTCCTGCATCTACTAAAATATTTTGGGATGCTGTCTGGATTAAAGTACAATCTCCTTGCCCAACATCAATAAAATGGACTTTTAATTCCCCATCTACTTGGACAGGCGCAGAAGTCATACCTGTTTCTTGGAACAGAGTGTCTAAAATTTCATCTACCCGATCCTGGCCCAGAATGAGAGATGCAATGACACATAATACAGCAGCGACAATCCCCAATAATTTGCTGCGGTATTCCTGCTGCTGTTTTTTGCTGCGTTTTTTTGCCATAATTTTTATGTTCCCCCTCCAAAAAAATTTTTCGGTGATTTTCTCAGCTTATCATAACATACCAGGCCCGGAAAAGGAATACTTGTATATCCGGCAGCAATAAAAAAGTTATACCTTGTATAAGAGAGAAATAAAGTGGATTTTTGTTTAAAGTAGATTGACAGAGAGGGAACTGGCGGCTATACTAAAAATATATGGAAAAATGCAAGTTCTGAATTTCCGGAAATTTGATAAGGAGTGAAAAATATGGCGGTTTTAATTACTGGAGGCGCTGGTTTTATTGGTTCCCATACCTGTGTGGAATTATTGGAAGCAGGCAGGGAAATTGTAGTTTTAGATAATTTCTCCAATTCAAAGCCAGAAGCTTTAAAGCGTATCCAGCAGATTACAGGAAAAGATTTCAAATTTTATGAAGCAGATCTGTTAGACCGTTGCGGCATTGAACGGGTTTTCCAACAAAATGAAATTGATTCCGTTATCCATTTTGCCGGATTGAAGGCGGTAGGGGAATCCTGTCATATCCCGCTCCAATATTACCATAACAATTTAACCGGGACATTGCTGCTGTGTCAGGTAATGGAAAAACATAAATGTAAAAAAATTGTTTTTTCATCTTCTGCAACGGTTTATGGGATGCATAATACAGCACCTTTCCGGGAAGATATGCCTCTTTCTGCTACCAATCCCTATGGGCAGACAAAATTGATGATTGAACAAATTTTAACTGATCTATACCGGGCAGATCCCGAATGGAGCGTTGCTTTATTGCGGTATTTTAATCCCATTGGAGCTCATAAAAGCGGCCTTTTAGGGGAAGATCCAAATGGTATTCCCAATAATTTACTGCCATATATTTCCCAGGTAGCAACAGGCAAATTAAAAGAACTTGCTGTTTTTGGGGATGATTACGATACCCCGGATGGTACAGGCGTACGGGATTATATCCATGTAGTAGATCTGGCCCAAGGCCATTTAGCGGCATTAGATTATATTACAGGAAATACAGGGGTAGAAGCAATTAACCTGGGCACAGGAAAAGGATATTCTGTTTTAGATGTGCTTCATGCCTTTGAAGAAGCCTGCGGGAAAAAACTTCCCCATCATATTGCACCCCGCCGTCCTGGAGATATTGCCACTTGCTATGCAGATCCTTCAAAAGCAAAACAGCTTTTAAACTGGGAAGCCAAACGGACATTGGCAGATATGTGTGCAGATGGATGGAATTTCAGCAAAAATAACCCTAACGGCTTATAATGAACGAGGAAGGTTCCGGAGCCTGCCGGAGCCTTCTTTCTTTATAGCAGCAAACAGGATAAAAAAGGAGGGACGCCATGTTTCCAAAACGCAGTAACAGACCCATTCAGGCAAAATCTATTTTCAGCTTTTTAATGAGCAAGGTTGTTGTAATTGCCTGCTTAATTATTGTACAGCTAATCGTTCTTGTTCTGTCTGTTCTCTTTTTACAAGATTATATTTCATGGCTTTATAGCGCATTGCTGACGTTAAGTTTAACCATTGTGATTTGGCTGGTCAATAAAGAAGAAAATCCTTCTTATAAGCTGGCCTGGGTCATTTTGATTATGGCATTTCCAGTTTTCGGCGGCCTTTTTTATCTGGTGTTTGGCAATAAAAATATGCCCCAGAAAATGATTCAGAAAATTACAGACGCTTATGAATACGAGAAGAAAATGTATTTAACTGCTCAGGAGAATATGAATAAAATTTCCCAGCAGATTCCCCGTCTGGCGTCTTTATCATTATACCTGCAAAATACAACGGGAGCTCCTGTCTGGCATAATACCCAAGCAGAATATTATCCTCTGGGGGAAAATATGTGGGTACGTATGGTGGAAGAATTGGAAAAAGCCCAGCGTTTTATTTTTATGGAATATTTTATTCTGTCTGAAGGGAAAATGTGGACGCCTATCCTGGAAATCCTGAAGCGGAAAGCTGCTGAAGGCTTGGATGTGCGTTTTATGTATGATGACATTGGTTCCATTCAGGTGCTTCCAAATAACTACAATAAAGTTTTAGAATCCTGGGGAATCCAGTGTATCGTTTTCAATCCTTTCCGGCCCCACTTAAATTCTTCCATGAATTACCGGGATCACCGGAAAATTACCGTGATTGACGGGAATGTAGGGTTTTGCGGGGGCATCAATATTGCTGATGAATATATTAATGCTTATGAAAAATACGGCCATTGGAAAGATACCGGCGTTATGCTGCAAGGAGATGCCGTTTGGAATTTAACAGCTATGTTTTTAGCATTATGGAATTTTACCCGGCCAGCAGATGCGGAGTTTCAGCAATTCCGTCCCACAGATGCAGAATTTCAACGATTCCGGCCTACTCTGTCTGTTCCTGGAGACGGTTATGTCCAGCCTTTTGGGGACAGCCCTTTGGATCATATCAATGTGTGCGAAGATTGTTATATGCACATTATTAACCGCGCAACCCGTTATGTTTATATTACAACACCCTATCTTATTTTAGATAATGAAATGATAACAGCCCTCCAGTCCGCAGCCCGCAGTGGAATTGATGTACGGATTATTACCCCTCATGTGCCGGATAAATGGCTGGTCCAACAGGCTACAAAATCTTTTTATGGCCCTTTGTTGAAAGCCGGAGTTCGTATTTATGAATATACACCAGGATTTGTCCATGCAAAAATGTATGTTTCAGATGACTGCGTTGCAGTTGTAGGAACGGCTAATATGGATTACAGGAGTTTCTATCTCCATTTTGAATGTGGCGTTTGTTTTTTTAATAACAGTGTTGTTCATGAAGTCAAAAAAGATATACTGGATACAATGGAACAATGTTCTGAAATCCCCAAAGATTATCCGTATCAGGTAAGATTGTGGAAACGGATTTTGCGGGCATTTCTTCGGCTGTTTTCCCCGCTGATGTAATAAAGGCAATGGAGTATTGCATAAATAAAATATGAAGGAGCGTTTTTAGATGATTCAAAATATTGTATTTGATATGGGCGGCGTATTGATTGATTTTGACAGCAAACGTTATGTATCTCGGGCAGTTTCAGATCCGGAAGATGCAGAGCTTCTGCGGCAGGAATTATTTTTATCGGAAGAATGGGCCCATACTGACAGAGGAGATATTACTTATCCTCAAGTAGAGGCTGCCGTATGTAAGCGCCTGCCGCCGCGCCTTCATGAAGCGGTTCACCAGGTATTAAATGGCTGGATGTTGGATATACCGCCTATTCCCGGCATTGAAGATTTGGTTCAGGATTTGAAAAAAGCAGGATATAGGATCTATTTGTTATCCAATACTTGTTCTGGATTCCATACATTTCGAAAACGAATCCCAGCCCTGCAATGGTTTGACGGGATTTTTGCTTCTGCCGACTGGCATCTGGTGAAACCAGAACCAGAAATTTACCGTACATTTTTCTCCCATTTTGGCTTAGTCCCAGGAGAATGCCTGTTTATTGACGATTTTCCTTTGAATATTGAAGCTGCTGCCCGGCAGGGGATGGCAGGATTCGTATTTCATGGAGATGTAAAAAGGCTCCGGATCTTTTTATCAGAGCAAGGGATTTTATAATAGACTTCTTTTATTTCCTAAAAAATCAAGAATGGATCAATCGCCACCCCATACTTTGTTCGGTTTCATAAAGGAGAAGCGACGGGGTGAGGCTGATTGGAATTTGCAGCATCCTTGTAAGCACGTTTACGAAGAGAAAAGATGTGCAGCTCATTCATAAAACGATGGATACGCTTGCGTGAACAGGAAAGTTCTTTACGAATTAGGTGGTATAAGCGATCCAGGCCAAGTGAGGGATATGGCTGATGTAACGCCACAAGACGGCGCTTAATTGCCTGATCCTGCTGCAAGCAACCACTCATAAATACCCACTTCGGGAAACTTCTAGTAGTTCCCGAGTGGGTAGTACTGATGTGGACCTACATTGAATATCGTTAACAATACCGTGTCGTTTCGCATACTCCTGATATTTTCTTTGAGCGAAAAAGTGCTGCAATGGAAAATAATATATCCATGAAATAATAAGGGTATCCGCAAAAATAGTAAACAAAATTTTCTTGTATTTTTTCTCATAACAACCCATTATAATTTAGAACAATATGTTTTCACTAAAAAAATATTTTAATCAAAATTATACAGTGAGTGGATTGCTACGGTCGAGTATTGACCGTTATTTTTTTCCATTAAGCCTTTTTCGATCTGCTATGAATTTTATAACAATCTGGTTATGACAGTGATTTTTTTGTGCAAGCTTTCATATGCTTTGATGAAAGTGGTGAAGCAATGAAACGTACGCAGCTTTTTTTTGTAAATGCAATGATTATGACAGCAACTTCCATGACAGCAAACGGAGCCGGTGTATGGTTTAATTTATATGTTTCTGAACGTTTAGGGGCAGAAAGCATGGGGATTTATCAACTGATCCTTTCTGTATATACCTTTACTGTTACACTGGCTTCCGCAGGCATCCATTTGGCTGCTACCCGGATTGTAGCAGAAGAAATCGCTGTAACAGATGGAAAAACGGTCCGTCCTTCTATGGTCATCTGTCTTTTGTACAGCTTAGCCTTTGGGATTGGAGCAGGCTTGCTGCTTTACTTTGCAGCCCCTTTTATTGGCACCCGCTGGCTGGCCCATAAAGAAACCATACTGCCTTTGCAGGTTATGGCTTTATCCATGCCGCTGTTATCGGTATCCACAGCCTTAGGAGGATATTTTACAGCAGTACGCCGGATTATTAAACCGGCTGCCGCACAAATTTTAGAACAAATCCTGCGTATTTTATTCACTGTAATTGCATTTTCTTTTTTATTCCCTGTTAATGATTTACAGACAGGATGCCTTCTTTTAGCTGCGGCAGGGCTTGTTTCAGAAATCATTTCATTTCTGTTTGCCTGGATTTTATATATACATGATCTGCGCCGTTACCCTGCAAAGGGTACAGGAAATGGCATTGTAAAACGGCTGCTGCGGATTTCATTGCCGGTTGCCGTCAGTTCCTATCTGCGTTCCGGATTGACCACAGCTAAAAATTTAATGGTTCCCATGCGTTTGCAGGCAGGCGGTATCGGTGCGGCAGCTTCTCTTTCCATGTTTGGCGCGGTACATGGGGTAGCGCTTCCGGTGATTTTATTTCCAGCTGCTTTATTAAATTCTTTTTCTGGCCTGATTGTACCGGAAATGGCAGAAAACAGTGCGAAAAAACTGGATGTCAATCGTATGGTTCAAAAAATGACAGCTTTAAATTTAATGGTATCCCTGTGTGTCTGCGGCATTTTATTTTCCTTTTCCGAGGAGTTGGCTCAGGCTGTTTCCGGAAATCCTGATGTAGAAATATATATCCGGCTTTTAGCGCCGGTAGCCCCTATTATGTATTTGGATACGGCTGTGGATTGTATGCTAAAAGGGCTGGATGAACAGGTTGCTGTCATGCGTTACAATGTTTATGATGCTTTAGTAAGTTTAGCTATGGTGTGGGTTTTACTGCCTCTTATTGGAATTAAGGGATATATTTTAATGGTTTGTTTCAGTGAATTATTTAATTTTGCATTAAGCTTCTGGAGGCTTCTGACTGTTACAGGATTTCAGCCTGATTTAATTGAACTGGCAGCCCGTCCTCTTTTATGTGCAGCCATTGCTTCCATTTGTGTCCATACAGCGTATATGAATCGGTGGCTGCCAGGTGGCGGCGCCATCTGGAATGCTGTAATAACAGCAGGCAGTACCATTGCTTTATATATTTTTTTATTATGGCTGACAGGCAGCTTTTCCAGTCGGAACAATTTTTCCCATAGCCCTTCCGCATAATCTCAGGAAGGAACTGCATAAGAATAGAAAAGAGCGGTCTTTACCACGGATGGGAAAAATATAACGCTCGTGTTGACGGTAAAGGAGGAGGATTATGGCATATTCCGACCGGGAATTGCTGGCACGGCTCATTCAATGTGAAGCCGGTGGCGAAGGGGATACCGGTATGCGGGCAGTAGCCAGCGTAGTAATGAACCGCGTGAATGCACCAGGCGGTGAATACAAAAGAGTGGGGCAAGGCAGTTTGCGGAAAATTGCATATCAGACAGGACAGTTTGTCTGCATGTCTGAAACAGAGCGTGGCCGGTATAACCCCCAGAATATTTATAATATGCGTCCGGAACAAATTCATTTTGATATTGCTGACTGGGCCATTGCAGGAAACCGGTTAAGTTCTTTAGGCTCTGCATTATGGTTTTTTAATCCATATTCCCCAAAATGCCGGAATAATTTCCCCAGTGAAATCGGATATTTTGTCACCCGTATCGGAGATCATTGTTTTTATAATCCCAGTGATGCTTATTTTAAGACATAGAGGAGGTTGATTTTTTATGCCAAATAATACCCCTATGGGACGTCAAGGCCAGGGACTAAATATGAATATCCCGGAATCTGCCCAAGCGATAGAAAACCCGCAAAATAATGAAGAAGTTTATCTGGGTTCTTTTTCTTCTGTCCTCCGGGAAAATATGGGGGCATATGTTGTCATTGAATTTTTAATTGGCACACAGAACCTTATCTCAAAAGAAGGACTTTTATATAATGTAGGGAATAATTTTGTTACCATTTATAATGACGTAAACAATTATTATACTGTCTGTGATTTTTACTCCATAAAATTTGTTAATTTCTTTGATACCCGGTACTTACGGAAACGGACGGAAGAAGAAATAGAAGAACTGCCTGAGGATGCAAGCCAGCCTATTTACTATACCAGCATTGGACCGGGGGAAACCCCAAATCCGCCCCAGCTTCCAAGAGATTCCGGCACAACGGCCACAGGCGGAATGGCACCCCGAGGCCCAGGTTATCCGCCTTTCCGTCCCATGCGTTAATTTGTAAAAAAGAACTGAAGGAACCTGTTAGAAAAACGGTTGCTTCAGTTCTTTTTGTATGAATGTCACGCAAAGTATAAAACATCTCTTTTTTATAATCCTAAATGATATAAAATAATATCCTTAAAATGAGAGATATTTATCAGTATAATAGATAAAAAAGTATACCATAAAATAAACAAAATAAACAAAATACCGTAAAAATGTAAAAAAAGAGACTCAAGTCCTTTTCACAGAGGAAACTTATCATTAAACTAAAGATAATACAATTATTTTTTGAGTGAGGTGTATATTCATGAATTATTCCGAAAATGCAAACAAGCAGTACCATATCCAGGTTGGTAAAGGGGATATTGGACGGTATGTTATTCTGCCGGGGGACCCGAAGCGCTGTGCAAAAATCGCAAAATATCTTGATGATGCACAGATGATAGCAGACAGCCGGGAATATATCACATATACAGGAACCTTGGATGGAGTAAAAGTCAGTATCACTTCTACTGGGATTGGCGGCCCATCAGCAGCCATTGCTTTGGAAGAACTGGTACAATCCGGTGCAGATACGTTTATACGAATAGGGACTTGCGGAGGAATGCAGACCGAAGTCATGAGCGGTGATATTGTGATAGCAAGCGGGGCTGTCCGGATGGAAGGTACAAGCCGGGAATATGCCCCCATTGAATATCCTGCGGTAGCTGATATTGCCGTTGTTAATTCTTTAATTGCAGCAGCCAAATCTCTGGAACAAAATTATCATGTAGGAGTTGTCCAGTGCAAGGATTCCTTTTATGGGCAGCATTCACCGGAAACGAAACCAGTAAGTTATGAGCTGCTGAATAAATGGGAAGCCTGGAAACGGTTAGGATGTCTTGCTTCTGAAATGGAATCCGCTGCATTATTTATTGTAGCTGCCAGCTTAAGGGTGCGGATCGGATCTTGTTTCCTGGTGCTGGCCAATCAGGAACGGGAAAAAGCTGGTTTAGAAAATCCGGTTGTCCATGATATGGATATGGCGATCCGCATTGCTGTGCAGGGGATTCGGAATTTGATCCATGCGGATCAGGAAGCAGGCCAATAAATAAGTGGGAGGAATAGAAAATGGAAACATCCAAAATAAAAGAATTGATTGGTATTGCCATCCAGCAGTTAAAATTTTCCTATACACCCTATTCCAACTTTAAAGTAGGAGCTGCACTGCTTGCAGAAAACGGGTCTGTTTATACTGGATGTAATATCGAAAATGCGGCATATACCCCTTGCAACTGTGCAGAACGGACAGCATTTTTCAAAGCCATCAGTGAAGGCGTCCACAATTTTCAAGCCATTTGCGTTGTTGGCGGGAAAAACGGGGAATTAACAGAATATGCAGCTCCCTGCGGTGTATGCCGGCAGGTAATGATGGAATTTTGCAATCCGGAAACGTTTGAAATTATATTAGCGGTTGATCCGGAACATTACCAGGTGTTCCGGCTAAAAGAACTAATGCCCATGGGCTTTGGGCCGGCAAATTTAGCCTAGAAGGGAGGAGCAGAGATGAAACATTATAAGCGTATTTTTGTAATTGTCATTGATTCTTTAGGGATTGGCGCTATGCCGGATTCTGAACGGTTTGGAGATATTGGGGTAAATACCCTGGGTCATATTTCGGAATCTGTAGAAGCTTTTCACATTCCCAACCTGCAAAAGTTAGGAATTTCCAATTTAACCCCCTTGCGGCAGGTTCCGGCAGAATCCCACCCTTATGGCTATTATGGAGCCTTACGGGAAAAAAGCAATGCAAAAGATACCATGACAGGCCATTGGGAAATGATGGGCTTGGAAGCTGCCGTTCCTTTGCAGACCTTTACAGAGCATGGTTTTCCTAAGGAACTGATTGAAGAACTGGAAAAGCGCACAGGCCACAAAGTAATTGGCAATAAAAGTGCCAGCGGCACAGAAATATTGGATGAATTGGCAGAAGAAGAAATTGCGACAGGCCATATGATTGTTTATACTTCTGCGGATTCTGTACTGCAAATTTGCGGGAATGAAAAAACCTTTGGATTGGAAGAATTATACCGCTGCTGTAAAATTGCCCGGGAACTAACCATGCGGGATGAATGGAAGGTGGGGCGGGTCATTGCAAGGCCCTATGTTGGTGAAAAGAAAGGGGAATTTGAACGTACCAGCAACCGTCATGATTACGCATTAAAGCCCTTTGGAAAAACGGCATTGGATGCTTTAAAAGAAAACGGCTATGATGTGATTTCCGTAGGCAAAATCGCAGATATTTTTGACGGAGAAGGCATTACCGAATCCCAAAAGTCAAAATCTTCTGTTCATGGCATGGAGCAAACTATTGAAACGTCAAAAAAAGATTTCAATGGCTTATGTTTTGTAAACCTGGTTGATTTTGACGCGAAATGGGGGCACCGCCGGGACCCGGAAGGATATGCCAGAGAGCTGGAACGGTTTGACGAAAAATTGGGTCTGTTATTGGATGTTTTGCGCCAGAATGATTTGTTAATTATTACGGCTGATCATGGCACCGATCCTACTTATAGCGGGACAGACCATACCCGGGAAAAAGTGCCGTTTTTGGCATATTCCAAATCCATGACAGGGAATGGGGCATTGCCGGAGCAGGAAACATTTGCTGTAATTGGCACCACAGTTGCAGATAATTTCGGAGTCCCTATGCCGGAAAATACAATCGGTAGTTCATTATTACAGCAATTGTCCTAAGAACCTGTTTAGCATCTCCTGATATGCCACCTGGGCAGATCTTTTTCCGCCCAGTCTGCGTCAAAAATGCTCGGAATACACAAAGTATTCCTGTGCTTTTTTCCTTGCTGGCCGAAAAAATTTCTGTCCATTTGGCACACCCTGAGATACTAGACAGGTTCTAAGAAAAAAATTCTAAAAAAAGAAAAGGAGATAGATCAAGTGAAACAACCAAAAACACTGTTGGCTGTACTCCTTGCAGTTATTATGGTGTTTTCACTGGCTTCCTGCGGGACTGGGCCGGTTCAAAATACAGGCAGTTCTGAATATTGGGTTGCCATGATTACAGACGCAGGTGATATTACAGACCAGTCGTTTAACCAGACCACTTAATTCGTAAAGAACTTTCCTGTTCACGCAAGCATATCCATCGTCTTATGAATGAGCTGCACATCTTTTCTCTTCGTAAACGTGCTTACAAGGCTACTACAAATTCCAATTATCCTCACTCCGTCGCACCAAATCTACTGGCCCACCGCTTCTCCTTTAAGAAAATCAGTTGGCGATATTACCTATAAGGCTGGCTTTATTGTGCTATTATCAAAGACCTATGTACCAAACAGATCGTAGGCTATGCTTTCTCTGAGCATATTGACTCTAACCCTACCCTGGCTGCTCTGAATATGGCTGTACTCCATCAGCGTCTACTCAATCTTAATATTTGCCACAGTATGCCTGGCAAAGGTTACCCTTATGACAATGCTGTTGCTGAAAATTTTTTCGGTTGTCTTAAATGTGAGTGTGTCCATCTCCACCATTATTTTTCTAGAGAACAGGCTATGGCCGATATTTTCTCTTGCATTGAGACTTTTTATAACTCTGTTCGCCCTCATTCTTCTATTGGCTGGCTCTCTCCTTAAATTTCTCTCACATTGCTTGAACATGTACTTTTGAGAAACCTTACCTTTTATTCTGTTTTGGTTCCATTTTTACTGTCCACCAAACTAGGAAGGGCTCAAGCTTTTGATTCTGCCTGACTTCTTAAAGATGCCAAGTAATTAGATTTTCCTAATTCATACAAATTTTCGTCCCCACAAGCCAATACAGTTACTGGAAAATTACGGACAGTTAATTTTCGGATAGCTTCGCTTCCCAAATCTTCCCAAGCAACCAATTCTGATTTTTCTATGCAACGAGCGGCCAAAGCGCCAGCCCCACCAATACATCCAAAATAAACAGCTCCACTCCTGCGAATCGCTTCCATCACTTCTGGGGAACGTGCTCCTTTTCCAATCATAGCTGTCATCCCTTGTTCCAGCAAGGCAGGGGTATAAGCATCCATTCTTCCTGCCGTTGTCGGGCCAATGCTGCCAACAGGTGTTCCGGGAGGTGCTGGCGTTGGACCTGCATAATAAACTGTCAGATTTTCTAAATCAATTGGTAAAGATTTCCCAGCTTCCAACAGCTCTTTTAAACGGCCATGGGCAGCATCTCTTGCTGTATAGATTTCTCCAGAAATCAAAACCTGATCTCCAGCATGAAGCCCTTTTAATTTATCCTTTGTCAAAGGGGTTTGCAACCGATATTCCATATATATTCCCCCTTATAATTCTACTGAGCCATGACGGGTTACATGGCAACTAACATTTACAGCTACGGGTAATCCCGCAATATGAGTGGGAAATGTTTCGATCAATACAGCTAATGCTGTTGTCTTTCCACCATATCCTGCCGGACCGGTTCCTAATTCATTGATCCGCTCCAGCAAACGCTGTTCCATTTTCCCATAGAAAGGATCGGAATTGGAGCTGTCAACAGAACGCAGCAAAGCTTTTTTTGCTAACAAGGCACATCTTTCAAATGTACCGCCAATCCCTACTCCCAATACCATAGGCGGGCAGGGATTTGGCCCTGCCAACTTTGCGGTTTCAAAAATAAAGTCTTCTACGCCTTGCTGTCCCTGAGCAGGTTTTAGCATGGCAATACGGCTCATATTTTCACTGCCAAATCCTTTTGGCGCTACACTAACTTTTACTCGGTTTCCAGGTACAATATCCATATATAAAACAGCAGGTGTATTATCTCCTGTATTTCCCCGCCGGATCGGATCTGCTACAACGCTTTTGCGTAAATATCCCTGGGTATATCCCTGCCGGACGCCTTCATTTACGGCATCCTGTAAAGAACCGCCTGTTAAATGGACATCTTGTCCAATTTCTAAAAAGACACAGGCCATACCAGTATCCTGACAAATAGCCAAACCCATATCCTGGGCTGCCTGAATATTTTCTTCAATTTTATCTAAAGTGTCCCGGGCCAAAGGCCAGGGTTCCTGTTTTTTTGCTTTCTGAAAAGCCTGCTCCATGTCTGGTGACAAATACCGGTTCGTTTCAATAGACAAATGGGCAACTGCTTTTGTGATTTCTTTTACATCTAAGCTTCTCATTTACATACCCCCGTATCCCTTGCAGCTTTTGCTACAGCAGCAGCAACGGCTGGAGCGACCCGTGGATCAAATGCACCAGGGATAATATAATCCGGATTTAGTTCTTCTGGACTGATTAAATCTGCTAAAGCATAAGCAGCAGCAGCTTTCATCTCATTATTGATATTTCTGGCACGGACGGATAAAGCTCCTTTAAAAATACCGGGAAATGCTAACACATTATTGATTTGATTGGGGAAATCACTCCGGCCTGTTCCAATGACAGCAACACCAGCTTTTTTGGCTTCTTCAGGCATAATCTCCGGAACAGGATTTGCCATAGCAAATACAACCGGATCTTTTGCCATTCTCCGGATCATATCGGGCTTTAATGCCCCGGCAATGGAAACTCCGATGAATACATCTGCCCCAACGAGGGCTTCCGATAAGCCGCCCCGAATATCTTCCGGATTGGTAATTTCACAGAGCATAGCTTTATGATCCTGGATGCCGATTCCGCGGGATTTATAAAGAATCCCGTTTTCATCTACGGCAATAATATGGGGGACGCCTACGGTCCGCAGCATTTTAATAATGGCTGTTCCGGCTGCCCCTGGCCCATTGACAACAGCATGGATCTTTGTAATATCCTTACCCACTAAACGCAGCGCATTTAACAAGGAAGCGGTTACAATAACAGCAGTCCCATGCTGATCATCATGGAATACTGGAATATCCAATTCCTGTTCTAAAATATCTTCCACTTGGAAGCAAACCGGAGAAGCAATGTCTTCCAAATTGATCCCGCCGAAACTCGGTGCAATCAATCGGACAGCTTCTATTATTTTTTCTGGATCTTTTGTATCCAGGCAAATTGGGAAAGCATCTACCCCACCAAATTCTTTAAACAAAACAGCTTTTCCCTCCATAACCGGAAGGGCGGCTTTGGGACCAATATCCCCTAACCCTAAAACAGCAGTTCCATTTGTTACAACAGCCACCATATTTCCTTTAGAAGTATAAGTATAAACATCATCTGGATTTGCCTGGATTTTCCGGCAGGGTTCTGCTACGCCAGGGGTATAAGCTAAACTTAAATCCTCCCGGTTTTTTACAGGAACTTTGCTAACTGTTTCTAATTTTCCTTTATTTCGTTTATGTAATTCTAATGCTGCTTGATTGTAGTCCATTTTCTATCCCCTTCAAATTTAGAATATCCCTTTATGAATCCTGTCCCCGAAGCTGTGCCAAAGGTGTTTTAAAAAATTTCCAATTAGACAGGAAAAATACAATAAAAAAAATACAAAGTGCCCCAAATAATTCGCATTCTAATACAACAATAAATTTTGAAAAATCTCCAGTAACTTTTAATGGGCCAGCCAGCAATTTCTGGACAAGCTGCCCTAATAAGCCGATATCCAGGGAAGAAGCCGTTGCAGTATTTTCTGCTATTGCTCCCATGCCCATTCCCATGCCATTCATTCCCATAGGACCCATTCCCATCACAGCCTCCATCCCTTGTGCCATAGGCGGTACATCTGGAGGAGATGTTTGAACATTCTTTCCAACAGCACCTAAATAATGAAGGGTACGGTATACCCGGTTGGATAAAAACATGGTTAAAAAAGCTGTATTACCTAAAACAGTAAACCGGTCGAATCCTGCAAAAGATAGTAAAGCCGCCATAGAAAGGCCGCATACTAAAAAATCAAGGAGAAAATAAACCGGTTCCTCATATCCTGAAGTAGTAATTTTCCATGTTAAGGAAATCACGGAAAAAAGCATGAATCCAGTCAGCCATATTTTATACAGCCGGAGCGCCGTTGCAGATCCTTTAAAATACTCCATTTTTCTTTGTTCATAACGTCCCATAATAATCTTCCCAGCTTTTTTATATTTTTTTCATCATATCATATCTAAAAGTAAAATGCAATAAAAAGCCAGTATTGCCTGCACAGGCCAATTTTTTATATACGTTAAATTCTGCCTTGGATTGCCGCAGTATAACTGTTACAAAACGGCACAATCTATATAAGAAATCCATTTGAAAAAGAGGGATCTTTTATTATGAACATGTCACCGGAAGAATATGACAAGCTTGCAAAAAAAGCTTCCCCAAATTCACCTTTTCTTAAAAATTTAATCTCAGCCTTTTTAATTGGCGGCGGGATTTGTGCATTGGGGCAAGGATTTCTTTTATGGTATCAGCGCTTAGGGATTGATCGGGATACAGCTTCTGCCTGGGCATCCATTACTTTAGTTTTTTTGTCGATTCTTTTAACAGGTTTAGACCTATATGATTCAATCGCAAAAGTGGCTGGTGCAGGTACTTTGGTGCCGATTACAGGATTTGCCAATTCCATGTCTTCTGCCGCTATTGAATTTAAAAGTGAAGGCTGGGTTTTAGGTCTAGGCGCAAAGATGTTTATTATTGCTGGCCCTGTTATTGTTTATGGCGTTTCAGCCAGCGTAATTTATGGCATCCTTTATTATATTTTCGGTTAAAGGAGCTGTTTATTTTGGCACATCGTATTGGTAAATATACCATTGTTTTAGATCAGCCCCCATCCATTCTGGCTACGGCAGCAATTGGATCTAAAAAAGAACGGGAAGGGCCTTTAGAAAAATCTTTTGATTTTATTTGTGACGATCCGTATTTTGAACAGGACAGCTGGGAAAAGGCAGAAAGCATCATGCAGACAAAAGCAGTCAATACCGCTTTAGGAAAAGCCGGGTTACAGCCTCAGGAAATTGACGCCATATTTGCAGGGGATTTATTAAATCAATGTGTAGGCAGCAGCTATGGTTTGCGGGAATTAGGCATTCCTTTTATGGGAGTTTATGGTGCCTGTTCGACAATGGCAGAATCTTTGCTGGGAGCTTCTGTATTTTTAGATTCCGGTGCATTAAACCGGGCTGTTGCTTGTACTTCTTCCCACTTCTGCGCAGCAGAACGTCAATATCGCTTTCCATTGGAATATGGCGGCCAGCGTACCCCTACTGCCCAATGGACAGCCACAGCAGCAGGAGCAGCCGTTTTAGGAAAAGATGGGCCATCTCCTTATGTCCGAGCTGTAACGATTGGTACCATTGAAGATTTAGGCATTACAGATGCTAATAATATGGGAGCTGCTATGGCGCCGGCTGCGGCTGTTACCATCCAGCGCTTTATGGAGGATACTGGGAAGAAGCCCTCCGACTTCGATTTGGTAATTACCGGGGATTTGGGGAAGGTTGGTTCCGATCTGGTTCGGGATTTGTTATTGCGGGAAGGAATTAAATTAGAAAATTCCCATACAGATTGCGGCTTAATGCTGTATGATTTGGAAAAACAGGATATGCATGCAGGCGGCTCAGGCTGCGGGTGCAGCGCCGGGGTTATGTGCGGCCATATTTTGCCTTTAATGCGGGAAGATACCCTTCATGAAATTGTTTTTGTTGCAACAGGCGCTTTAATGAATCCCACCGTTGTACAGCAAGGGGAAAGCATAGCATCTATTGCACATTTGGTTTATCTTTCTACGAAAAAAGAAGGGGGTGCAGTTTAATGGATTTGTTTATTCCTTTATTAAGAGCCTTTGTTGTAGGCGGCATTCTCTGTGGGATTGGACAGCTTCTCATTGACTTTACAAAGCTGACTCCGGCCCGTATTCTGACAGGCTATGTTGTTACAGGTGTAATTTTAGGCGGAATTGGAGTTTATCAAAAATTAGTGGATTTTGCTGGTGCAGGAGCATCGGTTCCTTTATTGGGCTTTGGAAATCTTCTGGCCAAAGGCGTTAGGGAGGCAGTTGCCGAACAGGGCATGTTAGGAATTTTAACAGGTGGTTTTACAGCCTGTGCAGGAGGAATTGCTGCGGCTGTTGTATTATCTTTATTATCGGCTGTTTTATGGAAATCAAAAATCAAATAATACCATTTTCCCCTATGGAACCTCTTGTTTAAGAGGATTGCAATAGGGGAAATTTTTTTATTTCTCTTGCAAAGGGATTGATTCACGGGTAAAATGAAGGCAATATCATATAGACAAAAAATTTGAAATAGGGGGAAATGGATAATGGCTGTACTGATTGCTTCGGATATTCATGGCAGTGCTTTATATTGTGAACAATTACTGGATTTAATGAAAAAAGAAAAAATAGGAGATCTCATTTTATTAGGGGATATTTTATATCATGGCCCCCGCAATGATTTACCGGAAGGTTATGCGCCTAAAAAAGTGGTTGCAATGTTAAATCCCTTAAAAGATCATATTCTCTGTATACAGGGTAATTGCGACGCAGAAGTGGATCAAATGGTTTTAGATTTTCCCATTATAGGCGGGTTCCAGATAAAAAATTTTTGTGGCAGACGCTTATTTTTAACCCATGGACATCACTATAATATTGAGGAAAAACCGGATAGAGATTTATTAGATGGTGCAGATTATGTGATTTATGGCCATACCCATATTCCCTTAAAAAAACAAGCAGATGGGATATGGTATCTGAATCCTGGTTCTGTTTCCATTCCCAAAGAAGGAAGCCAGCGTGGATGTATCAAAATGACAGAAAACGAAATTCAATGGCTGGACTTGGACGGGAATGTTTTAGATCAAATAGAATAGCACATTTCAGATTTTTTTATGGAATGATTCTAAGATAAGCTGTGCGGCCTGTCTGTAACCATCCAGGGGAATTTTGGGGACGTTCACAGAAAGATCGGTAATATCTGTCGCTACTGCTAAAAGGGTATGGCAAGGGCATACACAAGCTTGTGATACACCATTGCGTACCAATTCAATCTTAGGCCATTGGGAATCTTTAAATCCTTCTAAAAGCAATAAATCCATATCTTCCATTTGTTCCAGAAGAAAATCCATATCTGGCAAAGGTTTTTCTTTTATGAGCATCCAGCGCTGGCTGCTGACCACGGCTACGGCTTCGGCACCAGACTTCCGGAGCCGGAAGCTGTCGGTTTCAGGCACATCCGGAACAAATGTATGACCATCATGCTTAATAACACCTACATGCAATCCCGTTTCCCGCAATACAGGGATCAAGTGTTCCAGAAAAGTGGTTTTTCCGGAATTTTTAACCCCGCTGATTGCCACTACTGCCGGTATATGATGATGCATACAGCTTCCTCCTATAAAAGAATCACACGGACTGTTTCTCCAGGATGTAACGGCGGGCTTCCTGCCGGAATATCTATCAGGCAGTTGCAATCTGCAAAAGAACGGAGTGCTCCTGAACTATGGCAGGCATCCGGAATTGAAACCTTTCCGCCAGATAAATAAGCCCGAACAAATCGTCTAATTTTAGAATCCTTTGAAAAAGAGGAACACAGAACAGCGTTACATTGTGCTGGAAAAGAAGGAATACGCCCTCCCATAAAATTGATCACCGGCCTTCCCAGCAATTCAAAAGTTGCTGCGGCTGCAAACGGGTTTCCGGACAAACATAGAATCAGTTTTTCTTGATAGACAGCGGCTAATGCCGGACTACCTGGTTTGACTGCAATACCATGAAATAAAATTTTGCCGCCTAACTGCTGGACAGCTTCTGGAAGGAGATCTTTTTGCCCTACGGAAACACCTCCTGTTGTAATAATCATATCACAATGTGTCAGGGCTTCTGAAATTCTGTTACAAAGGAGATCCATCTGGTCTGCTGCGGGTGCAACTGGAAATGGCTGTGCGCCTAACTCCATTAAACGGGTACTTATCATAGGCTGGTTACAATCATAAATTTTACCGGGCAAAAGAGGAGCTCCCATTGGTACCAGTTCATCTCCGGTGGACATAACTGCTGCTTTCGGCTTGCGGAAAACGCATAATTGAGAAATCCCCTGGCTGGCTAATAACCCTATCTGCGCCGCCTGCAGCCTGGTTCCCCGGCTGATAAAAAGGGTGCCTGCTGCTATGTCCTCCCCTTGAAAGCAGATATTGGATCGGCCAGCTTGCGGCTGATAAAAGACAGCGATGTTTTTATCACAGCCAGTTATTTCCTGGGGAATAACACAATCTGCCCCAAAAGGGATTGGGGCGCCTGTCATAATACGGACAGCATGACCAGGTGCTAAAGCTGTATCTGGGGCACTTCCCGCATACAGATAATCTGATACTGGCAAAAAGACAGATGTTTCTTTTGAGGCATTTTCCAAATCTGCACTATGTACGGCATATCCATCCATTGCAGAACGGTCAAAAGGCGGCTGGGGAATCTTTGCCTTTACATCTTCAGCACAGACAAATCCTGCCGCTTCTAAAAGCGGCAAAGTGACTGTTTCTTTGGTTACAGCATGTTCTATTAAAAGGGAAACCGCTTGCTCTATTGTTATCCGATCCTTATGCGCCATGGGCCAAATTCAACTCCTAGTATATTTTAATCAGAAATTACCCCTGATTTTCTGCTGTACAGCAGAAAATCAGGGGTTTTTCATTGTCAAAGCGGCAAATTCTTCCTGTGTATTGACATTATATAATGTTTCATCTGGAATTTCTGTGCCAGCCAAAGGAAAAATGATTCCACCAGCCTGCTGGAATACTTCTTGGACACGGAAAATTCCTTCTGATAAAGCAGCCTCAATGACTGGAACACATGCTTTCCTGTAAACACCGCAAAGAGGATGCAGCCTGCCTTTCCGATCCATACAGGCAACTGCGGAACAGCCTTGACAAGCCTCCATCAGAAGCTGTGCCAATGTGGAAGAAAAAAGAGGCGTATCGCAAGTTGTTACAACAAGGCCGTCACTTTTACAAATTGATAATGCTGCACGCAGCCCTTCCAAGGGACCTTGTCCCGGTTTTTCATCCATGACAACCTGGAAACGGGTACCTGCTGCTAAAGCAGGATCGTTAGATGAAAGCAGTAATTCATCAAAGCCAGAGAAAGCAGCTTCAAGATGCTGTAAAAAAGTATGGCCCTGAAATGGTAAAAGGGCTTTTTGACAGCCACCCATACGTTTCCCTTTTCCGCCGGCTAATACCAGACCCCCAAAAGAATTCATAAGGTATGTTCTGCCAGCAAGGTGGCACACCGTTCCCCTGCAACAGGCGTTTCTATAAAAAACAACCGTGACGGAATGGTAAGGGTATCAAAATATGCTTGGAATACAGAAGGGTTTTCTCCCTGGTATTCGATTGCCAGCCCACAGCTTTTACTAATCACTCTGGGAACAGGCATAATGGCTACGGGAAGGTGCTTTTTCGCATGGTTATAGGTTTCCATTGTATGGGTCGTATTATAAAATGTGATTAAGTATTGTTTATAGGAAGGAACATGCTTAGACAGTGTATCCGGCATTTTACAGGGTGATCACCTGATCCGGCTGTGCGCCGCCCAAAGCGGCATAAAGATTGGGGAAGCACCCTATTCCCGCACCGGGAACCAGCTTATCCTCAATGCCCCGTTCAATGGCGCACATATCACAAGCCATTAAAAGGGTTCCATATTTTTCATGGATTTCCTGCAAACGATCCCCAGTGCTGCTGCCTGCTGTCAACAGGAATGTGTTGTCAAAGAAAAACATCATCCCTACCACATCTGCACCATGGCGGCCTTCCAGAAGCTGGGGGATAATCATTTGGTCCAAAATCCTTTGGGCATTGGTAGTGGAGAAAATATAAGCGACTTTCATTGGAAAAACTCCCTTTTTTTATATTTGAGGCTATACGCCTACTGGTTTACATTGCAGTTTTCCACCTTTGCGCTGGGCTTTTTCCTGATCGGCATGATGGATAAATTTCATGAGATCTTCATCTTCTGAAGTCATAACATCGCCATTCAAAGCGGTACGCAGAATATCGGTAAGCTGGTCAATATATCCATGGTACCGTTCATCGGTACGATCCCTGGGACGCGCCAGATCGACTTTTACGTCAGCTAAAATTTTTCCATGTTCCCGGGACATTACCACAACCCGATCACTGAGATAAACCGCCTCATCTACATCATGAGTTACCATAAGGCAGGTTGTTTTCTTTTGCTGGAGCATGGCTTCCAACTGCATTTGCAGCAACTGCCGCATCTGGAAATCCACAGCGCCCAAAGGTTCATCCATTAAAAGCACATCCGGATCACAGGCCAGTGCCCGCAGCAAAGAAACACGCTGCCGCATACCACCGGAAAGTTCATGAATATAATAATTTTCATATTCTGAAAGCTGTGCCATTTCAAGCAATTCATGGAGGCGTTTTTTCTGTTCTGTTTTAGATATTTTGCGTTTGCGCATGGGATACATAATATTTTCGCCTACTTTGAGCCAAGGCAGCAAAGCATAATTCTGGAATACAAAAGCGCGATCCGGGCCAGGTTTTGTAACTTCCTTGCCATTCACCAGGATTTTCCCAGTATCATGGGACTGGAAGCCTGCAATAATTGTCAATGTTGTGGTTTTGCCGCAGCCGGATGGCCCCAGCAGGGAAACAAACTGTCCATCTTCCACATCAAAAGAAATATTTTGCAGAACATCTTTCATTGCTTTTGGGGTTCTTCTATCATGAAACCCTTTCGAAATATCAATAACTTGGATTGACAAGGGAATCCCTTCTTTCTTTTAATCAAGGTATAAAAAGCGGGTATATTCTTTTGGGAGTGCTGGATCAAAATATACTTCCTGGAGTCCGTCTACGGCATTACGGTAAGCCTCTAAAAACCGTTCAAAAGGTGCCGAACCTATCAAATCCTTCCGGATGACCAACACATAAGAAATATAGTCATGTTTTGCTATGGGGGCAAATTGGAAACCGGACAATAAAGAAGCTTTTGTCACATCCAGTACAGCCCCATCAATCTGCCCATCCGACAGGGAATAAGGCAGTATTCGAGGGGACATTTCCACAATTTCCCCAATCTCAGGATGCGCCTCCCGGATCAGCCCCTGCAAATGTTTGCGCTGCTGGCCGATTCCCAGCCGGGTGATCTTTTCGGATTCTTTTTTTGCAGCAAGCACTTCCGCATTCATAATAACAGGGCCGTAAATCATCAAACGGTCATCCTGATCCACCAAATGGGCAGCCATATGGCTGCAATAAAATGCCAGATCAATTTCATCTGAGCGCAAGGCCCATTGAGCAGTATTCGTTCAGCAGTCCTGAAAGGTATATGCTTCTATATCTGCGCTGGAATCCGCTATTAAAGATGGGTCCTGCTCCAGAACACGTTCCAATAAATAACCGGAAATATCATCTCCTGCCCCAATACGCAGAGCTGCATTTGTATTCCGCATCCGTTCCCGGGGCATCAAAAATACGGCGCACAGCCCAAGCAGAAACAATACCAGACCACAGAGCACAATTTTCTTTTGAATACTAATTTGTCTTATTCTTAACAGCAATCGTCCATACCATCCCCAAAAAGATCTTTTGGCTGTCCATCAATAATACGATAAATGGCGTAACCAGCCGCGCCTTTTTTTTCGCCAGAGATAATAAATTCCATTTCATCTTTTTTATCAATATTTTTGAATTGGATACCCTGGTTTTCAATAGGGGCAGGAATCGGCTCGGTATAAGTATATCCGTCCTGTCCGGCAATGGCAGTAACAAACCGGGTTAAATCCCCTTCCGTATAAATAACCAATAAATCCGGCAGGCTGTCATTGGTAACATCTTCCTTACAGGCCAGTACCACATTCCGCTCTGGAAACTGTTCCCGGAATGCAATAAGCGCTTCGTTGTCATCTGCCACCATAGGGGCAAATGTTAATTCCCGGCGGGCGGCATTTATTGTTTCATCCCGTTCTTTCAAAAAGCGGCTGGCTCCAAAGGCGGTAAAACAGATCAAAACCACAGCTAAAATTCCAATCATGGTTTTCTTTGGGGAAGCCGCTGTTTTTTCCCTTCCATTTTCTCTCATACGACTGCGGCCTTTCTGGCAAACAATGGCCGGACCCGCAAAAACAGTGCCCAGCAGGCATATCCAATCAGGATAAAGCTGCAAAGGTATTTGAGCCAGACCGGAGCAACTACAATCAGCTTGTTTGCTGTTTGGATTGTATTCTGTGCCGCGTCGAAATCCAGTACAGGCACAAAGCCAGGCATGAGGAGCTGGTTGGTAATATAGCCAACCACATTAGAAATAATCGTTACCATAGCAAAATACATCAGCATAGCCCGTTTTCCAATAGTTTTGCAAATGGTCAGCAATTCCGGAATATTTGTGGCGGCCCCTGCCATGAGGAAAGTAATTGCCACTCCGGGAGCAGCTCCGCTGGCCACCAAAGCCGCAATAAAAGGAATATGGCCCACAGCACATACATACATAAAAGCGGCTACTACGGTAATACCGAATAAAGATACAAAGCCGGGATTTCCTAAGTAGGTTTGAATGGCTGACTGAGGGAATACATTAAAAATCAGCCCGGCAATCAGCATACCGGTAACGGCATATTTTGAAACGGTTACAGCCAGCTCGCTGAAGGACCAGCGGAGTCCGGAACGGATTTTTTCCTGGAAAGATACGGATTCTTCTTCCAAAAGGATCATGGAACTGTTACCATCCTCCAGGCCGGGAGCCCGCAATTCATCCCCTGCAAACCGGTTAGCAATCATACCGATTAGTATAGGGGCTACAAATCCGGTGATGACATAAATAATGGTAATTTCTTTTCCCAGCAGCCCCCAGCAAAGGATAACCGCAATCGGGTTGATCATAGGGGAAGAAGTCATAAATGCTAACGTAGGGCCAAGGCAGGCACCGGAATAATAAAGGCTGATGCCCAAAGGGATTGTACCGCAGCTGCAAATTGGAATGAGCATCCCGGACACTGTTGTCCAAAATACACCGGCTATCCCGTCACTGCCAATATCACTTTTCCGCATTTTTTCCGGGTTGAGGAATTCATGGAGCAGCCCGGCAATTCCGAAGCTGATCACCATCCATACAGAAGAACTGCACATCATATTGAAAGCAGAACGGATAATCCCCCATAAAAATCCCGCAAATTCTGTCAGCAATGCAATGCCTCCTCAAAAGCGGCAGAAATGGTATCTTTACTAATATTCCGGACTGCTTTGCTTTCGTTGATTACCAAAAGGCTTTTTGTTGTTCTGCCATATTTTTTCAGGTATCCAAAATCTTTTCCGGCACGGTAAATAACCACTTCTAACCGTCCTTCATATTCTTTTGCCAGAGATTCTACGAATCCCACATATTGTTCGCATCATGCACAGGCACAGATATATTCTATACAAGGCTTTGTCATTTTTTTCCCTTCTTTCTCTATCCACTGGAACAATGATTTTCACTTTAAATGACATTATAACAAAAAGAAAAAGGAAAGAAAACCATTATAGAAAATCATGATTGCATCAATTCGTTTATTGATATTTCTAATAAACTCTTTTATTTCCCCTTCGATCCCCATAAAAAGCAGGTTTCTCTCATATTTATTGAAATATCTTATGATTAACTGTTTTTTATAGAAATTTAAAATATCATCTTCGGGAACGTTTATGATATACTCATACGAAGATGTGGAAAAGACAGGAGGTGAGTAAAATGAACAATCAAGAAAAACAGACAGCCCGGATGATTCAGGCAACACGGACAACCCAGGACCGGAATTCTTTCCGGAAAATGCAGAAGAAAAAAGACCGGAATATTTATACGCCCATTGCCATTGCATTTATTATTGTCATATGGTTTATTGCGGCGCATATTATCAACCAGCCTTTTATTTTTCCCAGTATCGAAAGCGTACTCGGTGCAGTCGTTGATGCACTGCGGGATCTTTATGTACTGCGCAATATCGGCATTACGTTGCGGCGTGTGCTGACCGGCGTATTTTATGCCTGTCTCATCGGGTTACCCATTGGCATGTTTATGGGGTATTCCCCCAGACTGCTGCGGACCTTTGCACCTTTTATCAATTCTCTGCGGCAAGTCCCAATTATGGCATGGGTTCCCCTTTCAATCGTATGGTTCGGCCTGGGCGACGGCCCGACGATTTTTATGATTGCATTCAGCGGCGTGTTTACCATAATCCTCAATACCATTGCTGGTGTCCAGGACATCAGTAAAGACTACTATAACGCGGTACGAAGCATGGGCGCAAATACCTTTGACGTTTTAAAAGACGTAGTGGTTCCAGGCGCCATGCCGGGCGTAATTACAGGCGTTCGACTCGCCATCGGAATGGGATGGATGTCCGTTATTTGAGCAGAGTTCATTGCGACGAGTGCCGGTTTCGGTTACTGTATGGTTGAGGCACAGGGGAGAATGGAAACTCCCGTGATTATGGCCTACATGGTGATTGCCGGTTTGATCGGGTTCACCATTGACAAAGTTATGCTGCTTTTTGAGAGTATTCTGCTCCGGTGGAAGGCAGACTAAATTTCAGCTTGGGTTTGATTGGCAAAGACGTTTTCTGATCAAAGTTAAAATTTCCACAGGGTATAAACATACATAAAAAGAAGGAAAAGTAAAACAAAGAGGAAGTGCTTTTTGGATGTTGGAAACGAAAAGAGCCGTTTCTGGTGTCCTTGCCCTCTGTTTAGCCTTTTCTGCTCTGATCGGCTGTAAAGACAGCAGCAAGCAGAGTGTTACCGTCGAAACGGACTATGATCCGGTGGCGGAAGTGGCTAAATACCAGGAATACCTGGGTGAATTAACAGAAGAGGACAAGAATTACCAAATTGAAATGGGTTATAACAACTGCGACCATATGGTTGCCTGCCTGGTAGGACAGGAATCCGGTATTTATGAGGCTTTGGGACTGAAGGTCAACCTGACCAAAACCGGTAAAATTGCAGAAGCTATGGCTTCCGGGCAGATGGACTGCGGTTATCAGGGCCTTACCGGCGCCATCCGTGCATTTAACAACGGTGCGCCGTTGTTTATGGCGGCTGCGAACCACTTAGGCGGTTCCCGGTATTTGGTAGTCAGCAATGACATTAAAGATCCGAAAACCGATCTGGTCGGCAAAAAGCTTGCCATCGGTTCCGGCGCTTTAAAAACACCGGAATGGCCCCGCTGGTCAATTGAACTGGGTGTTCCGAAAGAACTGGAAAATTATGAAGTTGTTGATATGGGACAAGCGGATGCAGTATTCGCATTGAAAGCCGGCCAGTTAGACGGCTTCACCTGCTGAGACCCTTATGCCGCTCAGGCAGAGTCCGAAGGCTTCGGACATATTATCGCAACTGGCTGGGGCGCCGATATTGCCCCGGATATGAGTACAGGCTGGGGCATGTGCTGTGCATATGTCATGCAGACTGATTTCCGTGATGCCCACCCCGAACTGGCAAAACGCCTGGTTTTAGCCCATGCGCTGTCAAATAAGTATATTTATACCCATCCGTATAATGCCGCTATGATGTTTGCTGATGGATTCGGCACAACAGCAGTGGTTGGACTGCGTACCATCTACATGAAAACCTGTAAAGAAGGCCGTACTTTGACATGGCACTTCACACAGGACAATCTTGACAATATGATTTCCCCATACCATAAATATGGTGTTGCAGAGGAAGATATCCCCAATGTAAATGACTATACTACATTTATGTCAAATGACCTGATTGCTGCGGCAGGCATTGAAGATTTTGATCAGTTTATTGCGCAAAATGCCGACAGCCAATTCCCGTTAGGCATGGCTTATGATGACTGGCTGAAAAAAGCAATGGAAATCGATCATGTTACTGACGACCAAGTTGCAAAAGATGCGGAACGCATGGCACAGCGTCATGAAGAAGAGCTGGCCAAACAGAAAGAAGCCAGGGAAAAAGCCGCGGCTGAGAAGGCCGCTGCCGAAAAGGCTGAAGCTGAGAAAAATGCAGCTTCCAGCAGCGAGGCTTCCGGCAGTGAAGCTGCATCATCGGGATCTTCTTCTGATGCAGGCGGCGGAGATACTGCAAGCCATTTGCAGCAATAATTTGTGCCGGACGTGCTGAAAAGTGCGTCCGGCATTCCAATAATGAAAGTGGAGGATGTCCAGTGGAACAAAATATACAAAAGAAATTTAACCAGGCGCAAAATGAAGTACGTCTGGCGATTATGGATTTTATTATTAACGAAAAACGGCCTTTTAATCTGGAAACCGACGGATTTGGCGCATTAAAAAATATCCGGCTTTCCAGCGAAAAAGATTTTGCTGATATTACAGCGGAACTCCGGGCAAAAGATGGCATGGTAGTGGATGAGGAAAATAATGTTAATTTTATTTATCCGGTTTCAGCCTTGCCTACCAATCACCAGGTGAAGCTGGCGGACGGCCGTTCTTTTACGGCAATGTGTGCCATTGATGCAATCGGTGCTGCTTTTACATTTCATCAGGATACGGAAATTCATTCTGTTTGCAGTGTCTGCGGCGCTCCAATCCATATTGTAATGCAGGATGGTACACCTGTGGAATACAGCCCAAAAGATTTACATGCACTGACATTTACTTTAGGAGAAATTTCTAACTGGGCAGGCTCCTGCTGAAACGCTATGAATTTCTTCTGTACGAAGAACGAATTTGATCAATATGCGGAAAGCATGGCACTGGATATGAAAACCGTTATTAAAGCAGATTTAAAACGGGCAGTAGAGGAAGCAAAAGCAACCTTCCTTGTATAAAATAGTGAAAGGGGCAGCCATATGAAAATGAAAGGCATCTGCGGCATGTGTCATAACAGATGTGATATTGTAGCAGACATTGAAAACGGCAGGCTGACTCAGGTAGCAGCAGATCCGGATTCTCCCCGGGGCAGGGTTTGTTCCCGGGGCAGACTCGCCCCGAAAATCGTCTACTCTGAAAAACGCCTGCTGTATCCTTTGATCCGGGACGGGGAAAAAGGAGAAGGAAAATTCCGCCGTGCTTCCTGGGATGAAGCCCTGGATCGGATTGCGGAAGGCTTTGGAAAGATCATGGAGGAATACGGCCCCCGGGCTTTAGCCAGTTATTTTGGCGGCAGCGGCCTGGAGGACAGTATGAATGACAATGTGCGGTTTTTCGCCCATTTTGGATCGCCCAATGATATGGGGCCAGGCTCTATCTGCAATACATCCTCCAATCTTTTCACTCCGGTAACCACCTACGGAATCCCCACGCCTATGCTGCGGCAGGATGTGGAAAACAGCGAAATAATTTTTATTTGGGGCAAGAATCCTAAAACAGATTCCGGGCCTTTGTCCTTATACCAGTCCATTTTAGCAGCGAAAAAACGCGGGGTCAAAATTATTGTTGTCGATCCCTGCAAAACCGGCATGGGAGAAATTGCGGATATTTGGGTTCCAGTGATACCTGGTTCTGACGGGGCATTGGCTATGGCTATGACGAAGCTGGTCATAGAACGGGAGCAGTATGACAAATCCTTTGTACAGGATTATACACGGGGATTTGAGGAATACCGCGCCTATTTGGACGGGCTTTCTATGGAAGACTTGTCCCGTTATTGCGGCGTATCTTTGGAAACCATTACAGAACTGACTGATATTTTTACCTCTACGACAAAAATCCCTTTGATTTCTTATACCGGGCTGGAATACCAGCCCAGCGGCGTCCAAAATAACCGGGCGCTTCAAATTCTTTGGGCCATCACCGGCAAGGTAGATGTGCCTGGTGGAATTTATATGGATGCTTACGGAGCAGAAACCCGCAAGCTGTTTGAGCCCCAAGGGGAAAAGCCTATTGGGATGGAGCAATATCCTGTTTTTTATGCGCTGACAGGAATGGGGCAGTTTATTGCCTTCCAGGACGCCGTCCTGAAAGGGGAGCCTTATCCCATCCGGGGCCTTATGATCCGGGCAGCTTCTCCCGCTGTATCGTATCCGGATATGGAATCCTGGCGGAATGTATACCGGCATCTTGATTTTATGGTTGTATTGGATCGGTTTATGACAGAAGATGCCCGCTTTGCAGATGTGATTTTGCCTGCGACCACGTTATTTGAAAATGATTCTTACTGCCGTTATCCGGGTGGAATCAGGCTGCGGAAGCGGTTCATTGAACCGGTAGGAGAAGCAAAATCCGATTTATTCATTTACCAGGCTATTGCAGCCCGCATGGGAAAACCGGATGCTTTCCCCAAAAATAAAGATGAACTTTACGCAAAAGCTTTCCGGGGAAAAGAGGAGCTTTATCAGGAGCTTTTGAAACATCCGGAAGGGGTCGTATATCCCAAAAAGCGGATTTACCGCAAATATGAAACTGGGGAGCTCCGCGCGGATGGGCAGAAAGGCTTCCCAACGCCTTCGGGGAAATTTGAAATCAGTTCTACCATTTTAGAGAAGTTTGGATATACAGGGTATCCTGTATACCGGGATATTCGTGAGGAGCCGGATTTGAAAAAGGATTTTTCCTTTGTGATGACGTCCGGGAACCGCAGCCCTCACAGATACAGCTCTTTTGGCCCCAATATTCCAGAGATAGCAGAGCTGGACCCATTCCCCACAGTGGACATTGCTCCGGCAGACGCGGAACGTTTGGGAATTGCAGAAGGGGATATGGCAACCGTAGAAACAGCTTGTGGTAAACTGGATTTCCGTGCGCGGATTGTTGGCATGAAGGAAGGAACCATCCATGTATTTTCCAGCGGCGGAAGCAGTGAACATGCCAAAGAATGGCAGGAAGGCAATGTCAACAACCTGATCAGTCCCTTGTGCCGGGACAATATTTCCGGGTTTGTGGTATTAAAAGCGGTACCCTGTAACGTTTCCAAGAAAGTGAATCTTTAGCTAATTGGGGCGGCCCCCTACGGAATCCATCATTTTTTTCATTTGCTTCCACAGGGCCGTATTTTCAGGGGAAGCTAAGAAAGGATCTTTTTCCAGCACTTTATGAGCGGCCTGCTGCGCCTGGGTAACCAATTCTCCATCGGTTGTCAAATCTGCAATCCGTAACTGTGGAAGCCCGTGCTGCTGCCAGCCTAAAAAATTCCCAGGCCCTCTGGAAGCCAGATCGTATTCGGCGATCCGGAAGCCGTCATTGGTATCACACAGCATTTTCAGCCGTTCCAAGGTTCCCATATTCCGGCTGTCAGAAAGTAAGATACAGAAACTTTCACCGGTTCCCCGGCCCACCCGGCCCCGGAGCTGGTGAAGCTGGCTAAGGCCAAATCTTTCCGCGTTTTCCACCATCATTATGGTAGCGTTTGGAACGTCTACCCCTACTTCAATGACCGTTGTAGAAACCAAAAGTTGGATTTCTCCCGCAGAAAAAGCTGACATGATATGTTCTTTTTCTGCGGGACGCATTTTACCATGAAGCAGCCCTAAATGAAAGCCTGTAAAAGCAGGCTTTATGGTTTCCAAATAGGCAACCGCATCCCGTAAACCAGGCGGTGTACCGTCTGCCGCTTCTACCAAAGGACATACAATATAAGCCTGTCTGCCCTGGACTAAATGTTCCCGAATAAACCGGAAAGCCCGATCCCGTTTTGGCGGGCTGATTTTATATGTTTTGATGGGTTTCCGCCCTGGGGGAAGTTCATCAATAATGGAAAGATCCAACTCCCCATAAACCATAAGTGCCAGTGTCCGTGGAATAGGAGTTGCAGACATGACCAATGTATGAGGATGGTTTCCTTTACGGCTTAATCCTGCTCTTTGTGCCACGCCAAACCGGTGCTGCTCATCTGTAATTACCAGACCTAGCTTTGCAAATTCTACTCCTTCGGATAGCAAAGCATGAGTGCCAATACATAAATCAATTTCTCCCTCCGCCAATGCCTGGCGGATTTTTCGTTTTTGCGCCGCAGTCATAGATCCGGTTAATAATCCTAACCGCATACCCAATTTTCCCAAAAGAGAGGACAGACCGTTATAATGCTGCTGCGCCAATAATTCCGTAGGAGCCATCATAGCGGACTGGGTCCCAGATAAAAATGCAAAGTAAGCTCCGGCAGCAGCTACCATCGTTTTTCCGCTTCCCACATCCCCTTGTACCAGCCGGTTAGCAGGTGTATTCTGGCACATATCTGCGATCAAATCCTGAATTGCACGGTTTTGGGCTTCGGTTAATGCAAAAGGGAGAGCCTGATAAAAAGGCTCTAAAGAGTGGGGCTCCATAGGGATCCCTTTGGTATCGTGGGCATAGGTACGCAGCATCCCTAAACTGACTGCTAATACAAATAATTCTTCAAACATAAGCCTCCGGCGGGCTTGGGATAAAGACTGGAAATTTTCCGGGGCATGGGCAGTCCGGATGGCCTGGACACAATCCATTAGCTGATATTCTTCCCGGATTGCTTCCGGCAAAATTTCCGGGATTTGATCGGCTGTTGGAAGGGCCAACTGAATAAGATGCCGCATAATGCCATTGCTTATATTTTTGGTTAAGGGATAAATAGGCCAAAGCCCTTTCATATCCGGAGGAAATACCTGGGGATTATACATGACCCGCCCTTGGGAAGCCTGTTCGACTTTGCCATAGAACAGGGCTTCTTGTTCGGTGTGCAGCCGTTCCAGCGGATAGGGATTATTAAAAAAGACAATATTCATAACCCCTTCACTGTCACCAACTTGGGCTTTATAAAGCCGCATTCCGCCTTTTACAATGGTTTCTCCCATTTTGCGGAAAACAGAAGCCCGTACCGGGCAAATTTCACCAGGAACTGTATCTGTTATATTTCGAGGTGAAGTGAGATCGATATAATCTCTGGGATAATGCAGTAATAAATCTTCTAATGTATCAATCCCTAATTTTTCTAAAGCTTTTGCACGCTGTTCTCCTACACCCCATAATATTGTTACAGATTCCCCCAGCTTCATAAAATTGCGTCATCTCCCCGCTAAAACTTTTGAAACGGCACCGCTGCCTACCAGAAGGTATGGGCGATGCCGTTTAAATGATTATTGTATAGAATATAAGGCTGTTATTCTTTTCTGGCAGCCTTTTTTGCAGCTTTTATATCGGTAATGCCATTGGCAGTATTGACTTCCTGCATCAGTGCCTGGGCAAATTGGGCGAAAGCTTCCGCTTCTTCTTTTTGCTGGATATTTACCGGATGGTATTTGTCATCTTTTGTATTGCTTGCCACCACAAAAAGTGTAAAAAGTTCTTTTTGGTTTTTATCAAATAATGTCAGTAAACCATTTTTTGCTTCTGCCATGCCAAGATCTTCTTTTCCAATGCGGACCGCTTCCCCATAGCTGATATCCCCGCCTTCAAAAGACAAAGGCACTAAATATAAATCTCCGGGTTTAAAGGCAACTGCATAATACCAATATTTCGTGGTTGTTGTAACAGTCCTGCCTCCGCCGCCAAGGGTAAGTTCTTCTCTGGTACCGTAAGCAGCGGTATAGGATTCACCATTTGGAACCACTTTTTTTACAATATTTTTGATTTGTTGTTTTTCTTCACTATTGGCGCCTTTCTTTTCATCAATCGTCATTTTAATATATACGACAACAAACAGGACAACCAAGACAATCGCACCAATAATAATATATTTTGTCATGTTATTTTCTCCTTTTCTTTTTATACCTGATATTTTGAAATGGTATTCAGATAGGCACGGTTAAAATTCTTTTTTGCATCTTTGATATATGTAATATTAAAATTTTTAATATCTGTACACATATAAGTACGGGCAAAAAAAGACCGGTTAGAGGTTGAATCCATAAAGGAAATTTCTCCAAGTTCTTCTAAAAGCCATATTTTCCGGCCCATAAGAATACCGTTTTCGTAAAACACAACATGATCCTTGCAATGGATAAGCGGAAAAAATACCCATACGGCAGCAGCTAAAATCATAAGGGCTGCCAATAATCCTGCCATAAAGCTGGCTGGTTTTCCATTGGGAGGATTTCCCCGGATTCCGGCTAATAGAATCACGGCGGCTAATAGGACACGCAGCATTGTCCGAAAGATAATTTTTCCCATATTTGCACGGGCTTCTGTCAGCTTGCGCCCCATATAGATTTCTTTCTGCACCGTTTCGTCAGGCTCCTTTCCACATCCTTTTTCTATTAGGTTAGCACAAAATACAGTAATTTTCAATACTTTCAATCATTGGAGGGATCTGTCAAAGAATTATATCAATTGTTCCAATTGATTTTTTCACTCCTGTACCCCGTCCGGAATAGAATGGATCAAAGCAGGCTTTCACTTTGATTTTCCGGAAAGGCGGTGCAGGTTTTCCGTGCAATGGTTCTATCAATTTTTAGAAGCACTTTGGCTGGTTACAGCCCTTTCTTTAGATGCTTTCCTGGCCAGCATTACTTATGGAACAGATAATATTAAAATTTCTCCAGTTTGTATTGGGCTGATCAATGGGATATGCAGTGCCCTTTTAGGTGTTTCCTTGTTAGCAGGCGTATTATTCCGGACGTTCATTCCCCCAGTGGCAGCGTCCTGGATCAGCTTTACTGTGTTAGCTGGTTTGGGATGTGTAAAGCTTTTTGATGGATCGATTAAAGCCTGTTTAAAAAAACACCATCATTTACATAGGGAATTTGCTTTTTCAGCGTTTCATCTGCGTTTTATCCTTGGGGTTTATGCAGACCCTTTGGAAGCAGATGCCGATCATTCCCGCACATTATCTCCTGCGGAAGCGGTTACTTTAGCGGCATCCCTTTCTTTAGATGGATTAGCAGCCGGTTTTGGCGCCGCATTAGCTGAAATTTCATGGGCTATTGTATTGCCGCTGTCCTTTTTCGCAGGCATGGCAGCCGTTTCTGCGGGATGTGCTTTAGGCCGCAGGCTGGCAGAAAAAAGCCCGGTTGATTTCCCCTGGCTGGGGGGGCTGCTGATGATCGGGTTAGCCTTGACCAAAATTTTATGAGGCAATATCTTTTTCTATAAACTGTTCTAATTTTCCCCGCCGTACAAAAGAAGCCCCTGCACCCTTTGCCAATTCCATGCAGTCTTTTGCCCCTTGTTCATCCAATCCTACATCATATAATACAAAGGTTTGCCCGGCAGGATTGGCTTCCCATTGGAGGCAGGCAAACATAGCAGCCATTTGTTTTGCCGTATTATCCCCGCCAACAGGAAAAATCCGTAAAATCTGGAAAGGCCGGGCTGCCGACCGCACAGCAAACCAGGAAAAAGTCTGTACAACGCCTACGCAAGTAAACAGCGCTAATAAAATGTGTAAAATAAAATTCAGCATACAAAATCACCTCGGTACATTGTATGTACCGAGGTATTTTTGGTGCGGGTATTTTTAACGGAAACTACTTGACCGCAGCTAAAATTTCATCAATACGGTCTGTCTTTTCCCATGCAACGTCTAAATCTTCACGACCCATATGGCCATAAGCAGCTAACTTCCGGTAAATGGGTTTGCGCAAATCTAAAGATTCAATGAGTTTTGCCGGACGCAAATCAAATACTTTTACAACGGCTTCCGCCAGTTTTTCGTCGCTGACTGTACCGGTTCCAAAGGTATTCACATTGACAGAAACCGGATGAGCTACACCAATTGCATAAGCAACCTGGACTTCGCAGCGGCTGGCCAATTTAGCGGCAACAATATTTTTAGCAACATAGCGGGCAGCATAAGCAGCGGAACGGTCTACTTTTGTTGGATCTTTTCCGGAGAAAGCACCGCCTCCATGACGGCCAAACCCACCATATGTATCTACAATAATTTTCCGCCCTGTTAAGCCGCTGTCCCCTTGAGGGCCGCCGATGACAAACCGGCCTGTGGGATTGACAAAAATCTTTGTATTTTCATCCATCAGTTCTGCGGGAATTTCATGACGAATAACGTGCTCAATAATATCTTTGCGGATTTGTTCCAGAGTCACATCCGGAGAATGCTGGTTGGAAATAACTACCGCATCGACCCGTACAGGACGTTCATTTTCATATTCGATTGTTACCTGGGATTTCCCGTCGGGACGCAGATAAGGCAATATGCCTTCTTTGCGGACAGCCGTTAAACGTTTGGTCAGTTTATGGGCTAACGAAATCGGCATAGGCATCAGTTCCGGTGTTTCATCTGCCGCATAACCGAACATCATCCCCTGGTCGCCGGCACCAGTATCATATTCATCATTTAGTTTGCCTTCTTTTCCTTCCAATGCCTTATCGACACCCATGGCAATGTCAGAAGATTGTTCATCAATACTTGTTAAGACAGAGCAGGTATCTGCATCAAAACCATATTTGGCCCGGTCATAACCAATATCACGGATCACTTTCCGAGCGACTGCCGGAATATCTACATAACAGGATGTGGTGATTTCCCCGACAATCATAACCATACCTGTGGTAACACAAGTTTCACAAGCAACACGGGCTTTCGGATCTTTTCCAATGATTTCATCCAGTACCGCATCGGAAATCTGGTCACAGATTTTATCAGGATGCCCCTCTGTTACAGATTCAGATGTAAATAAATATTTTGACAAAATGTTTCATCCTTTCCTGGTTCTTAAATTTATTAAATAAACGGTATCACCCCGTTATTTTAACGTGTCAATAATACTGTCCCCAATGGCATTGGCTAATTCAAAAATTCCTTCCCGGCTTGTCATATTATCATATTCAATAGGGTTTGTAACAAATCCCATTTCTACCAAAATGGAAGGGCAAAATGTATTTAATGTAACCCGGTAATTAGAGAATTTTGCACCTCTGGCTTGCCGCCCCATATAAGAAGCTCCATTTCTTGCTACAAATTCTGCAAAATCTTTTGAATTATCAAAATAATAATATGCTTCTGTTCCGGAAATTTTATTGCCGTCTGTTTCATATCCCGCACTGTTGGAATGGAGGGAAACAAAAAAATCTGCATTTGCCTGACGAGTCATGGTCATCCGGTCATTCATGGTAAGATCTTTTTCTTCTTCCCGCATCATGACGACTTTTGCCCCCAAAGATTCCAAACGTTTTTGGACTGCGATTGCCGAAGCTAAATTGATTTCGGCTTCAGAAGCGCCATTGGTCATCGGGAAGCCTAAAGCCCCTGGATCGGTACCCCCATGGCCAGCATCTACTGCTACGGTTATACCGGATAAAGGCTTATCTCCGCTGGATAACTTTGGCTCATATTTGATAAAAATTGTTGTTACGCCATTTTTATAGGAAATATCATATCCCCATAAAATTTCTTCCCCATCCGGAACAAAAGTTAAGGTAGTATCCCCATTTTCTTCTAAAACCTTTAAACGGGAAAAAAGCTTGCTGTTTTCCAGATCCGGCCTGGATACGCCTATTGTATTCATCAGCTTTACCTGCAATTCCCCGTCTGTTTCCATAGATGCCCGGAACATAGGGTGGGTCGTTCCTGTTAATTTTAAAGTTTCCCCTTTGGAAGAAGTTTCAAAAGTTGTTTTAGACACTCTGTTTTTCACTGCCACGTTTCCGGTCAAAGGGGTTACTGTTTCTTTTGGAATCCATCCTCCGGATGCAAGATGGTAGCATTTCTGCCCAATTTCAGAAACCCGGTCTACTGCCCCAATCCGTACAACCGCTTCAAAATAACCCATATTATCGCCAGTATAAAGGCAGGAGGCATTATTTTTAACTTGTACAATTAAATCTTCTCCCGGGCCTGTAATGAATACACGGCCTTCTGATTGGTAACTGGTGGTTTTCCCATCATAAGTCATCATATAAGTTATTTTCCCCAAATCCTGTGTACCGGATACCTGCTTGGCAGTCGTTGTCCCGCGGAAAGCAGCAGGGACGCCTTCTTCGGCAGTCTGGGCCGTTTGGGAAAGGGGAACGGAAACTCCGTCTAAAACAGCCGAAACCCGCGCTCCCGAAGGGGCAATACAGGAAAATGTAATGGTTTCTCCTGTCAATGTAGCGCAGTCATAACTGGGTGCCATGTCCCGTACAACATTGATTTTTGCTGCCGGTGCTGCAACCCCTTTATAGATACGCACAGTTTGTTTTTGATCGCCCTGCCGGAACTGAAAGACATTGCTGCCCTCATCTAAGGAAACATAAATGCCAAAGCTTCCCCGGTTCCCGCGGTCCGTAATGGGGGAACCGTCCATAGTCAGTGTTTGTTCCGGATCGGAACTGCCCATAATAAAATAGCTGCTGCTGTTGGTGTAGCCATCTCCAGAGGGACGGTTGATTTGTAAGGTTTGGGGGACATTTAATTTTAAATGATTTGTAATTTCATCCATGTCATTATAGCTTCTGGCTTCTGGCAGGATGGACATTGTAAACAGCATTGTAATTGCTGCCAGCCATCCGGTAAACCGCTTTAAATATTGTTTCAAGTTGAAAAAACCTCCTTTTCCATAGAAAAAACTGAAATAAAAAAGGCCCGGTCGTATAACCGAACCGAACCTCTGCTTCCTCATCTCTCGGCTATACCGCAGGATTTAGCACCTTGCTGATGCAGGTTGCTGGGCTTCACAGGGCCTGTCCCTCCGCCACTCTTTATAAGGTAAAAGATTATTTAATTTTGATTGTGTTATTTATTATAGCTAAGATGTCGGAATTTGTCAAGATATGTTTTGCTGTTGTAATTTTTTGGCAAATTCATGTATAACAGGGGATATGGATTCCCTTGTTCGTCTGTATTGGTTCGTTGGTACACTTGAAATCCCATATGTTCATAGAAACCTTTGGCCTGTGGATTCTGCTCATTAACGGCCAGCTCGTTGATGGAATAATTTTTAATTCCATATTGAAGCAGCTTTTTACCAAGCCCTTTTCCTCTTTCCTCAGGTGAAATAAACAGCATTTCCAGCTTTTGATTTTCTATCCCCATGAATGCAACGGGAACTTCATTTTCATTTTGTGCAATCAATAAATGAGATATATTTCTAAGTGCTTCAGGAACATAATTTTTAATCGTTTCTATTTCATTATCTGATAAAAACAGATGCAAAGGGTGCCAGCGAATTGTGTGAAAAAAGCTATAACGCTTCTCGAAATGAGTGGTACTGTGGCTTGAAACTTCATACTGTT
>RAZJ01000049.1 GCA_003612625.1 bacterium 1XD42-1 | reverse complement strand
ACTTGATGTCATCTTTTTGACTTTTGTCTATTTTGCTCTTGCTGTGGATGCTCTTATGTGAACACGTCCTAGCTTTTGCCGCTTGAAAACCCGCTTGTATCAAGGCTTTCCGGGCGCGGTTCATGGGGGCCCGGTATGTTTCTATGTCCGGCCCCCGTTTCCCGGCCTAAAAGCTAACATCTGAGAGGAGGTAACTTTGGAAAAAGCGCAGGAATACAAGTATTATTCTACCCAGCGGCCCGTTGACATCGGCACGTTCCCCAATGGCAAGGAAAACCCGCCCATCCGGATTGAAAACTACGAGGGCCGGATTTGGGTGGAGCATGATACCCGGCTTGCATGGGGCGAGCTGGCCTATGCCCAGCCGCTCACGGAAATGATCGACTACATCATTTGTTTGTGAAAAACGATAGATTGGAGAATAACAATGGTTGATGATTACTTAAGGACATTTGAAGGAATGTTTTTCAATGCCGAAAAATGTGAGCCAGTAAAACTTGCTATTGATCAGGTTGGTGCTGTTTTATCATCTATAATAACCAGGTATGGAGAAATTGAAAATGAGATTTCTTATGGGACTTCCCGACAAGATAATTTTATTGATACAGTTATATGCTTGTTTGTTAGAAAAATAATGGAACAGTTAGATGCAATCAACATACTTTATTCAGTCTGTTCATTTACTCAAGCGCAAGTTATATTGAGATCACTGATTGAAAACATTATAAGCATGGAGTTTATATTAAAAGAAGATACCAAAAAACGGGCTGCAGCGTATTCGTTGGAACACCATTATCAGGAGATAGAAATAGGAGACGAGTGTTTTTCAGAAAATTCAAAATACTGGAAACTACTACTTGCAAACGGACGAGAAAAACAGCTCAACGATGGTTACGAAGGGTATAAAAAGAAGAAAGCTGCCTTTGAAAGAATAATTAAGTCACAAGAGATATTTCAACAAGTAGATAAGGATAGAAAAGAAAAACTAAATCAAAAGAAACAGAATAAGGGAAAGCGAAAAATTTATATCCAGTGGTATGAGGTTTGTAGCAACATATCAAGTTTTTATGGGTTAATGAAAGAGACTGGATATGAACAATATTACCAGAGCATATATGGAGGACTTTCATTTGAAACACACGCATTAAATTCAACAATGGACTTGAGTGTTGACGAAAGTGGACTTAGCTTGAAGTATATAAGAAATCCTGTGGGGGGCGGCTCTACTTTTGCACTGGCCTGCACTTTTTCTATGGGGGCATTAAAGGCGTTGTACGAATATCTTAATGATGGGGAAGAAGAAAAGCGAGAGTTTAGGGCGTTCTTTCTTGATTTTCAGAAAAAACGAGATATTGCAACTCATAATTTGGATATGATAAGGGACACGCAGAGTAGCAAGGGAGGTTAGGCAAAACGGAGGATTATAGAAATTCTCTGGAGCATGAATTAAACAGTATATTAACGGCGGGTAGTTGCCCGCCGTTATTTTTTAGAAACGGAGGTGCTACCACGGCCACGACCTACATCCGGCCCTACAAGCAGGCGGCGGGACTGAGCGCCGTCCAAACGATGGAGGAGCGGTTTGCCTACGGGCTCAACCCCCAAAAGTTGGGGGCCATGTCCTCCCACCTCTGCGACCCGGCCACAGCCGCCGCCGAGTTTCTGCTGGTGAAAAGCGAATACCAGGCGGCCACGGCCCGGCCCGTGGAGCGCGGGGCTCTGTTCTTCCAGATACGGCAGGCGTTCCCGCCCGGTGAGGTGACGGCGGAGGAGGCAAACAAGCTGGGCTTTGAAACGGCGATGCGCTGGACGAAAGGCAAGTACCAGTTTTTCGTCTGCACCCATACCGACAAGGGCCATCTGCACAACCACATCTATTTCAACTCCACGGCCTTTGACTGCTCCCGGAAATTCCATAATTTCCTCGGCTCCAGCTTTGCCCTCCGGCGGCTGTCTGACCGGGTATGTCTGGAGCATGATTTGTCCGTGATACAAAATCCCAAACAGCACAGCAAGGGCCGTTTCCTCCACTATGGCCAGTGGGTAGGGGAAAAACCGCCCTCCGCTCAACAGCGGGTGCGGCTGGCAATCATCGCGGCCCTTGAAAAAAAGCCCGCCGACTTTGCCGCGTTCCTCCGGCTGATGGAGGAGTCCGGCTTTGCCGTCAAGCGTGGGCGGGGCGGCGTGGTGTCGTTCCTTGCTCCGGGGCAGGACAAGTACACCCGGCTCCGGGCATCCACCCTTGGCGCGGGCTTTGACCCCGAGGACATCCGGGCGGTGATCGCCGGGGAGCGGCCCCTCCCGGAGCTCCCCAAGGACGCGCCGCCCCCGCCCCGGCAGGTGGGCCTTATCATTGACATCCAACAGCGCATGGCCCAAGGCAAGGGCCCGGCTTATGAACGCTGGGCGAAAGTCTACAATCTGAAACAGATGGCCGCCGCCCTCCAGTTTTTGCAGGAGAACAATCTCACCGACTATGACGCGCTGGCGGCAAAGACCACGGCGGCGGTTGACCGGGCCCACGCGCTGGCCGGGGAGCTCCAGACCACCGAGGCCGCCCTCTCGAAAGTCTCCGAGCTGATGGGGGCCGTGGTGGACTATGCCAAGGCCCGGCCCGTGTTCGATGGCTACAAGGCGGCCCGGTACTCGAAAAAATACCTTGCCGAGCACGAGGCGGAGCTTGCCACCTACCGGGCGGCCCGGGCCGCTATGAATGAATTGTTGGGCGGTGCAAAGCTCCCCAAAATGGACGCGCTGAAAAAACAGCGGCGGGAGCTGGTGGACAGGAAAAAGGCCCTCTATGCCGAGTATAGGCAGGCCCAGCGGGATATGCGGGAGGCCGTGGCGGTCAAGGCCAACATCGACCATCTGCTCGGCCTTACGGACGGGCGCACTGATAAGGAACAGACGCGATAGCGGCGGTGACGCAGCCAACCTCTTTGGGACATTTTGTCCCAAAGAGCCGGGTTTGGGGAGGCTCCCCAACAAGCATTTTTGCGGGCCTGCGGCCCAGCAAAAATTTCGGAGTGTGGCCACACCCGAATTGCTTGCCGAAACGCGCAACCCCGGAAGTAGCACGAAAAAACGGAGGCGCGTGCTTCTCTTTACGCATCCTCCGTTTCTTTAGCCGCTTTCATCGCTTGGATCATGGCTTCTACAATTTTTAGTTCTTTTTCGTCCAGGGCGTTAAGAATGGCGTCGATCCGCTTTCTGCACTCACTCCCTTTATTCTTGGACGGATAGAAATATTGATCTACCGATATATCGAACATTGTCACCATCTGATAAAAGGTGTTGAGGCTGGGGTGCTGGCCGTCATTCTCGTTATACATGATGGTACGCGGAGCCCGGTCAACAATATAGGCCAGTTGTTCCTGCGTCATTCCGCTGGCCTCCCTTGCCCGCTTGATGGCGAGCCCTATATCGTGAAAATCAAATCGTCGATTATCTCTCTCAATCTTCATAATATCACCTAATGTAATTTTACATTTCAGGTATTATTATTTGAACGATTGTGTATTTCATACCACTGACTAATTATTTTCACCTAACCTGCAATCTAAGATAGCCTTGCTGACTTGACAACAAGAGGAGAACTGATTATAATAAAAATAATATGACTATGCAAGAGGTGAGTACGATGTTGTTCGGAAAATTTTGTATTGACTTCGGCTCCACACAAGTTTATACCACGAAACATTGTGCGGAGCCTTTTCGGAAAGTTGATCTATAAAGCGGAAAGGCCAAGGCAGAGATAGGACTGTCTTTGGTTTTTATACCCTTTTTATCAGATCAACGATAGATAATTGACTGTTTAGGCCACAGACAAAGTTTTGTTTGTGGCCTTTTGCTATGCTTATTGTTAAGTGACTATGCAAAGGGCGCACGATGTAGTGTGCCCTTTTTCTTTTTGGAGGAAATAGATATGACTGAAGAACATAGTTTGTTGACCGGAAGTGTGCCGAAAAAACTGGCCGCTTTCGCTTTCCCGTTGCTTTTAGCAAATACACTGCAATCATTTTACAATGTAGTAGATATGCTTGTAGTCGGCCAAATTGTAGGCGATACGGGTCTTGCGGCCATTGGTAATGCTTCTAAATTGTGCTATATCATCAATTCAATTTGTATTGGTATGACGATGGGCGGAGCTGTGTTGATTGCTCAATATAAGGGGGCAGACGATAAAAAGGGACAGACGGAGTCTTTTCAAATGCTGGCCTTGCTCTCGCTGTTATCTTCCTTGCTTGTGACTATTGTGAGTCTGGCAACCTACCAGCCGTTATTCAAGATGTTAAATGTTCCAGCAGACGCATATCAAGATGCCTGCGACTATATGAAAATTATTTGTTGTGGAACTGTGTTCGTCTTTGGATATAATGCTGTCTGCTCTGTACTCAAGGGGCTTGGGGATTCTAAATCTCCCCTCTATTTTGTGGGAATTGCTACCGTCATCAATATCGTTTTAGACATTATCTTGGTGGGCCCATTAGGAATAGGAACGGCAGGGGCGGCTTACGCAACGATTACCGCGCAAGGAATTTCCTTTGTGATTTCTCTATTCTATTTGAAGCGGCACAAAATATTTTTCTCTATGGAAAATCGCGGAAAGTTTACGCTTCAATGGGATAAGCTGGCCGCCATTGTGAAAGTCGGACTGCCCACGGCCATCCAAATGGTCGTAGTCAACACGGCCTATCTGCTTGTGGCAGGGATGCTCAATCAGTTTGGTACTGCTGTATCTGCTGCATCGAATGTAGGCTTGCAAATCAACACCTTTGCTGGTATGCCCTGCTGGGCTATTGGACAGGCAGTTACAGCGATGGTAGGGCAGTGCATGGGAGCTGGACAAATTGAACGCGCCCGTAAAGTAGTAAAAATCAGTTTAGTGATGAATGTTGCTGTAACGCTCGTTGTCGTAATTGGCGTACAGTTTTTTGCTGAACCATTGATTTTGCTTTTTGGTAGTACCACCCCGGAAGTAGTAAACGATAGAGTTTACTATCTGCGTGTCTGTTGCAGTATAAATAGTTTGATTTATGCCGTTATGTACACTTTGGACTCCTTTGCTATTGGTGTCGGTGCGGCAAATGTTGCTATGATTAACGCTTTACTGGACGCGGTTATTGTGCGTTTGCCTGTGAGCTGGCTCTTGGCCTTTGTACTTAATATGGGCTTTTCCGGGATTTATTACGGCCAGGCGCTTTCTCCAGTCTTACCTGCTATTGTAGGTTTACTCTATTTCACAAGTAGAAAATGGGAACACAAAACGCTCATTCAATCAAGCCACAAGGGGGAAAGTCTATGATGGATCGGATGGTATGGCTTCTATGCCCCATATGTGGGAACAAGACCAGATTTAAAGTGCGTCAAGATACAGAGCTTATCAATTTTCCACTGTATTGCCCGAAATGTAAACAGGAAACTTTAGTGAATGTCAAAAAATCAAAACTATCTGTCATCCGCATGGCTGACTTGATTTCTAAGGAGGATAACGAATTATGATGGACAAACAAAAAATTTATCCCCGGTCAAAAGATCGGGAAACTGTATATTTGAAAAATGTCGTTACTGATCCCAGCATCATCGTGGGCGACTACACCATGTATAACGACTTTGTAAAAGATCCTGTTGATTTTCAAAAGAATAATGTTCTTTACCATTATCCCATTAACCATGACAGGCTGATTATTGGTAAATTTTGCTCTATCGCTTGTGGCGCTCGATTTTTGTTCAACAGCGCCAACCACAGCATGACTTCACTTGCGACTTATCCATTTCCTATCTTCTTTGAGGAATGGGAGCTGGATGTTAGCTACATAACCGAGGCATGGGACAACAAAGGCGATATTGCTATTGGAAGTGATGTCTGGATTGGATATGAGGCCGTGATCTTCGCTGGAGTTACCATAGGGGATGGTGCCATTATTGGCACCAGAGCTGTTGTAACAAAAGATGTCCCGCCCTATACCATTGTAGGAGGTGTTCCGGCTAAACCTATCCGAAAACGTTTTTCTGATGAAACTATTTCGGCGTTGCTGACAGAGCGGTGGTGGGACTGGCCGGAAGAAAAAATTGCTCGTAATCTTGCGGCAATCCAATCGGGCCGTATCAATCAATTTAAGTAAATATTGAAAAGAGCCAGACGCACAGACGCAGAGCCATCACAACGAAACTGTTGTTGAATGGCCTGCGGTGCAAGAAAAACGGCGGTTTTGAGTCTATCAAGCCGCCGTTTCTTTATGAGCATATAATCTAACGGAGTGCGGCGGTCGCCTTGGAGGTGTCGCTGTGCTCTCACTCATTTTCCATCCCCCTAACCTGTCAAAAAAAGCCCACCCGCCCAGCAGGATCAGTCCGGCGGTAAATATGCAATTTGGCAGTACATAAATGAATTTGTCGTTTCATGCGCTTGCGTGGCTTTGTGTCGCGCAGGCGTTTTTTGTTATCCGTACTTCGAGACAAAATGTCCCGAGGTACGGAGTAGCGCCCCAGGGTGCCGCTCCCCGCCGCCCTCCATATCGTTTCCCGGCAACCCAACCACAAAAAACGATATGGAGGTACATACAATGACTATCATCAACTTGCGCGACTTTTACTACTGGTACACCCAGGACGAATATATGGAAGTTACTGACGATGTGGCCGAGGCGCTCCGGGCCAGCGTCCGTTATGAGGCGGCCTACCAGCGGCGGCTCTCCCGCCACAAGGCGCAGTATTCACTGGACTGCGAGGACGGCATCGAGTATTCCGCCTGCCTGCGCGAGCTCACCCCGGACGAGGTTCTGGAGCTCAAGGAGCGGTTCTGCCGTCTGTGGAACGCGCTGAACAGCCTGCCCCCGGCCCAGGGCCGCCGGGTGGATGCCTGCATCATCCTCAGCAAGAGCTTTTCCGAGGTGGCGCTGGCCGAGGGCGTTGACGAAAGCGCAGTGCGGCGGGCCGTGGAGCGCGGTCTGGAGAACATGAAAAAGTTTTTGAAAAATTCCCGCTGAACCAGTCCGAAAACCATCCAAAAATGTCTCGGTATATGAGAGGAAGTTTTTTCTTCTCCACAACTGAATAGCGGGCGGCCCCGAGTGAACGCGGGGAGCCGGGCGGCGGGTGCGCGGTGACTTCTCCCACGGGAGGACGAGCGACCAACACCACCGCCGCGTGTGGGGAACCTGCCAGCCCCACGGCCACGATCCGCGAGGGACAAGCTGGCCGCTTGCCGCTTGGGGCTGCCGCACAAAACAAGGGAACGCCGGGCCGCTACTCGCTGTCTTTTGACGGGCCAAACATACGGGCCCGGCGCTCCCCATTTCAAACAAGTTCGAGACAAATTGTCCCAAGGTGAGGACAGGCTAAAGGGCGGCACTTTTCGGAGTGCTGCCTTTTCGCGTTTCCCCACCAACCAAAAACGCAAAAGGAGGTTTTGCCGTGAAACTGACCGCACAAGAGCTGGAACAGATGAAAAGCGTGAACATCGGCGCGGTGAGCGCGGATGCGCTGGCTGACGTGAGCGGTATGGCCTTTGACCGCACCCTCCCCCGGGAGGAGCGGCTGGCCCGGTTCGTGAAACGGGCCGTCAATCCCTACTGCTTTAGCGTGGGCGGCGTGGGCGTGAAAATCGAGTTTGCCGAGGGCGGCCCCTCCCTCCAGGAGACGCTGGCGGCCTTTCTTATCCGGCAAAAGAGCGGGCTGTAACTGCTGTTGCGGCCTGCTCCCACTTCGAGACAAAATGTCCCGAGGCATCGACATCCTTGTTGATTGCCCCGGGCAGAGTTATAATATAAGTGTAATGTGATAGGGAAGGAGGAACAATGGCACGAACAAAAAACAGAGGGTATCAGCAGACTTTGGCCCCTACCTATACAGCCCGGCTTTGGAAAATGGGCGGCTACATCCGGCTTTCCCGAGAGGATTTACAGAAAATCAACCGTGGCCTTGACGATAGCAACAGCGTGAAAAACCAGCGCGACATCCTCAACGATTTTCACCATAACCACATTGACGAGTTTGAAAGCTATGTCGAGTATGTGGATGACGGCCACACGGGAACCGATACGGAGCGCGAAAGTTTCCAGCGGCTCTTGGGCGATGTGATGAGCGGGAAAATCAACTGCGTTGTGGTGAAAGACCTTTCCCGTTTCGCCCGGAATTACAGCGACGCTGGCAGTCTGATTGACAACCTTTTTGTGCAGATGGGCGTCCGCTTTATCAGCTTGGCCGAGGGCGTGGACAGCTACCTGAACCCGGACAGCGTGAACAGCATCATCGTTCCGATAACAAACGTGATGAACGACCAGTACTGTTATCAGACCTCAAAGAAAATCCGGCAGGTTTTCGATTACAAGCGGCGCAACGGCCAGTACATCGGCTCTTTTGCTCCCTACGGCTACATAAAAGACCCCAAAGACAAGCACCAGCTAATCGTTGACCCGGAGGCCGCTGAAACCGTCAAAAAGATATACGAGATGTGCCTGCAAGGTACGGCCAAACTTCAAATTGTGATGTATCTGAACGACCACGGCATACCCAGCCCCACGGCATACAGAAAGCTAAAGGGCCTGCCCTACTCCCCGGCTATATCGGACGCTCCCATGTGGGGGAACAAGATTATAACGGATATTCTCAGAAATCCTATTTACACCGGGGATTTGGTGCAGGGCCGCCGCCGGGTGAAAAGCTACAAGGTACACCAGATTGAGGCTGTGCCGGAGGATGAATGGGTGCGCGTCCCCGATACCCACGAGGCAATCATCACCCACGAAACCTTTGACCGGGTGCAGGAACTTCTGAAACGTGACACCAGGACGGCCCCTAAAAAGCGGGAGCTCCATTTATTCAGCGGCTTTCTGAGGTGCGCTGACTGCGGCAAGGCCGTGACCCGGAGCCAGAGCGGGAAGAATGTATATTATTCCTGCTCCACTTACAAGAAACGCTCCCGGACAGCCTGCTCCATGCACTCTATCAAACACAACCGTTTAGAGGCCGCCGTTCTGTTCGCTATCCAGTATCAAGTGAGCACCGCCGTTTCCTACTCGGAAATAGTAGCCCGTATCAATGCGGCCCCGCTGAAAAAAAGTCAATCCCACCGCCTTAACGACCAGATAGCCGCAAAGGAAAAGGAATTGACGAAAATCACCCGCTACAAGCAGTCACTGTATCAAGACTGGAAAGATGGGGAAATCTCCCAGCAGGAATACCGGGAAATGAAAGCCGATTATGAGCGGCAGGCCGCTGGGCTCTCGGATTTGCTGGCCCGGCTGACGGCTGAACGGAAACAGCTTTCAAACGGCGTTGACCAGCAGCATCCCGCGCTGGTAGCCTTTGCGAAATATCAGAACATCGAAAAGCTGACCCGCGAAATCCTGATTGAATTGGTAGACCATATCAAGGTTTACGAAAACGGCAATATCAGCGTTCATTTTAAGTTTGCGGACGAGTTCCGCCGGATTGCTGAGTACATTGAAATCAATACCACTGACACCGCCGAGGCGGGCTGACCCCCGCCAAAGCATGAAATCCTTTTGACAGTGTGTTTTCCTAATAAAACGCAATCTTATGCTTGCTACGAAACTTTATCCCTTACTACCTACAACACCGGGAACGGCAAATTTGACGAACTTTCCCAAAAGAAAAACGCCGCAATCTGCGACGTTTCAATCACTCTATATAAACAAAAACGAGAGAACTTTATTCCCCCGTTTCGTCGTTGTTGGCTTCCTCTATTCCTTTTGCAGTAGCAGACAGGATTTTCAAATCTTTTTCGCTCATACCGTCAAGCATGGTATCGAGCTGACGGCGGCGCGTGGATTTCTCCTGTTCCCGTTCCGGGAAAAAGAACTGGTCTACTGATACATCAAGCAGGGTTACAAGCTCATATAAAATCTGTAAACTTGGGTGCTGCCCGCTGTTTTCAATGGACGCGATATATCGGGGCGCAATATTCAGCGTATCGGCTAACTGATTGCGTGATATTCCCTTTGCTTTTCTTGCTGCTTTAATGGCTTGCCCGAAAGCCTTAAAATCAAATTTTTCTTTGTTCTGCTTCATAGTCATTTCACCCAACTACATTTTATATTTCATCTTTCTTTCAAGATATGATTACACATAGCATAGTATTGACTGAAATAGAGCATATTATGAGCGCTTCGATAGGACAGGATAAATACCTTTGGAATGTATATTGACAAAATTGAGAATTAAGATTATACTAAATACATACCGAACGAATGAATAACGGTTGGAGGTGGTTTTTTTATGGCAAGAAATAAATATCCCGAAGTAACTGTTGAGAAAATATTAGAAGTATCACAGCGGTTATTCATGGAAAAGGGATATGACAATACAACTATTCAAGATATTGTAAATGAGCTTGGTGGACTGACTAAGGGAGCAATTTATCATCATTTCAAATCAAAAGAGGAAATTATCGACGCATTGGGGGAAAAACTCTTTTTTGATAATAACCCGTTCGTTACCGTTCAGAAGCAGAAGAACTTGAATGGTTTACAGAAAATGCGAGAAGTTATTAAGCTAAACCATGTCGATATTGATAGGACAGAGCTTGGCAAACAAAGTATTCCCCTTTTGAAAAACCCCCGTTTGTTAGCAGAACTGGCTGACACAAATAGAAAATTGATTGCCCCTCTTTGGTTACAGCTTATTCAAGAGGGGATAGAGGACGGTTCTATCCAGACCGAGTATGCAAAAGAACTATCCGAACTTTTGCCCTTACTTACAAACTTTTGGTTAATTCCCTCTGTCTATCCCGCCACACCGGAAGAACTGATTTCAAAGTTTGCATTTATCAAATACCTGTTGGATAGTATGAAACTTCCAATTATTGATGATGAAATTTTTGGTATAGTGCAAAACTATCTTGAACATCTAAACGTAGGCAAATAAATAAAATTACCTTGAGAAAGGCAGTTTTATTTTCAATCCAATACATTCATTCATAAGGTATTATTTTTTGAACTTATACATACCGTTTTAACGTATGAAAGGAGATTATTATGTCTAACTTAGACCAAAAAATCGAAAACGCTGCAAACAAGATTGAAGTTGCCGCAAATAAGGCGTGGAAAAAGCGTTCATTCCGCATTGTATCTAAATCGGTATCTGCTGCGGCAGAAATCGGACTGATGATAGGTGCTGCACATTTATCTGAAAAAGGCTATAAATCAACAGCTACTTGTCTGTTTGCTTTGGGTGCGACAGGGCTTGTTTGTGATTTGATATTTAACAGAAAATAGGAGGACACCGCTATATGATACGATACTTAAAACAATACAAATTTCTGCTTTTCCTTACCGTATTATTTACTGCTATCAGTTCTCTATCCTATGTGTTTATCGCTATCTTGTTGCAACAGGTTATGGACATTGTAGATATGGGCGGTATGGACGGCTTCATCAAAATACTACTCTTTTCTTTAGCCTACTTTGCGCTTATGGGAGTATTTATGTACCTACAATCTTTGTTCAGCAAAAAATTTGTCTGCAAGATTATGAAAGCTGTTCGTTCTAAAACCTTTATGGGAATTGAGAAACACACGATTGAGGATTACTCTAAAAACAATACCGCAGATTATTTATCTGCAATTACGAATGATGTAAAAATGATTGAGGACAATTTTTTACTTCCTCTCCTGCAAGTCATTCAATACACGATTATTTTCATAGCGTCCCTTGCTGTAATGATTTACTTCGACATTATCGTTACAGTATGCGTAATTATTGCAATCGCCATTATGCTTATCGTCCCCAGTCTGTTCGGAGGACTGCTCTCTAAACGGCAGGACAAATATTCTGATATGCTATCCTCTTTTACAAATCATGTAAAAGACCTGTTATCCGGCTTTGAAATTATCAAGTCGTACCGAATGAAAAAATATGTCCTTTCACGATTTGAAACAAGTAATGAGGACACGATAAAAGCAAAATATTCAGTTGACAAAGCGATTGCTGCAAATGAAGCGGTTTCTATGGTTCTTGCGCTTCTTGTTCAAGTTGTTGTTGTTTTTCTTTCGGCATATTTCATTATTATCGGACGTATCAGCGCAGGAGCCTTATTAGGCATGGTGCAGGTTAGCAGTAATCTTGCAAATCCGCTTTTAATCATTTTTAGTAATATTCCTAAAATCAAGAGTATAAAGCCGATTGCACAGAAGCTAAATGAATTTTCAGATTACAGAAAGCAAGACACAGATACAAAAAAATCCCCTACTTTCAATGAGATGATTTGTGTGGAGGATTTGCATTTTTCCTATGATAAAGAAAATGAAGTCATAAACGGTATTTCATTATCCATTAAAAAAGGGAAAAAATATGCCTTTGTTGGTAAAAGTGGCTGCGGAAAATCTACGCTTATCAAACTGATTGCCGGATATTATTCTGATTTCAAAGGTAATGTTCTGTATGATGAAGATAATCTTTCCATTGTGGATATTGATAAAATAACCGCCTTGTCGTCGGTCATTCATCAGAACGTTTATATGTTTGACGAAAGCATTTTAGACAATATTTGCTTACACGAAGATTACAGCAAAGAAGAATTACAATCTGCATTGTCTGATAGTGGCTTATTGCATTTCATTGAGCAAGTACCAAACGGACTTGAATATCATGTTGGGGAAAACGGTAATAACCTTTCCGGCGGGCAAAAACAACGAATTGCGGTAGCAAGAGCTTTAATTCGTAAAAAGCCGCTGTTAATTTTAGACGAGGGTACATCTGCTATTGATATGCAGACTGCGTATGACATTGAAAGTAGGTTGTTGGAAATATCCGATTTAACTTTACTTACTATTACGCACAATATGAGCAAAGATATTCTTGAACTCTACGACGAGATTATCTTTATGGCAGACGGGAAAATTATTGAACATGGTACATTTGAAACGCTTATTGCTAAACACGCTGCATTTTATGACTTTTACCAACTAAAGAAGTAAGCATTTTTAGGGGAAAGCCGCTGCCGGTTTCTTTTTTAATAACTCATAAAATTTAAAACCTGTCATTTGCTTGTCATGTTTATGTAGTATAATGTAATTGAGAGGAGATTTTTATGGAACAGAGCAGATTATTCAAGATAGTGTATCATTTATTGGAAAAAGGAAAATCAACCGCCCCAGAACTGGCTGAAAAATTTGAAGTTTCAATAAGGACAATATACTGGGATTTAGACACGATTAGTGCCGCAGGTATTCCGATTTATGCTACACAAGGAAAAGGCGGCGGTATATTCATAATGCAGGATTTTGTGTTAAATAAGTCCTTATTATCGGAACAGGAAAAAGAACAAATTTTAATGGCATTACAAGGTATCTCTGCCACAGAACATAACCAAACAGACGAATTGCTTATGAAATTAAGTGGGCTTTTCCAATCCAAAGTTACAAATTGGATTGAAGTTGATTTTTCAGAATGGTATAAAAACACACCTAACTATGACGTATTCAATTTAATTAAAAATGCAATTTTCAATCAATACACGATTACCTTTTCTTATTTTGCACGAGAGGGAAATTACTCAAACCGCACCGTTGAACCTATAAAATTGATTTTCAAAAATAAGGACTGGTATCTATATGGATTTTGTCTTTTGAGAAATGACTTTCGCTTTTTTAAGCTGACCCGTATAAAAGACTTGGAAATTTCATCAGACACATTCATACGCGAAGTAAAGAGTAGCCACGAAATAGAAACGGTAATTAAAAATAAAAATTTTATCCATGCAAAATTGAAGTTTTCTCCAAAGGTTGCATTTCGTGTATATGATGAATTTACTGACAATGTATCGAAAGATAATCAAGGAAATTTATATGTGAATATTGATTTGCCGGATAATGAAACTTTGTTTAGTTATATACTCTCTTTTGGGGATAATGTTGAAATTTTAGAGCCTGATTATTTGCGGCACAGTATGAAAGAAAAATTAGCTCTTATGTTGGAAAAGTATATAACATGACATAGGTTGTCAAGTTACTTGTGATATTCTATCATTGTAAGGAGGTGCTTTTATGAAATATGAATGGAAAAAGCAGGAGAAAGAATTTTATGGAGCGAAAAAATCTCCGTCATTAGGACGTGTTCACATAAGAGCATCCACAGCAAGAGCAAAATAGACAAAAGTCAAAAAGATGACATCAAGT
>RAZJ01000048.1 GCA_003612625.1 bacterium 1XD42-1 | reverse complement strand
TGTGCCCTTCCTCACCGGCCTTCACCGCTGCCGGTCTGCTTTCGTCAATTCCTGAATTTGCTCATTTATAGTTCTATAATTAAATTACCAATATTGTCTTGCCTTCAAAAACACTGTTTATCTCACTGATTTTGCAACGGGCGAAGTTCCTTCAAACTCTCCTGTGCGCCGCACTCTAAAATATAAGGAGCAATCTCTTGGTAAGCCTTTTCTGGCGAACCTGCTTCTGAAGGGATATATGTCCATTGTGTCAGAAAGCTGTGAGCATAGTTGTAGTGAATATTCCCGGTATAAATCTGTACCAGAGGATCGGTAATCCAACTTCCGTCAGCAGATGCACAATCACTCCGATAAGTAAAGTACCTCTGACCATCCTTCACATAAATAATATTCACAGTCAGTTGATTTTCTGCGATGTCCAGCCGTTCTTCTCTGCCAGCTAATTCATTGTAATCGTTCTCAGCTTCCACTTTTTCAAAATAGAAATAATCTCTCCAGGCAGACAATATTTCCTGTTCCATATCGCGGTACTGGTCGGGTACTAACAGATTCAGCGTCAAATCATCCAGCACGATTTGTTGTTCCAGCTCCGAACCATCCGCTGTTTCAATGGGATTCCATTTGAAATATTCCCGGCTCACCTGTATCGACATCCCAGCAGGAGCAATCTCGATTGGAACTTCCGGACTGTTCATGGCATATAGGGGAGTACCCTCATCATCCATAGCCTGATAATTGTATGCGTCCATGACAAACGCCCCTGCTTTTTCCTCCAGCCGAGCCAGCAGTTTTTGGCTACGCTGTGCAATTTCCAAATATTTTGCATCGCTTTCATCTTCTCCGCTGTTATAGACCACTGTGCGGTAAAGGGATTCCTCCCACTTGGGTTCCGCCGCCTCCTTCTCAGCGCAGCCTGCAAGTGCAAAAAGCGCAACCAATAGCGCCGTCCATTCTAATATCTTCTTCATCTTACATTCACTCCTTGTTTGCTGAATGGTTCATTTTCCAAAAAAATCTGCTTTTCTTTAATCCCTTTTCAGATTTTTATACTTACCAAATGCTTTCTCTTTGTCTAAATGTACATCTTTAAAAAATACAATTAGCCATATTATAAATGCAATAACCGCTATATACTGTGAAATGTAATATGCTAAAATAGCGCCTATTCCTTGGATGATTGCCCAAATCAAGAATATATTTCTATAGTCTTTGCTTAATTTTTCTTTATCATATAATTCTCTTTTTTCTTTTGGCATTGTGTTAAAGCCACTTATTAGCATCACTGACTTCTCTTTGAAAATTGTAAAAATTAAAGTTAATAGCAAACAAAGTAAACATGCTCCGCCGCACATCATAAAACCTGTATTCATCAATTAGCTCCTTTCGCAAATTGGAATTTGTCGAATTGATTATAGCGCATGGTTTCTGTTATATAAATGTGCTTTTATAGAAACTGCCGAAGTTATATCCCGGCAACACTTTTCCTAAAAGGGACCTTCTTTATCACTGCCTCAGCCGCTGAATAATGCTGTGGTTGGTTTCGGCCTTGTAAACAAAAACAGGAACCAGATTACATATAACGGTAACAACAGCCAGAGATACGGCAATCTGTAGCAGCGGATAAGCGAATACCGCGTAAGACGCCTGAATTTTTACCATTTGAAATGCTCCGTATAATACCGCACTTCCCAATGTAAAAATGAAAGCTCCCGTCATTCCGGCATAAATGCTTCCTTCAATCCGCAGCATCTTACAGATTTGTTTCTTTGTCATGCCGATGCTCTCCAGCACAGCCAGTTCCTTACTCCTGCCATGAACGCTGGCATACATCATATTGACAAAATTCATTAAACCGATACCCAGCAAAATCACGCAGATTGCATTTCCTAAGAAATTTATCCCCCTGAAACTGGATTTCAACTCATTGGTTTTCTCTACCTTTGACGTAATTACAACCCCGCCAATATTGCTAAATATCTCTGTAACAGCGTTAAGGGCCTGTTCTGAATGACCCGTTTGTAAAGTTATCCGGTTGATCTGTCCAGCAGCTCCGATTTTTTCCAGCCACTCTTGGCTGACATAAATATTAGGAGCAATGAGCGTTTTACCATCCTCTCGGAATGTGGCAGGTAAATAATTTGGTGCAATCTTCAAGGAGTAGATTTCTCCCATTAACGGTAATTGAATCTCTCCACTGACTGAAACCCCCTCATAAGGCACACTGGTTGCCGATGCCAAAAAAGCGATCTTACCATTGCAGAAATCCTCATAGGACAGATGGCTTTTTATCAGGGAAACCGCCTCGTTAAAGTCCTTCTCTCCGATCCCAAATACATAAGTCTGGTATTTGTTTCCATCAACGTATTGACGGACAGCTTCCTGCGGAACTGTACCGGTACTGCAAAAATCAGCAACATATTTTTCAAGAACATTTCCGGTATCCATAAACCACTGTTCCGAGAGTTTGGTTGTATAAGATATTTCCTCCATGTAAGGAATCTTCTGTAACAGGGCAAGAATCGTATCGTCTATATCTGTCTGCCCCCTCACCTCAATCACAATATCGTCCTCCATATACTCGTCTGCCAAATGGGAGGCATCCAATCCCGTCAGTATTCCATTTACAATAATAAACAGGCTAATTCCTAAAAATAAGGAAACAACCACCAGAACAGTGCCTTTTGTATTCCGAAAAACATTACCCACTGCCATTTTGAAAACCTGACTGCCATGAAAAGTTTTCCTGCTGTTTTTTCTGGAGGCATTTGCCTCGGAAAAGCGCAAAGCTTCAATGGGAGATACCATACCTGCAATTTGGGACGGCTTCCTGCCGCCGACCCATGTCGTGAAAAACGAAAACGATCCTGCTCCTATGAAAATCCACAGAGAATAGGAAGACGATATGGCACCGTCCATAATCATATCCCCGGCTAAAGCCCGTATACCAAAAGGTACAACCAGAAACACGGTTGCCGCACTGAGTGCCAGGCCTGACAGGATTCCCCAAAAGCTCAATACCTGGATTTGGCGGTAGACAATTCTCCTCATCTGCCGCTTCGTTGTCCCCAATGCTTTCAGCTGTCCATACATACGGATATCCTTGGTCACCGAAATATAAAGGACGTTATATATCAACAGATAGCCGCAGACCATAATCGTAACAATCATACCAAGAACCACTATCATTGGGCTAAAGTTGTTTGGACTGTTTCCGATTTTCGTTAAATCCGTGAATTCCTGCAGATCATTGAAAGGTTCCGTCTCCGAGAGAATTCTATTTCCGCCGTCACCTGAAATCGTGAGCGCAAGAGCGCTTTTGGTATTTGTTTCGTTTGCAACAGAGTTATTCCAGAAATCCGTCGAAATATAGGCAACAGCATTATCATACATTTTATTACCGCTGTAATCATCATACCAGCCGCACAATGTAAAAGAAAAATCTTCCGCGTCCGAAAGCGGCTGCCAATGAATATCTGTATATCCATAGCGAAATGAAAACGTGATCGTCTGGCCCATGACCGGATCATTGATACCCATTCGTTCCAAAACCCATACAGGTAACATGATCTCACTGCGTGAGGCAGGATAATGTCCACTCACATTACCGATTGCCGGAAGAATATGCCGCTCCCATTCCACTTCGTCACACCAGCGGAGAAGGATACTGTTGATGCGGGGATAGGCCGTCGTATCGACAAAGCCGATCTGACGGCTGACTCCCATATATACAATCTCCCCATTCTGCTGCAATGCCTGTATCTGCTGTTGCGTAGGATTGGTCAAAATAATGTCCGCCGCCGTGCCATTGAGCATTTCCTGTTGTTTATCCGCACTTTTCAAATATCCGCTGCCAATACAGAGGATTGTGGAGATGAGAAAAGTTGTCATTGCAATAGCGATAATAACAAATATATTGCGGTGACCATTTCCTGACATAATTTTATTTGCAAGCAGTTTCATCTGCTTTCGTGTGTCGTTATAGAACATAGCCCTGCCTCCTTAGCTGTCATAATCAATGGTCCAGACATTGCCTTCATACCGTATTGCAAGTAAAATTTGGTTACTCTCAGTAAATTTATCGGTAAATTCCCGAAAATGCTCTTCGCCGCTATTATCCACAAAAGAGAGTGTATATACGCAGCTGCTGTCAGGCTCCATCTTGAAATAACAAATTTCAGTATTTTTGATTGCTTCAGGCGAAACGTCAATCACTCTGCCTGACTGAGTGACTGTTATATCCGTAACTTCATAATCCGAATAATTTGTAACGATCAGATTTCCTTCCCGGTGTACCACATTACTATTTGCAGTACCGCAGCCAGCAAGCAAGAAAGCAAAAATAACCGTAAAAAGCAACATCAGTTTTTTCATGGTATCCTCCTATCTATTATTTCTCCAGGAAAACCTGTTTTTCATCACTGCCGCAGCCGCTCAATAATGCTGGCCTTGGCAATTTGGCGGTACAGCAGCGCCGGTATCGCCACAGTCAAGAGGATGAGGAACGGATCAATCACCAGCATGGGCCACATGACAAAGCGATAGGTGAAGAACCAAATCCCGCTGGAAATTCCCCGCACGACTACCACGGAAAACAGAACGCCCAGGACAACCGATGTGATGATCGTTCCCACAGCATAATACAATCCCTCAAAGGAGAGCATACGCTTCAACTGTTTTCCGGTCATACCGATGCTTTGCAGCATGGCAAATTCCTTTTTGCGGGTGATAACGCTTGTCAGGACAGAGTTCACAAAGTTTGCGATGCCGATAATTCCGATGATGATACTCAATGCCCCTCCGATGGTAATGATCAGGGAAGTGAGGTCATCAAAGGAGCTGGTATAGGTCGCCTTGGATTCAAAATCCATACTCGGCTCCACACTGTCGATATAGCTGTTCAAAAACTCTGCCATTTCTGCTTCCGTTCCCTCTTTCACATCAAAGGGGAAACTGACCAGATGGGGGTTATCACACAGCGGCAGGAAGATTTCTGTCGGGAGATAGAAACGGGCTTCGCCTGTGTTGCGGGTGGTGGCCGTGTTCTCGTTGGCCCGGACTTTTGCCATGATGATAAAGTCATAGCTATCTGTAATGGTGGTGGAAAGTTCCTCCGCTTTCAGATGGTTGATCCGTACTGTATCACCCACGCTGATATTAGGGTTCTCTATGACCGTTCCATCATCGTTGCAATCCACGCTCAGAAGAATATACTCTCCCGTTTTCAGCTTTTCCAGGTCGATGGTTCCCTCTATGACTTCCAGGCCATTCAACAGAAAATCGTCCGCGCCATACAGTCTGACAAAAGGATTTCCGTTCAGGTCTTTGTTATAGCTGAAAAAAGCATTGTGTTCCGTTGAAAACGGTTCTTCCAGCATCCAGGAGGAATAGAGCCTGCCGCCGTCCTCAAAACTGCTGTTTTGTCTGACAGCTTCAATGAAGGTCTCGGACAGGTCATGTTCGCCTTTTTCAACCTGGTATTGAAAGAAGTCTGCGTTCGAGATCACAAAGTCTGTATCCATAAATTTTGCAATATACTTGTCAATATCAAAGCCGCTGGATAGGGTGAATACCGTGTTGAACAGCACCAAACTCAATGTCATGGATACGATCACCAGCACCGTACGCTTGCGGTTTCGGCCCAGGTTCGCCAGCGCCATAAAGTGGAGTTTCGCGCCGTGGGTTGATTTTTTGTCTTTGGCCCTGTGCTTGCCGAACGCTGCCGTATCATTTTCCGTGTAGCGGATGGCCTCGATTGCCGAAACCGTACCGGCAATCTTCGCGGGCTTGCGGACGCTGACAAAGACAGTGAAAAGAGCGAAAGCAGCGGAACCAATGAAAATTAGAGGATTTACCGTTACTTTAACACCGGCGTCCGCAGTATAACTCGTTCCGTTCATCAGGAAAGGCACCAAGGCCCGGCCAATGAAGAAGCCCACCAGCAGGCCGATGGGAATACCAATCAGGGACAGGCGGAGCGCCTGCCGGTTGATTAGACGCTTAATCTGCCGCTTTGTTGTACCCAGCGTTTTTAGCTGTCCGTAGGACTGAATATCCTGAATGACGGAAATCTGGAAAATGTTGTAGATAATCAAATACCCTGTTACGATAATCAGCGCAACGCCAACGATGCCGGAAACCAGCATGGCAGGATTATCCGTTAATGCAACGCTCTGATAAGCCGGACTGACACGGGCGATCACATAATTGCCGTCCTCCTTGCTGCCACCCATCGTGTCGCAGGCATAGCCGGTTTCGGAAAGCAGTTGATGGAGTTGGGCTTCTATGTTGCCTGTTCCGCTGAACATCACATAGGCGGAGACAACGCCGGAATAATCATTGTCCACGGGATAGGTATAGGTCAAAATGTCCGAATGGGCGTCCACAAAGGCTTTCGACACGACCAGCCTCCCGATGTTGCTCAAGCTGTCCGTTTCCCAGAAACCGCAGAGAGTAAAATCGGTGGTATATAACTGTCCCTTTACTTCATAGATCAGAGAAACGGTTTCCCCGATCTGCGCCGGGACGCCCAGGGCGTCCAATGTCTTTGTGTCCGCGATGATCTCGTTTGACCCTTCGGGCCGATGGCCTGTTGTGGGTGTGTAGCGGGCAAATTCCAGAGCGGTATCATCCATATACCACAGGTCGGCCCGCCAGCGCTCCAGACCCGGATTGTTCAGCCGGTAGGAAATCGCTTTTGTGTAGGCGATACGGTCGATCAGGGGATTTCCCACCATATCGTTGTAAACTTCATCGCTGATATAATTTAATACCGCCTGCCCCTCGCCGCCAGCCTTGCGGATGTTCTGATCGTGAACGGTGTCCATCAGGCCAGACCCAAGGGTGAAGATTGTGGTAAAGAGTATGGTTGTCAGCACGATTGCGATAATTGCAATGATATTCCTGCTTTTGCTGGCCTTGAAATAGCGCCCTGACAACTTTTTAATCACCGCGCCGTTGTTATTGCCAAATAAAATGTCATTCATCGTCAGCGCCCCCTTACTCAAAAATCCTGCCATCCTCAATGCGGATAATGCGGTCGGCAAGCTGGGCGATCTCATTGTTATGGGTTATCATCACCAGCGTTTGATGAAATTTGCTGCTGGTCGCTTTCAAAAGGCCCAGCACATCGCTGCTCGTCCGGCTGTCCAGGTTGCCTGTGGGTTCATCCGCCAGGACGATAGCGGGCTTGGAAACCAAGGCGCGGGCGATGGCGACACGCTGCTGCTGTCCGCCGGACAGATTGTTGGGCATATTGTTCAGCTTGTCCCCCAGGGCCAGCAGGCGCACGACTTCATCCATGAATTTCTGGTCTACGGTATCGCCGTCCAGCTCTACGGGCAGGACGATATTTTCATAGACATTCAGAACAGGGACAAGATTGTAGTTCTGGAAGATAAAGCCGATGTTGCGCCTGCGGAAGATGGTGAGCTGTTCGTCGTTCAAAGAGGCCAGCTCCTTGCCCTTGATCTGAACGCTGCCGGAGGTCGGGACATCCAGACCGCCCATCATGTTCAGCAGAGTGGACTTCCCGCTGCCGGAGGTTCCGACAATAGCGACAAATTCCCCCTGCTCAATGGAGAGGGTCACACCGTCCAGCGCCTTTGTGATGTTCGGCTCTGCGCCGTAGTGTTTTTTGAGGTCAGTTGTTTGCAAAATGCTCATGGGTTGCACCATCCTTTCTGTGATGCCACTATCATAACAGCCAATTCTCACAGAAATGTCACGGGCCGCTGGCTTTTTACCCCTGAAATGTCACAAGTCTGTGACATTTCAAAAGTTGCTCTTTTGCTGTATAACTTCCACACAGGCTGAAATGATTAAAGACAATATCCCCAGTCAATTCCCGGATAACGCATTCCAGTTCTGATGAAATACTCAATGGCTTTCACACCGGCATCCATATCCGTGATGGCCTGACATTTTGGAACGGGAATTTGACCGTCATAGTCGATGGGGCTATATACATTTTCATCTCTCAAATCAACTTCTTCCAGCTGCGCCACGGTATCAGCAAACTCCGAATTGTAGCAAAAATAGGTTTCTGTCTCGTTATAGTCATAGCAAAGAGACAGCCAATCCCCATCTGATACTACTTCCAGGCAGCCACAACGTCCTTCTCCGTCAGGGTCCAGATACAAAATGATTTCGATCCCTTCAGGTACCTCGTGTAATATCTTAGAGATCAAGTCCGGCGTAATTTCATCTTCCTCGTATTGTTCACCATGAGAATTGTCTTCAATGTACTTTACGGCTACTGCGTTAGGGTCATAGGATGGAATAATATCTGATTTTGGAATGATTTCAAATTTCATAAGTTTTCTCCTTTCATGAATCCACGCACTGTCCGTCCAGGTTACAGCCCACAGAATGACCAGCGCCCCTCCCGGCAGCACTGGGCGTTATCAATCATCCATTTGCCGTCAATCAGACGCATTAAATAACGATAATAGAAAATTCCCTGCTCTGCATAAAGCCAAAATTTGCTTTTTGTGACCCGTTCACCAGCAACCAGATAATAATCCGTATAAGTCCCGCCTCTTCTCCATGAAAGATGGATGGGACGCCAGCCAGGACGGGGAGTCCAGCTCACCTGTCTGGCAAACAACGCATCAATATCCGCCTGGCTGCCGTAACCTTTTTGCTCTGCCATCCGTTCCCATTGGTTCATGTTGTCAAAGAATTCCAGCAGCGCATGGATGGGAGCCTGCAGTTCAGGATTGTCCAGAGAAATCCTGTTTTTCATGATTTTGTAGGTACGGGCATCCTCATAAGCCTTACGCTCCGCCTCTGTAAACAGCCCCGCCAGCCCTTCTTCATCCTGCATGTCGCCATCGCTGACCTGCAGCTTATCCCTCCAGGAAATTGCCAGCAGTCCCTCAGCGGTGACCTGATGACAGGCAGCTATGTAAATATGCTCCAGTTTTTTAATCTGCGCAGCCTGGGCCAGTCCCTCATCATCCAGAGCGGTCCGCTGCAAAAACAAGTCTTTGAGCGGAAGGTCTTTTAACAGTTCCAGCCCATGCCCGGCAATCTGTCTGCCCCGCAGCAGAGCCAGTATGTTCAGCTTGGGAATCCGTGCCAGAACGGGAAAGCACGCATCCCCAAACGGGACATCATCCAGGGAGACTACCTGTAGTTTCGGGCATTGCCTGACAGCCTCCTCAAGGGTCTCCAAATTCAGCGGCGCTTCCACCCGTTTCGTTCCATTGCAGAGGCAGGCGCCGTCCTGATATTCCAGCATATAAGTATTTGGGGGAAATTCCAGCATGATTTTTCTCTCCTTCCATGCACATTTCCGGTATCTTCCGGAAATGCGTCGTTTAAGCCACCTTCTTTTAGCTTTTTTGAAAATCGTCCCATATTGTTTTCCACCTTGAATCTGCAAACCGGAACGATTAACGCAGTCAATTCAAATTTTTATTTAGCCTGAATAATCTTTAAATATGCAGGACGGTTCTCTGCCTGCTCTCCATAGACATACAAGGTGTTTGTGTCTGTATCCAAACAAGTGTGGGCAAAGCGCCCACCGGGGAAGGGGTAAGGCTCACACAGACGCCGGAAGTCTACGCCGCCTGCGGATAGGACCTTTTGTATTTCGACAGGGTCCTCGATCTCGTCCGGCTGGGCCCTTGGCTCCAGATTTAGAAGCATGATGTCCAGGAGGAAGGACTGGATGGAATCGGAAAACGGAGCCCAGCTGTACACATCGTCTTGGTCGTTGTAATACACCGCCGGGTTGGGCTTGGTCAAATCCTCCGCTTTGATGCCTGCGTACCAGCAGCCCTGATTTTCGCACCAGAATAGCAAATAATTGCCGGTAACCTCGCCCCACCGCTCCCGCGGCAGGGCGCGCAGCTTTGCCAGCTCCTCATAGTCTTCTTCTCCCGGCTTGCTGAAAGTCTCCAGATCCTCATCAATATGATCATAAGAGAAGGTCAGGCGCTTCTCAAAGAGCTTGGCCTTTATGTCCGGGACGAATATCTCATACAGCGCGCAGTTCAGGCTAGCCTTGCCGCAGGCGAGATAATATTCCCGCAGGGCGGCGGGAAGCCTGATGCCTGCCGCCGCCTCATAGGAGGATATCGTCTTCTCGGAAAATCCTCTTGCTTTCCCCTCTCCAAAGCCGAACAGCGGTTCCGCCCACCGAACCAGTTCGATGGGGGAAATCTGATACCGTTTCTCGCTCATTATAGCCCCTTCTTTCAATTTTTTTATATTGTTGAACTATAACACAAATTCAAAATTGCCTGTGATGCCGCTATCATAACAGCCAATTCTCACAGAAATGTCACGGGCCGCAGTTTTTCTTGAAAATTTTATCCACGCGGCAGAAACACGGAAAATGTAGAGCCGCTGCCCAATGCCGAAGTCACCTTGATATATCCTCCCTGCATGGAAATGATCTCACGGGCAAGATACAACCCTATGCCGATGCCCTCAACATCATGTACTTCTTCCTCCCGATAGAAGCGTTTGAAGATCATCCCCTGCCTGCTCTCCGAAATTCCTTTGCCGCTGTCGGTTATGTCGATTTTCACATAGAACTCCCAGCTTTGAACGGAAACCTGAATATTGCCCCCTGCCGGGGTGTACTTCACCGCATTGTCCAGAATGTTGAACAGGGCTTCACCTGTCCACTTCCTGTCGTGGGCCAGAATGATATTTTCCGGACAATCTACGCTGACATGAATATGTTTCCTTTCCGCGTTCAGCAGAATACCGCCCAGCGCTGCCGCCAGAGTGTCATAAAGCGGCTGTATCTTTCTGTCCAGTGAAATGACGCCGGTTTCTAGGCGGGATGTCTTGATCATGGCCTGCATAAGAAAGTCCAGCTTTTCGAGCTGGCCGCTGGATGCCTGCAAAAACTCTCTCTGCTTTTCCTCTGGCATAGACTGTTCCAGCAAGGTGGCGTTTACCATTTTCAGATTGCTGATTGGCGTTTTTACCTGATGGGATATGTCAGAGATTAACTCCTGCAAATCAGCCCGCTCCTTCGCTATGCTCTTCTGATTTTCCCGCATAACTTCATATAGACGGGCAAGCCGGTGATTGATTTTATAAAACAGGTTTTCTTCCTCGCAGACCTGCGGCGCTGCCGCTCCATTCAACATATCGTCTATTGTTTGGCACAGGTTGTCCGAGAATAAAACCAGCTTCCGATGCAGAAATGCTACAAAAAGGGCTGCACAGGCGAACACCAGCAGGATAAACAGCAGACCCAGCCACACGATTGTTGAATTTCTGGTAAAGAGAAAAGCCGCAGTAATGGCCGCAGCGGAGATAAAACCTAAAAAAGCTGCCCCTGCCGCACAGGCGTACTTGATGGAAAGGTTTCTGTCATTCACTTCTTTATCCCCCCAACCCACATATAGCCCATGCCGTAGACAGTCTTGATATATTGCAGGCTGCCAGCTTCAATTTTTCCCCGGATGCGGCTGACCGCAACGGTCAAGGCGTGTTCATCCACAAAGTTTTCGTCCGCGTCCCACAGCTTTTCAAGAAGCACCTGCCGGGTCAGAACGGTTTGCGGATTCCGCACCAGTACTTTGAGTAAACGGTATTCCATCGGAGTGAAGATAACCGGCTCCCCCGCAAGGGCAGCGGTCAATTCCGAAAAATTGATGGACAATGTACCGTCTGTGTAGCAATCGCCACCTGTCTGCTTCTGGATGCGGGCCAGCAGTGCTGAAACCTTCTTGCGAAATACGCTGATCGGAAACGGCTTTGTTACATAGTCATCTGCTCCCAACTCAAAGCCTTTCAGCTGGTCGCTCTCCATATCGTTTGCTGTCAGGAAAATCACGGCGGTATCCGGACGGCGCTCTTTGATTTCTGCACAGAAGTCAAAGCCGTTTCCATCAGGCAGGTTGACATCCAGCACGATCAGATCATAGTCCTGCGCTTCGCAGAGGCTGACCGCTTCTGATTTTGTCATGGCAGCGTCCACTGTGTAGCCAGCCGCCGAAAGATTGTAGCAAAGGGTGTTGTTTAAAAGGCGCTCATCCTCAACTACTAAAAGTCTCATGGTTTCACTTCCTTCCTTAGAACCTGTTTCGTATCTTCCCAAACGCCGTCTGGCGAGTCTTTTGCCGCCATACTTCGCTAAATTTTTTTGAAATCCACAAAGGATTCCTGCAAAAATTTATCTTCGTCTGGCAACAAAATCCTTCGCCAGCCGACATTTTTCCAGATACAAAACAGGTTCTTAATCAGAATACCACTAAAATGTCACAAAAATATCATAAAATAGGATCAGGAATAAAATATTGAACATATCACCTTTCATAGCCGTAGTTCAGCTCGTTTCGATAATCGCTTATATAGTGGGGGCAGACCCCGGTGATTTGATAACGCGCCTCCCCCAGACAGCGGACGCGGATCTGATAATGGCAATCCCGGTCCAACTGTTCCAGAGTCTTGGCGATGCGTGAGGGGGAGGGGGCCGCAGCTGCTCTGGTCCGAAATGGGGTGTATGGAGCAGTTTGTAAAACGCTTTAATGTCCGTAAGCTGGAATTCTGTAATTTGATAGCTGGCGAAGATGGTAAGGATAAAACCGAGCTGGAGCTTGAGGGTACAGCCGCAGAGGACCCTTGGCGTCCGACTGCGGGTACTGGTGCAGAAATACTGTATCTCGGCTCGCTGTGTGTTTGACCAGTCCATACATTCCCTCCAACATAAAATTCCCAAATAAGCCGGAAGTAATACTCACCGCTTTCTCCGCAGAATAACGGCGCCGCAGACAAATAAATACCCTATGATAGCAATTATTGAAGCTTCTACTCCAAATCCAGCTCCGGTTACCAACACATAATCTGAGGGGATGATAATTGAAAAAATAGGCTCTCCATAAATGCCCTGTGCAGTTGTGATATGTATCATGTCAGTCACAAAAACAAAATTCCATACTGCATGAAGCAAGCCGCTGTTGCTTATGGAGTTCCCCATATATGTGATAAGAGAAAACATGATGCCTACCAATGTTCCACTAATCACCAGCAACGAGATACCTGCAACGCTAAACGCATCCATCGAGGGAATATGCATCAAGCTGAACAAAAAGGACGGAAGCAAAACAGCAACAACTTTCCCCCACTTTAGTTCAAGCAATTTTAGAATATATCCACGAAACAGCATCTCTTCTAAAACGCCTGCTTTCAAAGCTGCAATGGCGGAATAGATGACCGCTGCAATTATCTCTCCTGCATTTAAAGCTGTCATTGTCGAGTCGCCTATTATGAAATAGCAGATAACCACAAAAAACGGAAGGATAACGGCATATGAAAAGGCCCATTTTTTAATTGATAAGGTAATTCTAAAACTCTCCATTTTGAGGCGGAGAATCTTTATCGTGTATAGCCAAAATAATAAATAAGTAAATACGAAACACCCCAACGTCCGTAAAACAGAATATAGGCCCCGTATTGGCAATTCAACTATTGAGAAAAGCAAATCAAATACCAGGCTGTTAAGCAGATCACCTACAAGAAACAGTAAAACATAGGCAACAATATGCCCAATTATTTTCCCTTTTGAAAATTGCAGTTCCATCTGAGTTCCTCCACTCCATAAATAAAAATTATTAAATCGCTATGGGCAAAGTATACCACCGACGCAAGCGGCCTTCAACCTTGAATAAGAACCTACAAATGTCAAGATCTGAAGTGTGGCGTGCTCTAAAAAATGCCCCCAAAAGAGGAAAGCCCCCGATAAATCAAAACTTGCACAGCATTACAAGCAATATTGAATACCATATCAGTCTCCATCTGAGTCTCGAACAATTCCTCATAGGCATCCTCGTCCAGAAACTTATGGAACTTCTGTTCCCCAGATCCGCCCACATCACCTTTTCCACAGTTGTCCGAAGGCTTCCTCAAAGATAAAGGAACAGTCGTTGGCAAATCTGTCTGTCCTCTAATCGCAGATAGTATAACAGGCAAATGTCTCCGAAATGTTACAGCGGACAGTTTTTTCACAAAATTATCCATCTCTATTATAATTTGATTTGGTTAGTGATACAAGGATAGCGTTTATATCTCATTAAAAAACGGTATAATCATGCCTGTTAGTCGGTATAATAAGGTTATTCCTTTGCGCAAATCGGCACGATAGAATATACTTGAGATGAATGATTATGCCGATTGATGATTTAACCGCTTTAGGGCAAAAAATGCGGGAAGCCCGAAAAAGAAAAAGCCTGACACAACAGAAACTTTCTGATTTGAGCCATGTATCTGTCAAGCAGATTGCCAAGATTGAAAAAGGGCAGATGAATCCGTCTTTCTTGATTTTGAAGGCACTGGCAAAAGTACTGCCGATTTCTCTGGATTCTTTAATCAATCCAGATGTTTCCCCGGAAGATGAGGGAGTCGGTCAGATGAAGATGCTGTATTGCAGCTGCCCGTCAGAAATGCGTGAAACTCTCTTGCACCATACGCAGGAAACCATGAAAGAACTAACCGAACTATCCGAGAAATTTGAAACGAATTGAGCCGGTGAGTGAATTTAACAAATTCCTCACCGGCTTTGTTCTTTTTCGAGAAAAAGAAGGTTAT
>RAZJ01000047.1 GCA_003612625.1 bacterium 1XD42-1 | reverse complement strand
GGACTGAAATAGCGTCCATAATTATCCCGACTTTTTGCGTCAAAACATCTGCATTCGGACGGTCAAATATATGCCTTTTATGAAAAAGTTATCCCGACCTTTTTTGAGCAAAAGCCCGTAGTTATCTGCTTTTCCGGAAATGGTCGGGATAATCAAAAAGTCGGGATAACTCCGATTATCAAGAATTATTGACAAACGTAGCAAGCATAGGAAACGGGTACCCATTTCCGTAAATCTGTCCGTCCGCGCTATGGCTTGCCGGACAGATTTTGCTTGTTGGGAAGAATCCCAAACCCTCTGATAATTCCTCTCACTACCTACAACACCACACAGGGCAGTTTTGACGGAGTTTTGAGAGAAATTCTTCAAAAAGTTTTCCTTGTTTCTTAATACGGGGAAGTTTGTGAAATGCCAATGCCACAGAATAAATCAGCAAAAATTTTTTTGTGCCATTGACAAATTCTCTGATTTGCAGTATCATATAACAGTGATATATAACACCGTTATATACAGGGAGGTGAGAAAATGAGCGAAGCAGAGCAGACAACACTACATTTAATCCATTCAGCCGCCATGCAGGAATTTCTTGAAAAAGGCTATAAGTCTGCTTCCCTGCGGAATATTGTCAAAACGGCGGGGGTAACGACAGGCGCGTTTTATGGCTACTATAACAGCAAGGAGGATTTATTTGAAGCACTGGTAGGCGAACACTACAATTTCTTATTGGAACTCTTTTGCAAGGCACAGAAAGAATTTGCAGAAATACCGCCAGAGGAACAGCCCGACAATCTTACTTCTACTTCCGGCGTGTATATGTATGAAATGCTCTTGTACGCCTATGAACACTTGAATGAATTTAAGCTCATACTTTGCTGTTCGGATGGAACACGTTTTTCAAAATTGATTGATGAAATGGTGGAAATCGAAACAAAGGGAACACATGATTATTTAGCAGTTCTTGAAAAGTTAGGCAGACCTGCGCCACCTATTGATGAACGGTTGGAGCATATCTTGATTACAGGAATGTTTAATACTTTTTTTGAGCTGATTATACATGAAATGCCACTTGAAGAAGCAAAGCACTATTTGAAAGAAATGAGAGCTTTCTATACTGCCGGATGGATGAAAATTATGGGGCAATAATAAATCGAGCCGACTCGATTACAAATAAATTTGTTTTTGATAATGGAAAGTTTACACTTTCCATTATATTTGACGCGAAGGTTAGTTTTGGCTAACTTTATAAAGACACCACTAATCAAATAAGGATATTCGAGGGCAGTTATTTAGTCCTCATATCATAAAAAATTTTCAAGGAGGTTTTTTTCAATGAAAAAACAGTCTAATCTATCAAGACTGATGGGCTATGCCGGAGGGCACAGAATATTAACCTATCTTTCTTGGGTATTGTCCGTAATGAGTGCGCTGTTAGCTCTTGTGCCTTTTTGGTATATATGGCGTATCATTCACGACATACTGGAAGTTTCCCCGAATTTCTCACAGGCGGGGAATGTTACAAGCTACGGTTGGTCTGCGGTATTGTTTGCGGTTATCTCTATTGTTGTCTACATAGCCGCCTTGATGTGTTCGCATATGAGCGCGTTCCGGGTTGCCGCAAATATCCGAAAAGAGCTTATGCGCCATATTACAGCCTTGCCGCTTGGGGTAACGGAAAAGTATGGAAGCGGAAAGCTGCGGAGAATAGTAAATACTTCCAGTACCGCTACAGAAACATATCTTGCACACAGGCTTCCCGACAAAGCGGGGGCGATTGCCACACCCATAGGGCTGCTTTTCCTGTTGCTTGCCTTTGACTGGCGGTTAGGGCTTTTAAGCCTTGTTCCAGTTGAGCTTGGTTTTCTGATTATGATGAAAATGACAGGAAAAGACATGGAAAAGCGAATGGAACAATATCAAAATGCGCTTGCTGATATGTCAAACGAAGCTGTTGAATATGTGCGGGGCGTACCCGTAGTAAAGACTTTCGGGCAGACAATTTTTTCTTTCAAACGCTTCAAAAACGCGATAGACAATTACGAAACATGGGTAATTGCATATACAAAGGGGCTGCGTCTGCCTATGATGTTCTATACAACAGCAATTAACGGCGTATTCGCGTTTCTGATTGCCGGGGGTATTCTCTTTACAAGGGGTGGCGTAACAAATGAACTTCTGTTAAACCTTATCTTCTATATTGTGATTACTCCCGTCATTGGTACGACGCTTACAAAAATTATGTTTATGAGCGAGGACGCAATGATTGTAGGCGACGCAATCAACAGGATTGATGAAGTGCTGAACGAAAAACCATTATCTGAAAGCAGCGTGAATAATATTCCTAAAAATAATGGAATTACATTGGAACACGTTAGTTACAGCTATGACGGAGAGAAAAACGCACTCAATGATGTATCACTTTTAATAAAGCCGGGGCAGACAGTAGCATTAGTAGGAGCGTCCGGCGGCGGTAAGACAACGCTTGCAAATATCGTCACAAGGTTTTTTGACCCGCAAAAAGGGCGCGTACTGATAGGCAATACCGAAATACGTGACATTCCGAAAGAAACATTGATGAATAAGGTATCTTTTGTATTTCAGAACAGCCGCCTTATCAAAGCGTCCATATTAGAAAATGTGCGTATGGCAAAACCTAACGCTACACGCGAAGAAATCGCCCATGCTCTGGAAGCTGCACAGTGCTTGGATATTATTGAAAAATTACCGAATGGCATTGATACGGTTGTCGGCACAAAAGGCGTGTATCTGTCCGGCGGCGAACAGCAAAGAATAGCGATTGCCCGCGCAATTTTGAAAAATGCGCCTATCCTAATTCTTGATGAAGCAACCGCGTTTGCCGACCCCGATAATGAGGTGCGCGTGCAGCAGGCTTTATCTGCTCTTTCAAAAGGAGAATCAGCGGATTCTCCCAGAAAGACCGTCATTATGATTGCACACAGGCTGTCGTCAATCACAGACGCGGATTGCATTTATGTACTGCAAGACGGTGAAATTGTCGAAAGCGGCACACATAGCGGACTGATAGAGCAAAATGGCATATTTACAAAAATGTGGAAGAATTATTCCGAAGCGGCAGAATGGAAGATTGCAAAGGAGGTAAACGCATGATTAAGACATTGCAAAGACGTTTTGCGTTATCAAGACAGGGGGCTGTCGATTTGATAAAGGGCTGTATTGCTTGTGTCGCACAGGATATATCCTTTATGCTTCCCGTCGGACTGCTCTATTACTTTGTCATTGATACCATGAACGGGGGCATAAATGGAAGCCGCGCCCTCTTCTACGCGGTTGGTGCTCTGGTTTGCTTATGCTTCATTTTTATTGTGACATGGTTTCAGTATAACGCCACTTACTTAGCGACTTATGTGGAAAGCGGTGTAAGGCGTATATCCTTAGCAGAACAGCTCCGTAAAATCCCATTGTCCTTTTTTGGCAAGAAAGACCTTGCTGATTTGACAAATTCGATTATGGGCGACTGCGCCACTCTTGAACAGGCATTTTCCCATTATGTACCCGCATTGGCAGGCTCCCTTATTTCTACAACGCTGATTGCAGTTTGCCTTTTCGCTTACGACTGGCGAATGGCTCTTGCGGCGGTTTGGGTTTTACCGATTGCGTTTACAATCACATTCTTTTCAGCCCGCATACAGGAATACTTCAACCGTAAATCCGTAGCGGCGAATGTTGCGCTTGAAGGCGGCGTACAGGAGTGTATCGAAAGTTTACAGGACTTAAAGGCGAACAATGCGGAAGAAAGCTATCTGAAAGGGCTTGGCAAAAAAATTGACTATGTGGAAAAGCGGCACATTATAACAGAGCTTGGGACTGCCCTTTTTGTTGTTTCCTCTACGCTGATATTAAAGTTTGGGATTGCTACGGTTGCGCTTGTAGGTTCTGCGCTGCTCATTCGTGGGGAAATTGATATTCCGCTGTTCTTTATGTTTTTGCTTGTGGCTTCAAGGCTATATGCCCCGCTTGAGGGTGCATTGCAAAATCTTGCTGCGGTAATCTCCACCAAAACGAACATAAACCGCATGAATGAAATTCTTGACCAGCCTATTCAGACAGGAACAGACAGAGTAACAAATAAAGGTTACGATATTGTGTTCGACCATGTGGGATTTGCTTATAATAGCGGGGAAACCGTATTGAAAGACGTGTCCTTTACGGCAAAACAGGGAGAAGTTACCGCCTTAGTCGGACCGTCCGGCGGCGGTAAAACTACGGTATCACGTCTTGCCGCGCGGTTCTGGGATATAAGCAAGGGGAAAATCACTGTCGGCGGTATGGATATATCGAAAATAGAGCCGGAAACCTTGCTGTCGTTGTACTCTATCGTATTTCAAGATGTGACGCTGTTTAACAACACAATTATGGAGAATATCAGAATAGGCAGAAAGGACGCGACCGACGAAGAAGTGATTGCAGCGGCAAGACTGGCAAATTGTGAAGAATTTGCGACAAAGCTCCCGGACGGGTATCACAGTATGATTGGTGAAAATGGCTGCGAACTGTCCGGCGGGGAAAGGCAGAGAATTTCAATCGCCCGCGCTTTCCTCAAAAATTCCCCTATCATCTTACTTGATGAAGCAACGGCAAGCCTTGATGTGGAAAACGAAACATTGATACAGGCTGCTTTATCAAGGCTGATAAAGGATAAGACCGTACTTGTTATCGCCCACCGTATGCGTACCGTAAGCGGCGCGGATAAAGTGGTTGTGCTTTCAGACGGTTCTGTTGCGGAACAGGGAACGCCAGAAAAACTGATGAACACCGGCAGGATTTACCCACATATGGTAAAACTGCAAATGATTAGCAGGGATTGGGGTATTTAACATGAATACCGAATGGATAATATGCCCCATATGCCAAAGCAAAACAAGGTTAAAAATGCGGAGTGATACCGAACTGAAAAACTTTCCCCTATATTGCCCGAAATGCAAGCACGAAACCATTATTAACGTACAACAAATGAATATATCAGTTATCAAAGAGCCAGACGCACAGACGCAGAGCCGATAACACGCAGATTAAAAATGCGGTTATCGGCTCTTTCTTTTTGGCAACACTCATAAGCCGCCGTTTCTTCAAAACGGACAGCGGAGGACTTTTAGAAACTATGACTAATCATGCGGCGGTATCAGGAGGTACCGTCGTGTTATTTTTATATCCGCAAAATCAGACAAACTATTTTCTGTCAAAAAAACGCAGTGTTCGTTTAGGGGATATACTACCCATGAATATGAACTGTCAAATCATTTAGTATGTCTTGATAACTCGTATTACTCAAATGCTTATGCCGCTTTATGCTGCATGGACGTTTGTTGTAATAGCCCCCTACTGGGAAGAAAGGGGGTGAGAGAGAATGAGATATTCTGAACAGTTCATGGAACATATCGAATATACTTTCCATGCGTTCTGCAAGGTTGTCCTGCGCCATGAAGCAATTAACGCATGGCGGGATTTGAAGCGGAAAGAAGCAAGAGAAATATCCCAAATTGAAACCTATTTCAATTTACTATCTGATGTCAGAACGATATTTTGAATCGTCTGCTATGGACAGATACTTTGAAAAACAGGATAAGCCGACTGTATTTATTGTATTGGGAAAGGAAGTTATCGTTGATGATGAACGGTTGGCAACGGCATTATCAAAATTGCCGGAGTTAAGGCGGGAAGTTTTGTTGCTTTATTACTTCGTTGGCTATCGTGATGAAGCCATCGGCAGACAGTACGGGCGTTGCAGAAGTACGATAAACCACAGAAGAAATGTTGCGCTGAAACAGTTACGGAAAGAATGGGAGAGATTGAAACATGAGGAATAAAAAATTGATACCTTTTGAGGTAATCGAAAAAGCCGTTGCCGGAGAGCCGGAAGCGGTAGACGCAGTATTGCGATATTACACCGCACACATCAAATATCTGTCTATGTATAAGGGGCATATCAATGACGATACACAGGATAGGTTAAAGGCGAAACTGGTTGAAGCCATACTGAAATTCCGCTTCGACCGATAGGAAGTAGCAAAGACAGGAAAAGCTGTCAAGGGTAAACTTCGCGCTACGCGCCCTTGACAGCTTTTCCCGCCTTTGCTTGTGGGTAGTCAAGAGGACGAAATCAGTAAACTGCTTTCGCCCTCAATTTATTATGGGGATTGTTACGCAGTAGGGGGTATTTTGTCCTTGATTTATGCGGCTTTGCGGGCGTTGAAATGGCGGGGGAAGTGTTTTGTATATCTGTCCTTAAAAACAGCGTTCTATTGCGTAACATATATTTGGGAAATTATCGACAAAACATTCTATATATAGTATAATTGAAAGCAATGAAACTTTCTGTAACAAGAAATTAGATACTATTTTTAATTAAATGCTTTTATGGAGGGGATGCTATGTTTAAGGATAATGATACTAAAGGATTCTTAGTTGCCATAGATGGACCTAATGGTGTTGGAAAATCAACACTTATAGAAGAAATAAAAACAAAATTGGAAATAGAAAACAATGAAGTATATATAACAAGAGAACCAACAAATACTGATTTGGGAAACTTTACAAGAAAATTTGCTGAACGTCATTCGGGAATAAGTTTAGCTTGCTTAGTTGCGGCAGATCGATATGAGCATATATCGGCAGAAATTCTTCCAGAATTAAACAAAGGTAAAATTGTTATTACTGATAGGTATATTTTGTCATCTTTGATTTTACAATGTATGGATAATGTAAAGAATACGGTTATTTTAGGTTTAAATTCAGAAATTGTAAAACCAAACTTACAGATAGCTGTTTCAGCAAATGAAGATATTCTGCAAAAGAGACTGTCAGAACGAAAAAGCCTAACAAGATTTGAAAAGGGAAATCAATCGCATAATGAACTCTATTATATGGAAAAAGGCGTAAAGGAATTACAAAGAGAAGGTATAGATGTTTTAATGATAAATAATAACGATAATCTTGAAGAAAATGTACAAAAGATAGTATCATATATTGTTGCAAATTGGAGGACAAAATGAAAAAATTTGTTTTGTTAAATTCCCCTATTTTTTGGGATTCCACAAAAGAAAACGAACAATATTTGTCACCATTGGGATTAGGTTATATAGCTACATATTTAGAGAAGGCTAATATAGAAGTTAGCCTTATTGATTGTGTAAAAGAAAGAAAATCTGTATCTGATATAATTACTTTGGTCGATGAAAAATGTACAGATTATCTGGGAATTAATATATTTACTCAAAATTATGATATAGTTAAATATATTATCGAAAATATTAACATAAAATGTGAGTTATTTATAGGTGGGCAAGTTGTTAAAAGTATTTATCATGAAATTCTACGATGGAATACTAAAAACAAGTTAAATATTATAATTGGTGAAGGAGAATATATTATTCCTGCACTTGTTTTGGGAAAATGTGAACAAAAACCAGAAATAATACAAGGAAATAAATACGTATACAGAGTGAATGTCAATTCCATATATTTCCCCAATGACATATCTAATATTTTTTTAAATAGGAAATACTTGGGAAATGAATTGATTACTAATCATTACGGAGAAAAAGAAGTTGCAATTATAACATCAAGGGGATGTGCATTCGATTGCGCTTTTTGTGGTGGCGCTAAGAGCCTCAATAAAGATGTAAGAACTCGAATTCGCACAGAGGAAAGTGTTATTAAAGAACTTGGTTATATAGTAAATTCGTATCCAGATGTACAAAGTGTAAGAATACTAGATGATTTGTTTTTACGCAATGCTAAAAGCATAGATATGGCAAATAACATATTTTCACAATTTCCTAAATTGAGTTGGAGAGGGATGGCTCATGTATTATCTTTAGTAAATGCAATCGACAAAATAAGAGAACTTCAAGTTGGGAACTGTAAAGAATTATTTATTGGCATTGAATCTGGTTCGGAATCGATACGCAAGAAAATAAATAAATTGGGACAACCAGACGATATCATAAAGGTTTCGCAAGAGATCTTGCGTTGTGGAATTGATTTAAAAGGGTATTTTATTTATGGATTTCCACAGGAAACGAAAGAAGATTTTCAAAAAACATATGAATTGGCATCCAAACTAAAAGCTATTTCACAAGATACAAATGGAACATTCAGAGTAAGTGTATTTCAATTTAGACCTTATCATGGTACACAGTTATATAATGAAATATTGGAAAATACAGGTATTATTCATGGGTGTGAATTTAATCAATCAATAAGTCAGTTTAATGGAAGATCGCAATTCAATTTTGATTTTGGGAATTATAGTGTAGAATCGGACGAAGTATTGAATGAATACATTATAAAAACACAGAAACTTACAGAGGAAAAATTATGATAAAACAAATACGTGACTGTCAAAAATGTGGTTTATGCATTAACCAAAAGCCTTTGCTGGATACAGAAAAACGGTGTCAAGTTTTTTGGGTTGGTTTATCAGCTAAAAAAGCGATAATTGATACGGAAATTCCTTTATCACCAGAAACTAATACTGGAATGTTAATTCAAAAAATCGAAAATTCATGTTGCAATGTCGTTACATATAAAACTAATTTGGTAAAATGTTTGCCCTTAACAGAACAACAAAAACTTCGATATCCTAATAAAAAGGAAATTGACAGTTGTTTTGGAAATTTACTTAAGGAAATACATACAATGTCTCCTAAGATTGTTTTTTTATTAGGTGAAAAAGTATATTCTTCGGTTGGAAAGCATTTGAATATTGATTTTGAAAAGTGGAATGATTTTGAGTATACTTATAAAACATTTGAAAAAATTCATTATGTTCCTATACATCACCCCTCGTATATCTATGTATATAAAAGAAAAAGGATAGATGATTATATTAAAAGTATAGAAAAAATAATAAGTCAACTATTATGATAAGAAAAGGGGTTATTGCAAAAGTAGATAAATAATCTATTAGAGCAATACCCCCCTTATAGCACTCTGTTTGTCAGCGTTAATAATAAGTTGTTGTAAATACTTCCTTATCAACGTAAAACTAACATCTCTGTTGCGTTGGAGGTTTATGTAAAGCAAAGAAAACGATTAGAAACTAATTTCAAGTTGCCTTATTAAGCTTTTGATTTAGAGCTTCTTTGATTTGAAAATAGCCTTTAAATTTATCCCGCTTTGCTTTCTAGTCCAAATAGATAATTCGCAGAACATCCTAAAAAAGCTGTTATCTTCCGAATTTCCTCGCCATCGAAATCGCCAGTTGTTTTCACACTTTGTTTGTATCGTAATCCACCTAATGTAATTTCTAGCAGATCGGCTAAAGCTTTCTTGGTTTTCCCTTGTCTGGCTAACTCTGCATACACTTCTGGATACTTAAAATTGTAACTCATTTTTTACTTCCTTTCTGTCTTAACTTTTGCTAAGTTTTTTAATTATATTATCTTTTGCAAAGTATGTCAATATCTATTGCAAAAAATCTTCGCATATGCTAAGATAAATACATTAAACCAATCCGGAGGTTAAGAGTTTGGGATTTTCCGATATTTTAAGGGAAATTTTGTCATCTAAAAAATTAAAGGCTGTAGAGCTATCCAGAATGACTGGTCTTAGCGAAGCTGCGATTTCCGATTATTTAAATGGAAAAAAAGAACCTAGAGGGAAGCAGAGCGCCGCTATTGCAAAAGCGTTAAACGTTTCTCTTGATGAACTGTGGGAAACAGGATATCAAGAGAAAAAATCTTCTAAAATTTCAGCAAAAGAAAAAGAATTGCTTGAGACTTTTGAAGCACTTCCTTGCTATTTGCAGGATTATTTGGTTAAGAGTACCAAAGATTTGTTGGATGCTCAATCTAAATTTCAATGCAGCGAAATCAAACGATCGAACAAAATATCAAATAATTAAAAAATCCGGCAGAGTTCTTAACCTCTACCGGACTGGATAATTTATAAGCAAAGAAAAATCTCCCCGTGCGGGAACACAGGGAGATCGGTTGTAAGCTAAACCCATATCCAAAAAATTTACCTCTGCATTTATAGTCTAGCACTTTTTTAGGCCAAATGCAAGGGCTTGGAAAGGTGTTGTTTTTTTATGGCAAAAGCTAGGAACAAAAGACGCGCTGATGGGAGGATTGCCGTACAGGTCTACATTGGAAAGGACAAGGAAACAGGCAAGCGCAAATATAAGACCGTATACGGGAACACCCAAAAGGAAGCGGATGAAAAAGCCATGCAGGCAAATGCTCCTGTTGATGTAACTCCTGGCAACAACGGCGGCAGCGGCAGCAAAGCTCCTGCAAACACTGGCAAATTCTAATTTAACAGAGTTTTTCTTATCGGGCAGTCCCCGACAAAGAACTCAAATAAAAAGACAAAGGAAAAGCTCTTGGCATCTCTCCATGCCAGGGGCTTTCCCTTTTGTATTTCACCAAAAGAAAACAAGATTATAAAAAATTTTAATTGTTTTTTTCCGAAAAAATGATATACTGGTATCATGGCCGTCTGATCGGGTCGCCTATTTGCCAGAAGGAGGGGGAAACTACATGGATCAGGAAGGGATTTTTAAAACAACAGCCTTTGGAGGCTTTGATAAAAAATCAGTATTATCTTATATTGACAACTTAACAGAAAAACATCATGCGCTGGAAGAAGAACTGCGCAATCAAATTGCTGAATATTCAAAAGCACAGGATTCCCAGGTGGAATATATTGAAAAGTTAGAAGCACAGCTTGCAGACGCGGAAAAGAAATTGGAAGCAGTTGCTGGACAATTAGAGCAAGAACGGGCAATGGCTCCGCAGACAACCGGGCAATTTGATGAATTGACCCAGCAAAACCGTGAATTGGAACAGAAACTGGAGGATGCAGAACAGGAGTTAAAAGTCCAGTTGGAACGAAACCGCCAGCTTCAATTTAAAATAGAGGGCGCTTCTTATAAAAGCCAGAAATATGATGAACTTTCAGCCCAGGTAGGGGATGCAATGCTGGTAGCAAAAACAAATGCAGACAAGCTTGTATCAGATGCCAAGCGGCAGGCAGAAATGCTTTTACAGGAATCGAAAACCAAAGCTGAAAAAACCATTCGGGAAGCAGAAATCCAGGCACAAACAACAACAGAACGGGCAAAACGGGATTCCACCCGGCAATTAGATCAGGCACAGGCGCAAGCTGCGGAAACCTTAAATAAGGCCAAACAGGCGGCCTCAGATAAAATAGAACAGGCAGAAACAAAAGCAGCAGAAATTTTAGATCAGGCACAAGAACAAATGCGCCATTTTAATTTAGAAATTACCAGTTTTCAGGGGGATACTTCCCGGCTGCGTAAATCAGTAGAAGAAATTTTATTTGTATTAAATGACCGTGTAGATGTCATGCAGGAAATTGTCCGGCAAATGGACAGTAAAGCAGCTTCTTTTGAAAAAGAAAAAAAAGAAAATACTTCTAATTTTACACAGAAGCCTTTCCCAAAAACAGAAGATGAAGCAGGCTATTTTGGAGGCGGCGCTTAACCAGGAAAAATTGTAATTCTGCCATTGACAATAGGCTGCAGATTTGTTATAATAATCTTTGCCGGGCTGATAAAAAAGGTCCGGTTCTTATAGGGGTATAGCTCAGTTGGTAGAGCAGTGGTCTCCAAAACCACGTGCCGAGGGTTCGAATCCTTCTGCCCCTGCTTAAAAAAATACCGGATATTCCTGATAAGGAATATCCGGTATTTTTTCAATTTCAAGAGCTTGTGAAAGAAATATGAAAAAAATCATAAATTTTTGTGAGGACTGCTTTTTATTCTTTTTTAGATGGCATAATAGGAGAAAAAGACGGATGAAAATAGATTCAGGAGGCTGCTATGAAAATTATACTTTCATTATTGGCTGCATTTTTATTTTTACTTACAGGTTGTACCCATCCAATCCCGCAGGATTTCAAAGAAACAGAAAGTACAACAGAAATTCTTGGCCCTCATTCTGTTCCGGAAGAAACCGAGCCATCCAGTCAACCGGCCCCTATCGAATTGATAGAAGGCCCCACCAATACACCTTATATTAACAAAGTTTTGCTGGAAACGGTGGAACGGATTACAACACCAGATATGACAGAATATGAAAAAGCAAAAGCTGCCTTTGATTATTTAATCGAACTTACATATTTTGAAAAACCAATCGCTTTGGATATTTGGCGGATACGGGGCGGCGGAGAAATACCTTCTTATGTAGAAAATAAATGTTTAAGTGTATTGCTTTATGGCCTGGGGGAATGTGAAGATTATGCGGCAGCTTTGGCAATGCTGCTGCGGACAATGGGAATGAAAGCAGAATATGTACCAGGGCTTACTTATTCTGCGGAGGGGCCTTTGGTGGATCATGCGTGGACAGTAGCAGAAATTGACGGGGCTTGGTACCATTTAGACAGCCAGCTCCAAGATAATGTTTCCCGAAACCGTTCTATCAGTTACCGCTATTTTATGAAAGGCGATAAAACTATGTCAGCTTCCCACTATTGGGGGCAGAATTTGATTGATGCAAAATTTTTAACAGAAGCGCAAAATCAGGAAATCCGGAATCATTTTTTATATCCGTCCTGCCCTCAGGATTATCCAACACCACAGCGGCGGGATTATATCCCTTTGCCCCAAACTGATGCCAGCAAGGTATTGAACCAGATTGCCGCTGAAAAAGCGGAATATGAACGGCTCAATGGGACGCTGCCGCCATTAGAATTAAATACAACCCCGCCTGTCTTTGCATGGGAAGGATATGGGCCTCCGGATTAAACCATAAAAAGTGGACATGGAACAATAGCCATGCCCACTTTTTTCTTTAAAGCTCGTCGTCTTCTTCCCCAAAGTCGGCGGTTTCCAATTCGACCCAAAAACATACACTGTTTTCCCGGTTTTCTGCGCCGTAATGCCTTCCATGGGTTTCCATAATTGCTTTTACCGTAGCCAGTCCAATTCCATAGCTGCGGCCATCCCCTCTGGATTTATCAGCCCGGTAAAAGCTGTCAAATATTCTGGGGAGATCTTCTTCTGCGATTTGCTGCCCAGTATTTTCAACTTCTAAACGGCATAAATTTTCCTGACGGATTGCCCGGATTGTAATTTTCCCACCTTCGGGGCTGTATTTTACTGCGTTTTCAAAAAGGTTTATGACAACCCGCATGATTTTTTGAAAATCAGCATGAATAATAAAAGGTTCTTCTGATTCACGGATCACAGTGAGGGACTTCTTTTCTGTCAGCAGCCGGTGATGGCCTACCGCTTCATCTACAATTTCAGATAAACAGAAAATAGACCATTCCACTGGATCGGCCCCGTTTTCAAGACGGGATAATTCCAGCAGCCGCCCAACCATGCCGGATAAACGATTTCCCTCACTGATGATCACATCACAATATTCTTTCTCCTGGCCCTGGCGGCTTTCAGAAAGGGCTTCTGCGTAACTGACCATTAAAGTTAAAGGGGTTTTAAAATCATGGGAAACATCAGCAATAAACTGCCTGCGGATACGTTCTGTTTGCTGCTGGCGCTCCAAATCACTTTTTAAAATTTCATTGGCAGCTACAAGCTGGCTGATAGCAGCTTCTAATTCCTGCGACATGCCGTTGATGCTTTGGCCCAATAAGGAAATTTCATCTTTTCCATGGACTTCGCACTTTTGGGTAAAATCCAAACGGGCAATTTGATCGGCAACTTCCTGGACCCGGCGCAAAGGCTGTGTTAAACGGCCCATCATAAAATAAATTAAAACAGAACCAGCCAATAAAATAATCATAGAAAGCTGGGCTGTGTATTTTACAGCTAAATCTGCAATGGATTTAATATAATCACGGGGAGTAAAAATATTCAAATAAAGGTTATCATCTAATTTTGTAAGTAAAGTGATAACGCCGCCAGGAATTTCCCAATTTTTTTCATGCCGTTTCCGTTCCCCCATACTGCTGTCAGGAGGATTGCCAGGGTTTTCAATCTGGATGTCTAACGCTTCCCCAGTATTTTTTAAGCGTTCTGTCAATTCTTTTGGAATTTGAAAATTAGGCTCTCCCCCTCTGGGGTCAGGCGGCATCCCCGGTCGGTTTTTCCATTCATTATCATGGTTCAGCCGGGAATGGTAAATAATTTTAGGGGTATTTTCCCCGTCAAAGGAATATAAAGTTACAACAACATTTTCATATTCCGCAGAATCAATCTGATCATAAAGGGTATCACTGCCCATGGCATAAGCTTCCCGGATACTTTTTGCCATTTCTTTCATTTCCGACACTTTGCTGGATGTATAAAACCGTTCAAACAGCCAGGAACCTGCAAATAATAACACAATCATCTGAAGGGCTAACAGAAAAATAATAATAGCAGATAATTTCTGTTTAATCCCCCAGTTATTCCACCCATTCAAATTTATATCCTACTTTCCGGACAGTACGGATACATTTGGCATATGGCCCTAATTTCGCCCGCAGGCATTTAATATGGGTATCCACTGTGCGGTCATCACCGCTGTAATCCATATCCCAAACCGTACAAATAATTTGATCGCGGCTTAACACAATATTGCAATTTTTCATTAAGTAACTATAAATGAGCAAATCTGAAAAATGACAAAAAAGAGGGCATAGCCTCAAGTGTTATAATGGAAGCACGACC
>RAZJ01000046.1 GCA_003612625.1 bacterium 1XD42-1 | reverse complement strand
TGTCACAAATGTGATGTCTTTTTATGTCCCCGCTCCATGCTTTGGAAAGAATCAAAGGATTTACCTCGCGGCCTGTTCCGGTTTTCCCCCATATTTATTTTTGGAATTACCTGCATTTTAGCTGCTGTAATTGTTGCTGTTATTTGGTTTATATTCCTTTTTGTAACCCTGTATCCGACTATTCTTAATTCTTTAACTTAAGGGGTATTTAATATGTTAAAAGTTTCTTTAAAACAATTCATGGGCCTTGGTCTTTTAGTTGATGATATGATGGAAAAATATAATATATCTTATGATTTGGTGCCTTATATTGAACTTTACATAGGAGATCCAGATAAAAATGGGGATATTACCATTGATTTTAAAGGCCCCCGTTCTTTATTTAATAGCAGTAAAGAGGAATGAAAAAATATGATAAATAAAGCCTTATTTTCAAGTAATAGAAAGGATTGGGAAACACCCCAGGAACTTTTTAATTCCCTAAATTCCGAATTTCATTTTACATTAGATGCAGCGGCCAACCAATATAATCATAAATGTAGCAAATATTACACAGTAGAAGATAATGGGCTTTTGCAGGACTGGTCAAATGAAACTGTTTTTATTAACCCGCCATATGGGAATGAACTCAAAGCTTGGGTTCGGAAAGCGTATTATCAAAACCGTATCCATAACAATTTAATTGTCATGCTGCTTCCAGCCCGGACAGATACCAAATGGTTTCATACCTATATCAACAATCATGCTGAAATCCGTTTTTTAAAAGGCCGAATAAAATTTGTTGGTGCGAAATATTCTGCACCATTCCCTTCTATGGTTATTATATTCCATCCCCAGTTCGATTCCATCCCGGAAGTCGATCCTGATTTTGCTCCTGTATCGGAGAGTTTTTAATGAGTTATGAAAGTCTTGTTAGCCGCTATCCTGATTTTAAGTGTCTTTTTAGCTCTTTGTATACCCAAATCGAAGAACAAGGATATAATCCCATGGACTTATTACCCGACTCTATCAAATACTTATCTCGAATGATCAAAGATCAAAATGATTTAAGAGAGGCTGTAGAACGGGTCAGACGTTATTTGCGTTATAAGGACGAAACACAGTCAAGTTAATCGTATGAAAAAAGATGGTTATAATTCTCTATAAAAAGAGTTTTATATAAAAAAGGAGCTTTTATGCGTGAAACAGCCCAGAAATCACGAATTTAGCCCGACACTTGCATAAAAACTCTTTTAAGGAAAGGATCGTTTTTTATGTTTTGCATTTTATTGCATATCCGTTCTCCCTCTGTTTAAAAGTTTTAATCTTCTGTTTTGGGTAAAATGTTTGATTTTTAATTATATTTTATGCCTTTAAATGAATATGAAAGAAGGATTTTTATTATGAAAATGAATGTTTTAAGTGTAAAAGAAACTGAATTTACAGATAAACAAACCAATCAAGCCCGTAAAATGTGGCAAGTATTCCTTCCTGATGAAACTGGGGCAGTAGGTTATATTTATTCAACTGAACCTGTAAAAATAGGAGATTCTGTAGATGTCCGGGTTATCGCTAATCGGGATGGCAGATTCACAGCCAAAATCATACATCCAAAAAAGCCTTAGTCCTTATTCACACATAAACAACAGGCGGGAATGGTCTAAGCCGTTCCCGCCGCACTGATTACTTGATTATAGCCACATTATGTCGTCACTTCATAAAAAGATAGTTTTTAGTGAGCCAAAAGAATACCGTATTTTGAGACCCGTTTCAGAACCTGATATTAAATTTAATTGCAGGGTGAAATATTTCCCTGGGGATAAAATCAGTATTGCTTGTTTTTCAAAACCTATTTTTAATCCATATAAAGCGGAATTACATGGGAAAGAAAAAAAGCCTTTTGAAAGTTTAAAAGAATATAATCCGGAGACTGGTGAAATGGCTTATAAATTTGTTGAAGGAAAAACAATTTTATGTCCCTTTACTGGGAAATATGTTCCGCTTGTTATTGAAAAACGGAAAAAGAATAATGAAATCCGTTCAGATAGTATAAAGCGTGCCATTGACAAGGCATTTGAAATAGGGCTTGCAAATGATTTCCAGTATTTTATTACATTAACATTAGATGAAACAAAAATTGACCGTTATGATACAAAAAAGATCTATAAAAAATTACGGGACTGGTTAAGCAACCGTGTAAAACGGAATCAAATGGATTACATATTATTTCCTGAATATCATAAACTCCGGGAAGGCGAAACAGAACGAGCTATCCATTTTCATGGTTTAATAAATGCCCAAAATTTAACGCTTACCAATAGCGGCAGAACAACAAAAAATGGACAAGTTATTTATAACCTTGATAATTGGAAATATGGCTTTTCTACCGCTATCGAATTAGATGGGAGTCCGGCTGTTGTATCTTATGTTACAAAATACATTACAAAAGATAATACCCGGATTTTTGGGAAAACTTATTTTTCCGGCGGCAGAACGTTAAAAAGGGAAGTCCCAACTGACTACATGAATAAAGATTATGTTTCCTTTGATGGCCAGGAATATTTTATTTCTTCTGCTAACATGTCTGTAAAATATAAAGTTTTCAATTTGGATTTCGATATTCCGGGAGAAGAGGATGAATTTGAATAAACGTGAAATATTTTGCTGGCTTTGTCTTTTAATTATTATTACCGCATTTGCTTTTGTTTTTTCCATCCCTTCTTATGCCCTTGACCCCCGTATTGCTGAACGGCTTGCAGGATATGTTACAGAAGATTCAGATATTCATATAATTGAAGATGTTTTTGAAAAAAATGCTTATACAGCGGGACTTCCGCCAGAAAAGGGTTCCAATAAAGAAATACAAGAAAACAGTAAAAAAGCTATTGAACAATATACGCCTAAATTTTTAGATTCCGGTCAATTTTTAGATTCTGGCTTTGATCCTCAACAAAAATTATATGATGATGTTTCTGGCATCCGTCAAAGTATTGATATTGTTGTCTATTTTTTAATTCCCTTGATTGTAGGCGTTATTTTGATTTTTAAGTTTTGTTCCTGGTTCTATTGCACTTTCATAGAAAGTGCTTGGAATAAATAATTTTTTATGGAGGTTTTACATTATGTTCGGTTCTGCTCTTATGTCCGCCGCCCCAATGATTCAGCTTGCGGAGGAAACAGGCTCCACTTCAACGCTGCCTACTATCGCTATTACACAGGATATGCTGGCGCCGTTAGTTCAGGGTGTGGTTGACAATATCGCGGTTGTACTGCCTATGGGCCTGGGCCTTTTCGCCATTTTCCTTGGTATCCGGATTATCCCTTCTTTAGTTTCCCGGTTTGCTCGTTTCTAGCATGTCTCTTATTCGGACAGGCGGTGGCAGATGCCGCCGCCTTAACTTTTTTATGGAGGTATCTTTATGTTTGAATCTGGCGATTTTGTCTTACTTTTAGAGGACGGACAAACTATTGTAGGCGGCGGTGGTTCTACAGGTGGCATAGGGGATGATGGTGGGCATGTCATCCCTGGCGGTTCTACAAGTGAAGGAGGGTATGTTGTTTGGGATCCCAATCTAATGGCCCGCGGACTGGAAGAAATGAAAGATTCCGTTGGGATTGCTTTTAATGTTGGTATATGGGTATTCCTTGGAATTACGGGTCTTTATGCAATGATTAGTATTATTCGAAGCTTATTTGGTTAGAAAGGGACTTTTTATGAAACGCCTTTTTTCACCTTTTATCATTTTATATTTATTGGTTTTGTTTTCTGTTCCTGCTTTTGCAGCACCAGCGTTACCTAGTTTTGTATCAGGCAATGCTATAACTGTTCCTTATGAAGCAACAGAAAGCAAAGCAAAAACTTTTTTATCTCAAATTACAGATCCATCCAGAGCAAACAATTTTTATATTGTCGCTGTTGGCAGATCTGTTGCGATGGGGCTTAGTTCTTCTAATACCTGGCGGGAATCTTCTGGACAGTATCAATACCTTCATTTTATTCAACTTAGTATTATGGAACCTTTACAAATTTATACTTTTGAAGATCAGCCCATGAGTTATGGGATTACGCAAGGCATTAAAAAACCTCTTAATGTTTTAACGTTTACTTATGATAATTTAACAGGTACCTTTGACGGTGGTGTTTTACGTCAAGTTCCCCAAGGCGTTTGTTTTGATTACATCATAGACAGTGCTGTTTTGTTTAATCCTACTACGCAATATCCCGGTTATTCCCAGCTTGGACAATCCGAAGTATCCAATATTGATTTAGACGTTCCTAATGGTGTCCCTAAATATAATTATTGGTTAAACGCTAAATCTGTGGAAGTTTCTCATTATAAAGTTACAGTCAATTATGTATTTGATAATGGAGCCACTGCCGCAGCTACTGTTGAACGTTCTTATCCACAAGGTTATGGTCAAAAAATGGCCGGACCTGGAGCGGGGTGAGATCGCCAGCGAAACCGGCAGGACCCACATCCCGCCCCGGCTGTTCAAGGAGGCGGCGCATTTGAACCGGCAGAGGGATATGATCTTGCATCTGCTGGGCGAGGTCAATCCCCTCAACGTCAAAAAGAAAAGCGCCGAAATCGAAGCCCTGCTGGAGCAGTACATCCCCGGCGTGGAGCGGATGCAGACACAGATGCGGAAGTTTGACGCCGCCTACAAATCGCTCAAGGCTGAGAATGCCGGATTGAAGAAACAGGTGGATTCCAGCAAGGAGAGCATCAAGCGCCGCCTGGAGGTATCCCAACAGCTTCAGGAGCTGGAGGACCTGCGCCGGACTGTGGAGAATATCCCACAGGAGATTTTACAAGCATGTCAGGCACATGCAGAGGAGGTCGATAAAAAGAATGCCCATAGCCGATGAATGGAGCGGTTTTGCAGATTTACTTGCAAATCTGATAGAAAAATATGCAGCGGATTTGGACATCGACAATATGCCCGTTCCGACCGAAAAATTGAAAGGGGACAGAAATTGAGGTTTTCTTAAATTTATGGTTGAAATGTGATCGAACACATGATATCATAATTACATGCTTCGAGTGTCCAAACTCTACCTTAGAATGTAAATATCATTCCGAGGTAGAGATAAAATGCGAGGTGATTGAGATTGGATGATAGAAAGAAAATGGGAGCAGATAAAGATGGGGTAATTTTCCCGATTGCGCCCAAGCTCTCGGAAATGAGTGACAGCTACCTACAGTTCATAGAAAAGATCAAAGACACAATTCAACAGCAACGGATTTCTGTTGTTCTGAACGCCAACGCAAGCATGATCTGTCTTTATTGGAATATCGGACAAGCAATTTTGCAAAAGCAGTCAGATGAGGGCTGGGGTGCAAAGGTTATTGACCGAATAGCGGCAGATATTAAAGCGTCCTTTCCGGAAATGTCTGGATTTTCTCCTAGAAATATTAAATACATGCGAAAATTTGCCCAGTGTTGGCCTGATTTTGGGTTTGTGCAACAGGTCGTGGCACAAATCCCTTGGAGAACAAACCGAATTCTGCTAGACAAGCTAAGGAATCAGAATAGCCGGATTTGGTATGCACAAAAAGTAATCGAAAACGGCTGGAGCAGCGCGGTTTTGGAGTTACAAATCCAAAGCGGTTTGATGGAACGCAGTGGGAAAACCGTTAATAATTTTCCCGCCGCACTTCCTCCGCTGGATTCTGATATGGCAAATCAGGTTTTCAAAGACCCGTACCTTTTTGATTTTCTGGGGACAGATATGCCCCGGCGAGAAGTTGAGATTGAACGAAAGCTGACAGAGCACATTCAAAACTTCTTATTAGAACTGGGGCAAGGGTTTGCCTTTGTAGGCAGGCAGGTTCATTTGGAAGTAGGTGGACAGGATTTCTATCTTGACCTCTTATTCTACCACTTGAGACTGCGCTGTTATGTAGTTGTTGAATTGAAAGCCTGTGACTTTGAGCCAGGTTTTATTAGCCAGCTGAATATGTATCAGAATGTGGTAAACGATGTTTTGCGCCACCCGGACGATAAGCCCACTATTGGTCTCCTGTTGGTAAAAGGGAAAAATGAGACGGTTGTGGAATATTCTCTGGCGGGGTATCAGAACCCAATTGGCGTTGCCGAATGGACAAATCAAATTGCACACGCTTTGCCAGAGGAATTGAAAAGCAGTTTGCCAACGATTGAGGAGATTGAGCGTGAATTGGAGTAAAAGTGCCACGGACTGTGGCACAAATAGAGGATGCAGTATATGAAAGTAAAGCAACCAAAAGTATACACCTACACCAGAGTATCTACAGCGATGCAGATTGACGGCTACTCTCTGGAGGCCCAAAAAGCCCGGATGAAGGCATTTTCCGACTTCAACAGCTATGAAATTGTTGGCGAGTACGAGGATGCAGGAAAATCCGGTAAGTCCATTGAGGGCCGCATTCAGTTCAATCAAATGATGGAGGACATCAAATCTGGGAAAGATGGCGTCTCCTTTGTGCTGGTGTTCAAGCTCTCCCGATTTGGCAGGAATGCCGCCGATGTTCTCTCCACCCTGCAAGTTATGCAGGATTTTGGGGTGAATCTGATTTGTGTGGAGGATGGCATTGATTCTTCCAAGGACGCTGGAAAGTTGATGATTTCTGTCCTCTCCGCCGTGGCTGAAATCGAACGTGAAAATATCCGTGTCCAAACCATGGAGGGACGAATCCAGAAGGCTAGGGAGGGGCGCTGGAACGGCGGCTTTGCCCCCTATGGCTACCGGCTTGTGGATGGAAAACTGGTAATCAATGAGGAAGAGGCAGAAGCAATCCGGATCATATTTGAGCAGTACACCACCACTGATACTGGTGCAAACGGCATTGCAAAGTATCTGGAAAACCACGGAATCCGTAAAATACAGCGGCAGAACGGGAAAAATCCGTTATTTGACGCGCACCTGATTCGATTGATTTTGAGGAATCCTGTTTACTGCGGAAAAATTGCCTACGGACGGAGGAGGACAGAGAAGGTTCACGGCACTAGGAACGATTACCGTCTTGTGGAGCAGGAGAACTACTTGTTGGTAGATGGCATACATGAGGGGTTGGTTTCTGAGGAGGTTTGGCAGACAGCGCAAGTTAAGCTGCTGGCCCAAGCCAAGAAATATGAACACGTCAACAGGAGCCAGAATGAGCGGACACACCTTCTCACTGGTATTGTGAAGTGTCCCGCCTGCGGGGCGGGAATGTATGCCAACAAGAGCATCAAGTACAGAAAGGACGGCACAAAATACAAGGATTTCTTCTACTATGCCTGCAAGCATCGTACCATGACCCGTGGACATAAATGCAACTACAAAAAGCAAATCAACGAGGAATTGCTGGATGATGCTGTTGCCGAGGTGATCGTTAAGCTGGTGAGTAATCCGAAATTTGCGGCTATGATGCAGGAAAAAATCAACATGAAGGTGGATACCGCAGCTATCGACCAGGAGATCGCCAATTATGAAAAGCAGTTGCGCCAGAGCTATTCCATCAAATCCAAACTGATGGAGGAGATCGACTCCCTTGACCCGGATGACCGTCATTACATCAAACGCAAAGCCGACCTTGATGACCGGCTTTATAAGATGTACGATAGGATAGAAGAAATCGAGTCACAGCTTATCACAGCCAGGGCCAAGAAGCAAGCCATTGAAGCGGAAAAGCTGACCGGGGACAATATCTACAAGGTCCTGATTTATTTTGAAAAGCTGTATGCGTTGATGAACGAGGTAGAGCGGCGGCAACTGATCGAGGCCTTGATTTTAGAAATCCAAATTTATGAGGAGCGCCAGCCCAACGGACAATGGCTGAAATCCATCAAATTCAAGTTGCCGATCATTGAACAGGATATGAATTTGAGTTTGGACAATGATAAGCAAGTTGAGACGGTTGTTCTTCTTTCCAAGGGAGAAATCAACTCGCAGAAGATTAGGGTGGAGTTCTCTTTGGAGGATATGGATATGTCAGGCTTCCAGAAGGGCGCGACTTACGGGCAGATCAAAGCCTATGTGCTGGAGAAGTTCGGGCTGAAGGTGTCCAGCCTGTATATCTCCCAGGTCAAGCAGAAGTGTGGACTGGAAGTTGGGGAGAATTACAATCTGCCGAAGTCTGAAAACGCCAAGGTTCCTGCTTGCCCGCTGGAGAAAGAAAAGGCGATCAGGGTAGCGCTGGAGCATTTTCGGATGATCTGATAACAAAAACACGGATGGTTCGCCGTTTGGTGATCATCCGTGTTTTGTGTTATCCAAACTCCTATATGTTTGTGAGCGGATACGCATTTAACTTGTTCGTTTCATCAATGTAGGATTGATAGATATTTTTAATTCCAGCTTCTTTGGCCATGGAAATGATCAGGCTTTTATCTACTTGGGATGTTCTCAAGCCGATAATAACTCCAGCTGGAACGCACTCTATCATGGCGGGAAGATTCATTTTGCAATTAGCGATCATCCGCCATTCTTCGTCATATTTGTGGCATTCCTTTTTAATCAAACTGTTGCGTTCGATTTCCCAAGGAAGAGGTTTTAATTCTCTTTGTAGAAATTCTGGCAACGGGGCGCCTAACTTTTGCACCAGATCTTGTCCCATAACAAATTTTGCAAAATTGGTTGCATTATGTGGAGTGTCAGAATAATATACTGGATAAACTCGCGTTCCATATTTATAGACGCCACAATTTACGCACTTATCCATTTTGCCACAATGGGAACTCTCCTCATCACTTAGATCGTACATAAGGCAAAACCCTCTGTGCATATCAGCATATTTTAGCCAAAGAGTTTCATTAAACCCATTTTCGGAAAAACAGATGGACAAAATCTCGTCCTGTATTTTTGAACGCAACGTTAGAAGATAAGATAAAAATTGGTTTGTTATTCCACTTGCAAATAACTGTTTTAAGCCCTCGACATTGGTAACTTGCTGAATAAACTCTTGTGGGATGCTAGGTTGATTCTGAAAGGTTTCTTTCATGCCGTTTGCCAACGCTGCTAATGTCTCAGGGGAGCTATAGTTGCTGACAAATTCTTGACGGATCTTCTCCACATCGATATGTAAAAAAGTGTCAAATGGGTCATCATAGCTGCTGGCTTTAGAAAAAAACAGTTTATTTGAGCGTAAAGCATCAAGATTATTATTATTTACAGCACGATACTTATATAAAAATCTTGGATAATGAATTTTTTCCATCAATTGACTGATCTCATGCGATATATCTTCGCCTGAAAATGAACACAATGTTTGCCAATAATCCTGCATTTCATCGTGGCTCATGGCAGTCTTTCGTTCTTCTACTTTCAAAGAAAATCACTCCTTACATACCCCACGCCACATTTTACAATTCTCTGAAACGATTCTGACAAGGTCGCAATCAGTCTTCAATTTTCCCCATATAGCGACCGCCTAAGTGCATCACGATAAACATTTCCCTCCGGCAAATTCAATGAAGAAAATGCCTCCTGCACTTTGTAAACTGTTGTGCAGTGTTCTTCTTTAATGCATAACGGTCTAATCTGCCCATCAGTCAGCGGAACATCGTTCGCATAGTCATAGGACACAAAATGAATCGAGGCTGGCTGAGTAGGAAAATGCGGCAATTTTTCACGACCGCCCAGCCGGTTTAGCACTCGCTCAAATACCGGCTGCGGACATACAAAGTAAAGACCCGTCCGGCATAAGTCCTCACGCTGTAAAACTTGTCCCTTATAAATTAACTGAGGAATAATTCGCTTTGAAACATTCTCCCAATTCAATCCTACTGTGCAGGGGACAATTTCTCTACTATCCTCAAGTGCTTGGCGGGCATCACGGTAATTTCCTGTCGTATCAATGGTCTGGACCTCAATCGCCGTAAACTCGACCAGTTCACCATTTGCATCAAGACGAGCAAGTACCCAATCAACAAAGTAGGAGCCTGTCCCCTCCCGCTGCGGCAGTCGGAGTTCTCCTCCCCATCCATGTCCAAAGACAGCGATTGCCCCGCCCTCGCTTTTGGACTTATCGACCGCTGCACGACCGGCATATAAATTCAGATTCATGCCAAAGGCATTGTTGGCAATCGTGCGGAGCATTTTGTAATCTTCGGCATAGATGCGTATTGGGCAACATATTACATTGGGTGAACCGTCAGTCTTTTGTCTGATAGCACACACGCCTGAAACAACTCGGTCACGAGAAAGTATCTTCGTACATTGCGTACCAAGAAAGGGGCACCGTTTTTGAGCAACTACTATGAGAGCTTCGTTTGAAGTGTCCTCAGATCGATAGCCAAAAAATTCTGCAATATATCCAGCCATATGTTACTGATCCTCCATCAATATGGATTTGAGTGTCAGGCCAACCGCTTCGGCAAGAAGCGGCGGTACAGCGTTTCCAACCTGAGCAAACTGTTCAGCTATCGTCCCTGTAAAGATATAATGGTCGGGGAAAGATTGGATTCTAGCAGCCTCTCTTACGGTAAAAGAGCGTTCCTGCTCATAATGGAAGTATGCGCCCCAATGAGGATCACACTTGGTAAGTATTGTTGATGCAAGTCCATCGGCAGTCACTCTGCCGTATCGTTTAGTATGATCGCCCCTGTTGGCCCGCTTCATGCCTTTCGGCAACAAATCATCTGGAATATCAGTCCAATTTCCTCCCGGCCTGATGTGCTTCAATCGTTCCAGATTTATTTTGGACAGACGGGGAGCTTCATGATTGTATACCCCTGGACTGCCGACTCTTAACCGACGCTGGTAGTCACAGAATGGTTCGGAAATATATTCCTTTACTTCTTCTCCTCGTTCCCCGCACATAAGGGGAGGCAAATCACCAATAGCCTCTTTCACTGTGGTAAATGCAGCTGAAACCTCCGGTGCAGGAAGTTTGACAAGCATTTGCCCGTCAAATGTCGTTGTGAAATTTGGTCTGATTGGTGCGTGGTAAATTGGTTCGGGAAATGCAACGGACGGAAGAATCTTTCCTCTCAACCCAAGAATGATTGTGCGCCACCGCATTTGGGGAACACCGTAATACGCTGCCCCCAAAATCCTGACATCAGCACCGTATCCTAACTGAGCAAGAGCATCCAGGATTGCGTGTAAAGTGGCTCCATGTTCAAAAGATACCAACCCAGGAACATTTTCTATCAATACTGCTCTTGGGGCAAAAGTGTCAACAAAACGCAGATACTCCTTGAACAAATGATTTCGCTGATCTAGTACGCTACGAACAGGAGCATTGATGGAAAATCCCTGGCAAGGCGGACCACCAGCTAACAGGTCCAACTGTCCGCGCTCTAAACCTAAATCCGATAGAACCTCGCCAGCATGAAGCGAGCAAATATCTGCAGTAAAGACTTTAGCCCCTGGGTGATTCAGTTTATAGGTGTTTGCATAAACAGGCACAATTTCGGATGCAAAGAGGCTGTGGAAGCCAGCTTCAGATAGTCCCTCTGAAAGCCCACCTGCGCCAGCAAATAAATCCAACATCATAAGCGTATTGTTCACCATAACACCACCTCTTTGCCATTCAATTTCTTCTTGTTTGCTATATTACCACAAAATAGTACATTATGCAACGGGGCATATCACATAACAGCACAAGATACCGGGTCGATGATATGGACAGTTCTATTCAACTTTCGAGCATACCTCACCGTCATCGCTGTCCCGCCCCGCCACTCACCGTTGTAGACGGCTAGCAGGCAAGCGGCGTGATCGACCAGATAGCGGTTGCGCTCCAACATACAGCCCTTGCTGTACTCCCGGTTCACATAGACCACCTCGTCCGCTTGCTCCAAAATGGAATGATAGAGTTCCCGCGCCGAAGCCGACCACCCGTCCGCCTGTCCCTCACAGGGCAGGACACAGTGGAGTTTCAGCGCGGGATTTTCTTTTTTCAAGGCAAGAACCACCATAGCTGCCCAGGTATCCGCCCCCTCTGCCATGCCGGAGAGAAAGTCCGTATATCCCGCTTCAATCAGTTTGACGATTTCTCTGGTAAGCGTCTGTTTCAGAGCAACACATATGCTGTTGCAGCTGCTGGGTGAGGTCAATCCCCTCAACGCCAAGAAGAAAAGCGCGGAGATCGAGACTCTGCTGGAGCAGTACATCCCCGGTGTGGAGCGGATGCAGACACGGATGCGGAAGTATGATGCTGCCTACAAATCGCTCAAAGCCGAGAATGCCGGATTGAAGAAGCAGGTGGATTCCAGCAAAGAAAGCATCAAGCGCCGCCTGGAGGTATCTCAGCAGCTTCAAGAGCTGGAGGACCTGCGCCGGACCATGGAGAATATCCCGCCGGAAATTTTGGACACCTATTCACAGCTTTTCAGAAAGGAGCCGTCTATTGAAGAAATACTATGATGAACCGAAGTACAATGCGGCATTTGAACGCTGTATGGATGTGATGGTGCAACTCATGCAGAAGTACGGTCCTCAACTGCTGGAAAAGATAGAAGGCCAGCAGGAGAACGGTCCGAATGATGCAGATCATGCCGCATAAGGGTATCATAGTAGCCAGAAATAATTTCAAAACACACGTTGTACATTTGATGACAATATGCTATAATAAATGTATAACATGTGTTTTCTTGCTAAATATGAAAATACAGAGAAAGGAGGCCGCTATGAAAAAGGGACAGACAAAATGCTACATCTATACACGAGTATCTACCTCTATCCAAGTGGACGGCTACAGCCTGGACGCCCAGCGGGGCAAACTGCGGAAATACGCCGAATACGAGGATATGACCGTTGTGGGCGAATATTCTGACGAGGGCTTTTCGGGCAAGAATATCCAGGGCCGTTTAGAATTTCAACGGATGCTGAATGATATTCAGGACAACAAGGACGGTGTGGAATATGTGCTGGTGTTCAAGCTGTCCCGGTTTGGACGGAACGCCGCTGATGTGCTGAATTCTTTGCAGCTGATGCAGGATTTTGGCGTCAACCTAATCTGTGTGGAGGACGGTATTGACAGTTCCAAGGACTCCGGCAAGCTGATGATCTCCGTTCTCTCCGCTGTTGCGGAAATCGAGCGGGAGAATATTCGGACACAGACGATGGCCGGGCGGGAGCAGAAAGCCCGTGAGGGAAAGTGGAACGGCGGCTTTGCCCCCTATGGCTACCGACTGGAAAATGGGGAAATGCTTATTGCCGAAGACGAGGTAGAGGTCATTCGTGCCATCTTTGGCCGTTATATCCACACCAATGATGGAGTGAGTGGTGTTGCAAAGTACCTCAACAGTCGAGGATATACAAAGAAGCTCCGGCAGAATGGTACGATCCCCGGTTTCTCCGCCTCTTTTGTGAAAGCTGTTCTGGACAACCCCGTTTATATGGGAAAAATCGCCTATGGTCGGCGACGAACGGAGAAGAAGCTGGGAACTCGGAATGAAATGCACGTTGTAGAGCAGTCCGAGTTTCCTGTCTATGAGGGTCAGCATGAGGCTATTATTTCCGAAGAAGATTGGAATCTAGCCCATGAGAAGCGAAAGAAAAACGCATACAGGCGTGAAAAAGTCAATGACCCGAAACACGCGCACATTTTGTCCGGTATTCTGAAATGTCCCTGCTGCGGTAAGAGTTTGTACGGCAACATCTCTAAAGCGCACAGCAAGGACAAAAAGACCCGGTATTATTACTACTGCAAAAACACGGTCACACCCACAGGACACAGTTGCACCTTCCGGGTGAATATCGAGCAGTCGGAAATCAACGACATGATTGCGGCCATCATCTCCGCCATGGTGAATAACCCCCGATTCTCTGAGGCCATTCAAGAAAAAATCGGCTCCGCTGTGGATACGGTGGATATGGAAAAGCAACTGGAGACTTTGCAAGGGCAGCTTCGCCAGACCCTTGGTACAAAGTCCAGGCTGGAGCGGCAGATGGACAGCCTGGACGTGTCCGACCCATATTACGAACGAAAAATTTTGGACTTGCAACGCCGCTATGATGAGCAGTACGGCAAAATTGAAGAAATTGAAATCCAGATCAATGAATTGCAGGCCCAAATTCGGAGCATCCGTCAAGAGAAAATTTCCGGCGACAACATCTACCGGCTACTACTGGCTTTCGATCAGGTCTATGCCGCCGCCACCGAAGTGGAGCGTAAGGAGTTCATGCGGGCGTTCATTGAGCGGATAGAGCTGTTCCCAGAAAAGCGGAAAGATGGCTGCTGGATCAGGAACATTGTATTCAACTTCCCTGTCCCTCTCAACGGTGAGGAAGTGACAGAATTCCCCTTGGAAAATGAAATAACTATTGAAACAGTATGCCTATTAACCCGCGTTTAATGGGGATTTTTCCGGTTTTATAGGCCGGAAAATTGGGGATTTGCCACCCATTTGCCACCCTAATTTTAAAAATAGCTTTTTTATATTCAAAGAGGGTTGAACTTATAACCGTTCAGCCCTCTTTATAGCATTTTATGAAGTTTTTTGGTTTACAGCCTGTTCAAAAAGTTCAACGGAACGGGCTTTCATGGTATCGGTATCATGGACATAGGTTTGCAAAGTGGTTTGAATATTGGTATGGCCTAATCGTTCCTGCACATCTTTTATATCAGCTCCAGATTCTATCAATAGTGTAGCATGAGTATGCCGCAAAGAATGATAATCAAAAGCCAATAATAATTCCTTATGTATAATCCTGGAGCAATATTTGAAAGAATCTGTTGAGGTATATTCCCCATTTTCAGCTATACAGATCAAATTAACGCGGGGTAAAGAAGAATTTACACATTTTTGAAGTGGAATGATTCGGAACATATCGTTACCTTTTTCATCAATTTCTTTCTTTAAAACATGGATAGTATAAAACTCACTATATTTCAATTCATGTTCCATTTGAGCAATCTTTTCTGTTTTTAACGCCTGATATAGAGTATCTCCAAAATAAACAACTCTTTGAGATGCTGGAGTTTTCGTACTAGGACGTGTTCACATAAGAGCATCCACAGCAAGAGCAAAATAGACAAAAGTCAAAAAGATGACATCAAGT
>RAZJ01000045.1 GCA_003612625.1 bacterium 1XD42-1 | reverse complement strand
AGAGGAACCCGCGCCGGTCACATTCCCTCACAGAATGGGGGCGCAAAACAGACCGCGCGGGCTTCTCCTTTGTGTTAATAGTTAAACAAGGCTGATTAGCAGAAATCTGCCACCTGCCTCACATCATTATCATAGAAGATCTGCATTTACAGAAAACTTTTCACACACTCGCAACCCCCCCAGATTTCCGCGCACGCCGCTGGGTTGTCGAGGTAACACACTCTTTTTTCAATCGCTTTCGCAAACTATTAGTTCGCTTTGAAAAGAAAGCTGCTAATTACATGGCTCTGCTTCAATTTGCCTGTGCTGTCATTGTCTGGTGCAAGCTCATTCCCGTCCATCGTTAATTTCGGGATAGGCTCTTAATTTATGCCTTGATCTTCCAATCTGTTTCTTAGCTGCTGAAACCTCTCATCGCCAGATGCGATATCTTCAAATTCATTTAGTTCCGCCTTAGCCTCCTCTATCCGTGTATGTTTAATCAAATATGAAATCCATTCAATCTTAAAATAAATATAGGCATCTGCATCTTCTACTACAGCAGCTAAATTTTGTCCTAATAAATAGTATGCTTCCTCATCTTTAGGATCGATTTTGACACGATTATTTAAAAGGAACAAATTCCAAGCTTTCCTATAATCCTCTGCTATCATACACTTTATTATATCTGACAAAGCAAACGCCAATCCTGCACTTACATACTTTAGAATCGGTTGATTTAATAAATTACGTTCTATCCATTTAGTTTCTTTTAGCCTTGCTACAAAATCAGGTCGCTTGTTTCGAAGACTTGATATATAGCCAAAAGCATCATATTTTGGAAATAACAGACAAATGATATCTGCTGATATTTCTGCCCCCTCTATGGTACCACAAGCCTTTTGTACAGAAAGCCAATTCAAAATCTTCTTTCGAATTTGAGTAACTACTTCCATCACTGCTGACGATACACTGTCAAAAAGTATCATTACACTCTCATCTGAAAGAAGCTCTTTTGTCCATTTCATTTTTTCTAATACGGGCATCTTAGTACTCAAAATCACTACTAAGGTATCTTTAGTCGCGTTTGCATGAACAGCATTTAAAAAATCCATATTTTTTTGACTAACCGGACCATAGGGCTTTAAAAAATCCATTGCTGCTTTACGAAGAATACGATCACATTTGCTGCGCTCTGGATTAAATAAATAAGAAGTAGATTTTGGTGACATATAATACCGATGCAGCGATTTAGCTAACACACCTACTCGCTTTGCATCTCGAAAAGCATATGTAGTAAAAAAGGTATCATTTCCATACACTTGCGGCATTTTCGGTGATGTTGGATCTATAATTGTGCGAATCAATGTCTTACCTTTAAATATTTTTCCCCATATTGTCCGCATAAATTGATGATATACTGGAAAATACAGTGCAAACTTATCACCTTGTAAAATAAGATCACGCGACAAAATTCGTCCGCCAATCAGCTCATTATCTTCCGCACGAATAAAGTCGCTTCCACATGCAGCTATATCAAGCTGATTTTCTTCTATAAAGGTTAACATATCTTCAAAAAAAGTTGACGTATACTCATCATCTGCGTCAAGCAGACAAAAATAGTCATTAGGTCCAATATGATGAGGTAACCACAATACTTCTTTATTGTCATCCCAAACATGATTTTTCTCATTATAAAATGCTTTGATCCGACAGTCCTGTCTGGCGTATTCTTCAACAATTCTTCGAGTTTCTCCATTGTCAACCGAGCCGTTATCTGTTAAATAATATTCAAAATTCCTATAAGTTTGATTTAGTACACTTTCCACTGCACGCTTCAGTGTTTTAGATGCATTATATGCAGTTGTTCGAATATACAGCATATCGCCACCTCCTTAATCAGCTTTATTTACATCCTCATTCCTAATAAAGCAGTCAGCAGTAATACAATATTGTTTGGGCTCAAAGTTCCAATGTTGAAATAGCCGTTGTGCCTGCTGCGCTGCACCTACGGAACACACAATTATATTGATACCTGGAAAATCAATAATCGTTTCTGGACGTCGATACGAAAATCCTGCAATCTGCCCCTCTCGGAAACTATCAAAAATCGCTACTAACTCCGCATATGGATAGTTAGTTTCAATGTGTCTTTTCCAATACTCTAGATTATTTTCACTAACGCCCCAAAACGCATATTGAATATGTTTATCTACTTTCCAATATTTTGCTGCATATTTGTCAAATATATAACCATTATTATGTGTAGCAATATGTGATTGCTGATAGGTATTTTCAATTTTACGAGTTTGAAATAACTCTGTCATATCCTGCTCCATTTTAATCAGTTCCAACTCTGGAATATTGTTACGAAGTCTTCCAATCGCATGTGCAACAAGTAACTCTTTTATCTTTTCAATATCGGGGACCTCCGGATTCCAATTAATTGAATGATACTGTTCTTTCCCGTAAATTGGGATATAGCTTTCAATAAAAGAAAATCTGCCATCTACTCTATCTTTAGCTAAGATTACTGGGATTCCCAATGCTGTCAGTGGAAGTGCTACATGTAATCTTGATGTAATAACAAGCTTTGCTGCTTGACTATATTTCCGATATTTTTCCGCAACAAAATCAAACATTTTTTTATAATTATCAATATCAGACTGTTGAAAATAATACTGTTGTGTTGAAAACTCACATTCTTCTAGAAGTAAATCTGGAATATATTGTAATAAAGCTTTGGGTGCGTCGACAAAAAGAGTTTTTTCTCCTGGTCTCCCTATATAGTGAGGAAATATTGCTGTCATACATCCATTAATATAAGCAGGAATATAGTGTTCGCTCAGTAATTGGTAAGTGATCTCGTCCCTACATCCTATTGGTGCATGGGCAGATAAGTAGTTGTAGTTAAACTCATCTGATAAAAATTGATCTAAATCCATGAATTTATCTACAGTTGACAGCGTTACCGCAAAAAAATAAGGCTTAATTTTAGAGGAAATGGAAATTTTTCCATCACGTACAAAATCTATAATGGAATAGCAAAATGGAAAAATAACATCTTCTCCCTTATATTCTATTACCTCTTGAAAACCAAGGTATACTATGTCACTTTTTGGTACATTCATAAGGTATAAAAGGTAATCTGCTGCCATAAATTGAAGATAGTCTCCAATATTCACGCTACATCTGCCCGTATCTTTAAAATTAGCATACTTCATTTAACTCACCTGGGTTTTCTCAAATAAATAGATAGTATCTGTAGAATCTAGCGGGTCTGGCTGCTTTTGTGTGAGTGAAAATCCGCATCTTCCCAAAATCGCTATAATTTGTTTTTCTGACAAATCACTGACATAACCCGAAGTACGTCTAGCTTCACTGTTTGGAAAGCGATCCACCGTCATATACGAAAGGATCACTTTTCTCTTGGCTCGGGCACAGGAATACAACAACAGCTCCTCAGATGTAGTCAAAAATTCCAAAACACCATTAAATACAGCAACATCAACTTCCAAATTCGGAAAAATGCCAGAATTTAAATCACAGATGATAGTTTCTTCAAACCGTTTTATATAATCGACAGGATAATAGGACACATTTGGTTTTAGAAATGCTTTCAGATACATCTGTCCTGCGCCGTAGTCAGCTACAGAGCAATCTTCATCATCCAACCAATTAGAAAATAACTCTACACTAGGACGCATTAATTCCCAGTTAATTGTATCTTCCAAATCAGCCCAAACAATATTTTGTGGCACAAACAGTGCATAGGACAAAATTTGCGTCTCGGAAAAACCATTTTTTAGAAGTAGAGCTTTTATTTCTTCAAAATATACATTGGTTGCAATAATAATATTTGCATCCTTATAGCTACAAATAACAGTCTCTGGTGTTATAACAGTTTTGTCGACCGATGGTTGTTTCTCAAGAGCCTTTCTGTCTGCAAACACATAGGAAATCTCTTGTTGATCCAACCATTGAGCTATAGTCATTCCAATCGTGCCCATTCCGTATAGAACAAGCTGTTTTTTAATCAATTGTTGCTTTAATTCTTCCAGATTTTCTACCTTAATTACCAAAGCGAATACCCCCTATTTTATCTCCGCTCAAAAAGATATACTATATGCACCATATCAAACGGATCCTGTTCAGATTTAATAAGCTGGAATCCTCTTTGGACAAACATATCTACAAATTGTTGCTCTGTATAATCATTGTTGTAGTTGATGCTCCTACGAAAACGGATATCTGAAAGTTTCTCCAGAACCACATAAGAAGCAATGATAGCTTTTTTAGTAGAGATACACATATGATCGATAACTGCTTCCGGATTGCTAAAACTCATCAACATAGCTAGACAGGACGATACATCTACCCGAAATAAAGTATCAATTTTGCTAAAATCTCCATATGGTATATTGTTTTGAAACCGAATATAGTCTGGGGATTCATATCGGATAGTTTTAGGTAAAAAGTCCCGCAAAAAATTTTTCTCAAAACTGTAATCTGCCACTGATTGTGCAGAAGGAGCTATCCAAGACGCAAAAATCTCGGCCCTCTGCCGGACCTTACCCCAATCAGCGGTGTTCTCCAGTTTATCCCAGTCAATACGATCTGTCCAGAAATCCAGGTAAGAAAAAATCCGGCTGCTGTCAATACCCAACTGTTCCAGTTTTGATTTTATCTCGTCGTAATAGTTAATAGATGCTATCACAATTTTGGAATCTGGATATTCTTTCAGTTGCTCCGGAAAAATAACCGTTTTGTCTGTTTTTTTCTTTTTTTGCTCTGCATTTTTGTCACAAAATATATAATTAATCTTGTTGTTATTGCACCACTCCGCAATTAAATTTCCTACATATCCCATCCCATATATAATAAAAATTTTTGACATTAATTCCATCAAAAATTTATTATTCTTTTTTAGTCGAATTACCACAATTAAAATTCATTCCTCCATAGACTTTCAAAATTGGTTCTTGAGTTTCCAAAAATTTGATGGCTATTTCCTGACCTTTTGCGTTTAACCAGGGATTAATGTCGGGTGTTTTGTCCTGTTGAACAAAACAATCTGATTGCATTAAAAAACTTGCATCAATACAGTAAAATGAATAGCCTGATAAAAATTCTTTTATTCTATCTACAATAATTTTATAATTTTCAACAAAATTTTCACCACAAATTTGTTTTCCTAACTGATAATCAATCGGAGGAAAATACAAAATAACAGGAATCTGTTCATTATTTAAGCATTGAAGGATTTTTTTAGTATATATGACACTTTCATTTGACTCTTCAATATCAAAATTATATTTAAGCTGGTATACATATCTACATGCTGACTCAAAATCAAATGACTTTATTGGATTTATATTTGAAAGGCTTGCAGCGCATCTCTCGGAAATTAAAGAAGTATAGTGAATAAGCTCCTGTTCCAAAGGAAATATCTTCAATAACTGTTCTAAAAATAATTTGTGTTGTTGATAAACTTGATGTCCTAACAAAAATGGAGTATAAGGTGAAAAGCAGGAAATTTCCATTGTCAAGAATACAGATTGTAAATGTGTTTTGCCATAAGTTTTAAGTAGTATATTGATTATTTGATAATATATTCCAGCCGATAACCCGGGCAAACTACATACCTTTCCTGTTCTTTCGCCCAGCAACTGCTGCTTCATTCGTTCCCCAAAGGATAGTACAAACTTATCACCCAATATACAAGAAGAAAATGTACAATTTCCAAAAGCAATAGAAAATCCATTACCTGGACGTATTGTTTCCTTTATTACATCTAAATAGTCGGAAAAATAAAATTCTAAATCATAGTAGTCGATACCCTTTTTTCTTCCAGTCTGATTCAGCTGTTCCATAATCTGCTGACTATTCTCCGCAGGACACAAAAAGATATGTTCGTCTGTATATCTGGTAGCTTCAGGAAAACTCAGCACTTTATATTCATCAATTATTGTTCCATACTTTTTGGGATTGTTATCAACAAACGAAATATCTGGAATTTTAAACATTCTGAGTATCAATAGCAAGTTTCGACCACGAACACCAGCGCCAAAAATAAACACCTTCTTATGCAACAATACATCTAAGTGATCGCTTGTAAATTTCATAAGGAAGTCATAATAGGATCTCTGTATTATTGTATCCACTGTTTTCTCCTTTCCATATTATAGATAAAATCTATGACTGCAACAAATATTCTTACATTATACTTTAAAGAATAATCTCTCTATTGAAAAATATATCATAATTTAGTATAAATTTTCCTTTTATTCTGTCCCATTTTAGATATAGACTGAAACATATAAACCATACAAGCATGATTGACTGGATCTGGAACTTTTTTGTTCAACTGAAACCCTTTTAACTCCATTAATTCAACAATCTGTCTCTCGCTAAGATCACTAACATAGGCAGAGGCCCTCCGCCCGTCAATGTCTGAGAAATTGTCTATACCGAGGTAGGACAAAATAATCATTTTATTGGTGTGTTCACAAACGTGGATCAGCAGCTGCTCCGGCGTATAGATAAACTCCAGTACACCAGAACAAACTGCCGCATCAGACTGAATATCTGGAAACACGCCCTGGTTGAAGTCACACAAAATTGTTTGTTCATTTCTACGTATGTAGTCCACTGGAAAATACTTCACTTCCGGAGCCAAATACTCTTGTAGATACATTTTACCCGCACCATAATCAACGATAGACTGAATATCTTCTGTAATCCACCCAGAAAACATTTCTACACGGAAACGCATTAAATCCCAATCAATGTTGGTGTCCAAATCTGACCATAAAATATTTTGAGGCATAAATACTTTATAAGAAATGATCTGTTTTTGATTGATCCCCAGCTCATACAGTTCCTGGACAATCTCCTCATAATAAATAATTGACGAAACAACTATATTGGCATTGGGATACTCTTTTTTCAAGCACTTTGGTAAAACCACTAGTTTGTCATTGTTCCCCCTTTTGCTCTCCGCATTTTTGTCTGCAAAAACATATGTAATATGATTTTCATCACACCACTTTGCAATGCGAAGTCCTGCGCCGCCCATGCCGTATAAAACTAAAGGCGCCGAGCGCAGTAATGCGATTAGTTGATCCGGGTTTTCAGGCTGGATAATCATGGAGTATTCCTCCTGTATCATTATTAAATAAATACAATGTATCGATCTTATTTGCTGGATCTGGCTTTATCTCTTTCAACATAAAACCATGCTTCAAAAGCATCTGCTGAATATCTTTTTCACAAAAATCATTGACATATCCTGATGCACGCCGCCCCGCAACATTAGAAAAAGCCTCCTGTGTAACATAAGATAGAATGATAGTCCGAAAAGTATGACTACAAATATGCTCTAATAATTCCTTTGCATGTTCAATAAAAATCAAAGTTGCTGTACAAACAGAGACATCGGTTTTAATATCGGGAAAATTATCTCGATCAAAATCACAGATAATTGTTTCCTTCGATCGCTTTATATAGTCAATGGGATAGTAAGAAATAGCAGGATCTAAAAATTCTTTTAGACTCAGCCTTCCTGCGCCATAGTCTGCAACAGTCCCCGCATTTGCTGGTATCCAATCCGCAATTTTCTTGACTCGTCCCATGTGAGTTCCCCATATTGTACTATGCTCCAGATCGCTCCAACGGATACGCTCTGGAAGAAACAGTTGATAGGATAATATATTTTCTTCTTTCACTCCCATAGCCAGAAGATGCTTCACTATCTCATCGTAATAAACAATTGATGAAACCACAATATTGGCATTAGGGTACTCCTTTACTAACAATTCTGGCAATATAATTCTTTTATCTGTATCTTTTTGTTTCTGCACTGCATGTTGATCTGCAAAAATATAATCAATTTGATTTTCGCTGCACCAACGTGCTATGCTGTTTCCTGCTCCACCAAAGCCATATAGGATAAGCGGTTTTTCTCTTAAAAGAGAAATCAGTTTTTGAGGATTAGAGGGTTTAACTATCATAATATTTACTTCTTTCCTCTCAACTCTTGTATAAGTAGGGCAATACTTTCGATAGTTGTAAAATGTTCCCTTGTAATTGCTTCATCTGGTATCTCAATATTAAAAGCATCCTCCATCTGGGTTACAAATGCAAATATTTCTAGGGAGTCCAAAACACCTTCACCCAGCAAATCCATTCCTTCCTTAAGCTCTACATAAGGATTAATCTCCTCAATTAGTTGCTTTATTTCTTTATGAATGGATTTCATATTCGTTTCACCTGCTCTCCTGCTTTATAACGCTTTACATTTGGATCTACACCGATTCCACAGCAATATTGGCAACCAGGATTAAAATTTGTATCTCTCATCTCTAATAAACGCTGCCGCTTCTCCTCAATCCCCATCTGATTGTCTGCTAAATTGAGTGTCAAAATATCTTCAAATGGCTGCGCCCCAATCTGATACCTACAGAAAGGCATTGCGCACAATGTTAGAAGATTCCCATATATCACAAAAGGACGTTGATCCAGGCGCCCATTTGCACACAGCATAAACTGCTTTTGAGCAGCGTCTTTGCTAATTTTCTCTTTTCTGGGAGACCAATCAATCCAGCCGTTCATGTGCGCATCTTCTCCATAATATTTACGCACCATATAATTTACGCACCATTCCTTACATAGTTCAACGTTTTGCTCCACTTTTGTTGATATATCTGGTCCATAATGGTCTATAAAAAAAGTAAATTTGTCCGACTTGGCCATAACATTCAGTAAAGAATCTGAAAATAAAATGGTTCCATTTGTCTGGAAATCTATCCGCTTAAATTTGTCTTGATACTCCAATAAAAACTTGCATAAATCAATAATATTCTTATGTAATATAGCTTCTCCTCCGGTAAGTGTGATCACTTCTATCATGTCCACCATTTCGAACAGTGTTAGCAAACTATGCTTTATCTCTTCATAGTCATAATCAAACGCTAATCCTTTTGCATATATTTCTGGAATATATGCGCCGCATTTTTCACATCGCAAAGTGCATCTCCATGTAAGGTGAATAGCTACGCGATGTAGTATTATATTATTCATATTATTTCACCTGTTCCCCTGGAATAAAACGATCCATATTTTCATAAATACCCATACCATTACACCAGGCACAACCTGGATTAAATTTCGCGTTGCACATTTCGCACAGTTTCTGATATTTTTCATCTAATGTAGTGCATTCATCGATCAAATCGACATGCAAAACATCGCATTCTGGAACAGCGCCTATTCGATAACCACAATATGGTGTTGCGCAAAATGTAATAATTCGCCCAAAAATTGTAAACAATCTTCCGCCTAGCCTTCCAGTTACGCATTTTTGTGAATGTTCCTTGGCTTTTTCATCACTGAGCCGATTTGGCAGAATATTCCTATTAATCCATCCGCCCATATGGGCATCTTTACCAAAATACTTGCGAATCGAATATTTAACATGAAAGACCTTGCATTTTTGCTCAATTTCATCAACCTTTTGGGAAATTTCAGGGCCATAATTATCTACAAAAAGAACTATTTTCTCTGATTTTGACAAAACCTTTAACACTGATTCTGGAATAGTTATTGAGCCATTTGTAAACACTTCCAACTTAGAAAAAGATTCTTTATAATTAAGGAGATATTCAATTAGTTCAGCCAGATGGGGATAAATCATCGGTTCTCCCCCTGTAATTGATATCAATCTGACCCGCTCTACCAGTTCAAAATAAGTTTTAAAGCTGTGCTTGATATCTGAAATATCATATTCAGGAACATTTCCTAGTTCATAAAGTTTTGGAATATAAACCGCACACATCTTACAGCGAAGATTACATCTCGCAGTCACATGGCACGAAACCCGATCCATAATCAGTTTCTTCATATGCTCTCCTTCAGCCTGCTTTTCAAAATAGGTCTATCAATTTTCCCATTTGAATTGAGCGGCAATGCTTTCTCCGTCATGATGATACCTGGCAGCATATACTGCGGCAGCAATCGTTTTAAATGTGCATATACTACTTTTTTATTGAGTGTCTCAGGCACGACAAATATGACAATCTTCTTGTTTTCTTCATCATATATAGCACAACAATTCTCAACATTTGGTGCAGAAAAAACGGCGGTTTCAATTTCCCCCAATTCAATTCGATAACCCCGATGCTTAATTTGAAAATCTTTACGTCCAATAAAAAGGAGCTCTCCACGTTTGTTGTACTTCACAAGATCTCCTGTACGATAAATTTTCTCTGGGTACTTATCATTCAAAGGATTTTGAACAAAAACTTCTTCTGTCTTGATTGAATTCCCATAATAGCCATAGGCAATACAGCTTCCCCGCACACATAATTCTCCAATTTCCCCTGCGGAAACAAGATTATCCTGATCATTTAGTACCAGAATATCTGTATTTTTGCATGCAATACCAATAGGAATATTCTCTGTCTCTTCAAACTCCCGATCGACAATATAGTATGTACAATCAACAGCGATCTCTGTAGGACCATAAAGATTAGCATATACAGCATCTGGTACCATCTTACGCCACTTGTTTAATAATTTTGCTGGCATGACTTCTCCTGCGAAAAGTATTTTTGTCAGCTTCTTTAAAGGTATTTTTTCCAATGCATTTGAATTAGCTACCAGAGCCATAGCAGAAGGAACCCAAAATAATGTATTGATCTCATACTCCCGGAGAAAAGAACATAACTGTATACCTGACAAAAATTTCTCCTCCGGTATTATAATGGTTTTACATCCATTTTTAAGGGTACTGTAAATATCAAGAACAGAATTATCGAAATAGAATGGTGCCTGATTTCCAAATACAGTAGTTTCATCAAAATGAAATGTATCTGCCAGCCAATCCACATAATCTATAACGGCACGATGTGTAATGATAACGCCTTTGGGATTTCCCGTCGAACCAGATGTAAACATAACATAAAGTACATCCGTATCAATAACTGTATCTAGAATTGCATCTATGGTATTACTCTCCATAGGCTCTGGGACCAACCTGTCCAAAATTATCGTTTGATATCCAGAAATACGCTTTTGATGAGCAATATCTGTGACGATCAGAGTCGGATTTAAAATATCTGTTATTTTCTCAAGCCGTTCCTTGGGCATTGCTATATCAAGCGGTGTGTAATAATTTCCACTGTATAGCACTCCCATAAATGCGACTATGCAATCGACTTTCCGGGAAAGATAAACACCAATAGCTTGTTTCGTTGCACCATTAAATTTTTGATAAATATTGTAGGCGAGTAAACATGCGTATCTGTCTAATTCCCCAAAAGTGATACTCTTATTTTCATCTTGAAAAGCTATCTTATTGGGAAAGTGTTTTGCCGCTTTCCGCAAATAATTCGCAGCTGAATTTACCATAGCCCTTTCCCATCCTTACATGTTCCAATATGGCTTTAATGTCTCAACTTCGCTGAGATATTGCATAATTTTCTTCCGTCCACTATATTTACAGGTCTCATCAATCGTATTGGGTGCCGCAAAGTCAGACAAATTCAATAAATAGCTGACATCAACAACTTCGTAGTGTAATCCTTCCCGATCCAATGTTTCATACAACTTTTTAAAATTCGTCTCATAAGCTGTCTTGAAATCTGCTCCAAATAATTTTTCTCCTTGCCAATAGTTAACTGGTGGGACATATAACACAACCGGAATTCCTGCTTCATTCATCATATGAATGGTTTTTTTTAAGTAAAGAACTCCTTCCGTTGTCTCCCGGTATCGGAACAGATAATTAACCTGCATATAAAGCTTTTCATTCCTTTGACTTGCCTTATCATCAAAGGAGGCAAATGCCTCCACCTGAAAGTGATCAAACCGTTCTTGCGTTAAATGCGAATACGCTACAAAATCAGGATCGGGATTTTCTGATAACTCTACAAGTGCTTTTATCAATTCTGGGTGTTGTGTACGAGGCATAATCGGTACCTTAGGTGCCATAGTTTCTATCATAAGCAGTAACAAGAAAGAGTCTGGCCGCTCTTCCCGCTTGATTAGAGATTTTGCTATATGATAGTAGGCTTGCTGTCCCATACCATGCATATCTAATACCTTACAGCGATGTTTCCCAACCTTGTCTCGAATCATTGTTCCCAAGGAATCAGAGTTTTCATCCTCCAATGCGATATGTGTAAATGCACAGTCACCCATAACCAAAAGATAGTTATGAAGCGGTCGCTTATACTCTTCGACATATTGCTGATAGGCTGAAACACTAAATGAAATCCAATCTTTATTTTCCTCTAATCCTGCTGCATTTAATTGTTCGTATATTTTATAGGCTCCCTCTGGTGCTACCAAAAATATTTGGTTATTTTCTGTTTTCGCCACTTCAAAAGAAACAATATCATAGTTATTAATTTGGTTGTTTTGCTTTTCCTTGTTGTTATCCACAAAAATTATGTTTTGAAAACCATTATCTTCTAATATTTTTAATAGACAGCAACCTCGAATCCCCGCACCAAAAATTGCAATCCTTTTTTCTTGTAACAATCCTTTCATGCACTCAATTTTCTGCAGAAAGTAATGATACACAACAGCATTTTCCGATGTGACTGGCCACGCATAATTTATTTTTTCACTCATTTGCAAATTCCCCCATTCGCGCCAGTATTTCTTTTCTATAAGGATCGATCCGATCCTTATCCATAGTGACCGTATTAACTGGAACAAAGCAGTCCATACATGCAGCATAGCCTCCTCTTGACCTTCGCAGATGGGAGCGCAGAAATTCCTGCCGTTTCTGTCCATTCCATGCTTCTGTTAAAGATGTATTCCGAATATTCCCAAAACTCATTGGTGCTGGCAATCCAGTACATGGGTAGATTTCTCCATCAGGTGCAACCCATATCTTATAAAATACAATTGGACAGCATTCTACAATTCCAATTTTCTGTCCATACTTATTAATCATTTCTTCCGAACCAACTCTGAGATTTTTCCAGAGCGGAGTAACTTTCTCTATTGAGACTGTATTGGCAATCGGTCCAAACATGGAATAGAAACGCTCTTTTTCTGCTTCATAATTCTCTTTTTTCAAAGCAGCTTCTGATATTTTGATATGTATTTTCAGCTCGCTACTTTTATTTTGATACAAAATTTGAAGCCGCTCATAAAAAGTATTCCAGTTCAGCTTTATTCCACAAACTTTCTGATAAGTATCGGCATCCAATCCTTGAAGAGACACCACTATTTTACTAAAACCTGATTGAGCTATATTTTTTGCTGTTTCCTCTGTAAGCACAGATGCGTTAGTGTGCATTTCAATCCGTTCTGTTACATCAGCTTTTTTAAGATATCGAACTATAGATATGAGTTCTGGATTGCAAAGAGGTTCCCCATGACCCGAAAGTGAGATTGATTTGATTTTTTGCGGAAATTCCCCCAACTGCTTGACCGCTAATTTTAATAATTTCATCGTTATCAAATTATTTTTTGCCGCATAGTCCCAGCCTTCATTCCTTTCAGTGGAACGAAAACAATAGTTGCACTTAAAATTACATCGTTCACTGATATCAAGGATTACAGACAGCGGTGTATCCAGTGGCAGCTTTTCGCCCAAGCACAATCGTTCTTCATTATAAGACGCTTTAATATCAATCATTGCACATGTCCTCCAAAAATTTAAAAAGCATAGAGTACTGTTTCATACAGGGTATCTGTATAGTGCCTCAGATAAAACACATAATCATCTCTAAAACTTTTAATCAATTCCGGAAGCGTATATAAATCCTCTGGTTTATGGTATGCACAGATAGCCAGCTTTGGCTTAAAATTACGGATTATCTGTTCAGCGCCTTTCAATGCCTCCAGTTCAGCGCCTTCTATATCCATCTTAATAAATGTTGGCGCTTCTTTATCTCGAAAAAATGTATCCAACGAAGTTACTTCAACATAATCATTACCTGTGTCTGCATCCAGTTTGGAACTACTTGTTAAACCGCTATCAAATAAAAAATGCGTTTCACTGCTCCAAAGACCCTTCTTTACCAAAGTCAAGTTAGCCTTTCCCTGCAAAGCTAGATTTGCAGAAAGGAAATTATTCTCATCTGGTTCAAACCCATAATAATGCTTATATTGATTGTCTGTAATCTGGAAAAAAGCTTCTGCAGTGTCACCGATATACATACCTGCATCCACAAATATCTCTTTTGTATTCAATGTTATAATTTCAGAATCAAAGTATTGGCTTTCAGGCGGCGATACTGTAATAGGTATTGATGTAACATAACATCTGATTCGTTCCAATAAAATCTGTTGGGATTTAATATCCTCTAACAAATTAAATGCTCTCCTATATCCATCCAAATGTTGAAGTAAATCCTCCCACATCACTTCGTAAATGTATAATTCATCTCTATAAAAAATACGATCTAAACTGATGCCTAATTTAATAAGATCATTTGTAATTTCATCCTTATAATTCACCGAACAAACAATAATGTTAGCATCTGGATATTGAACAGGTATTTGGTACGGTGAGATAATGGGTAAACCACTCTCTTCATTTATCCCATTTTTATTTCTATCACAAAAACAGCTTACCTCTATATGATTATGCTTTAAAAGCCTTGCTACTGAATAGCCGATCGTACCTGCACCATACAAAATCAATGGCTTTCCTAAACTGAGTATTTTTACTTTCTCTAATCTCTCTTTAAATTGTTCACTATTACAAATTTCTCTGATTGACGAAATTTCATCTTCAAAACTTTGCACAGACATTCCCCCGCATAATATAAGTCATGATCTACAATAATAAGTTTAAAATTTTAATATATCTGCACTAAATGCTTTTGGTCATATATAATATCAGATTTTCTTAATTGCAGATCCACATATTTCTATATCCCCAATCTCTGCTTTATATCTCACCCGCCAGTATTGTTAATTCTTTTTAGTTATTTATGGAGATATTTATAGATACCGCTGGCTGCTCTGCATCTTTTGGGGCCTCTTTTCACTGATAGCTGATTCGCAAAATATAAAATACCTGTTGTGCTCTTCGAGCCTAATGAGGATGCCGTTATATTAGGCTGTTTCCAATTCGAATTTTTTGCCAAGTTTATTGGCTATTGTAATTCCTAAAATGGATATCTTCTATACAGTTGTGGTTATTGTTGGTATACCAACAATAACCACAAAAGGGGTACCCCTTTTGCAACTTTACTATTTCATTATAATTTGAACAATACTATATGTCAAGCATATATTCAGAGTCTATAAATAAAAATAAAACGAAAATAAGTAATACAAATTTTATGAATAGTTCTCAGCCTCTTTTGAATATTCCTATTTTTTATGGCAATAATAGCTCATGTGCCACATATTTTCTATATTTATTATCCATATTATGCTATAATAGTTCAAGGTATCATGGCATACACTAATTTAAAAATATTATTAAAACTAATAAAACACTATACCATCAATATACAACTAGATATAATTGATAAAGGACACACTCCAGGGATTTTAAGTTTATCCCTCAAGTGTGCCCTTTTTTTCGTTTTTACCCTAGGACGTGTTCACATAAGAGCATCCACAGCAAGAGCAAAATAGACAAAAGTCAAAAAGATGACATCAAGT